>CALVSA010000023.1 GCA_944358825.1 uncultured Bacilli bacterium
ACATGGTATATATTATACTATAATCAGACTAAATGCCGCAAATTTATTAAAACGGCATTCCAAATGAAAATCAACAAAAATAAAAAAAACGAAAAAAATTATTGATTAAGAAAAAATGATGTGATAGAATTATAATAGGAGGAGAGATAAGATGAAAAAATATTTTGGAGCAGTATTAGTTAGCTTATTAGGAATTTTTGCTTTACCAAATGCAGTTGATGCTAAAACAATAACTGTAGGTGATCAAGGAGATTACACTTCATTAAAAGAAGCAGTAACAGCTGCTGAAAGTGGAGATACAATTTCTTTAACTAAAGATGTTACAATCAATAGTAAAGAAGAAATTGTAGAAATAACTGGAAAAGAAATAACAATTGATGGTGGAGAAGGCGTAACAATTACAGGATACCGTGATGATACTCCTAAAGAAGAAATAGGTGGTAATCATTCACTTATAACAGCTAGTGTAGGCGCTAAAATCCATTTAAAAAATGTTACTTTAATTGATTCACAAAAATATGGTGTTCAAGCACATGATGGTGGTTATGTTAGTTTAGATAATGTAACTATTAATAATTGCCGTTATGGAGCAGTATTAATTAATGCTGGTACTATAGAAGTAATTAATGTAAAATTAGGTTCAAATGGTGAAACTGAAAATAATGGTATTGAAGTATCAAAATCTGTTCAATTAGAAGGTTCTGCTAATCAACCAAAATTAATTATGAATGGTACTATTGCATCAGATAAAAAAGAAAACGTTATTCGTTTTGCAAGTGATGAAAATGATGCTACTACAGAATTTATAATTGAAAACAAAGAAAATTCTACTGATAAAATTTTAGCAAATGGTAATACAGTTGTTATTACTGATAGTAATAATGATGTTAAATTTACTAGTAATGAAGCTACAGCTCCTGTTAATGGAGATGAATATGTAGATGATTCTAAACCTACTGAACCAACTGAGCCAACTGATAAACCAGCAGAAGAAGTTGGAAATGAAGTAAAAAATCCACAAACATTTGATGGAATTACAATTATCTTTGCATTACTTGGTTTATCATTAGTTGCTACTGGAATTTGCTTTAGAAAATTATATGTTAATGCAAATAGAATATAAGATTAATAAATAAGAGAGAAGTTAAAAAACTTCTTTTCTTATTAAATAATATTTTGACTTTTTACTTATTGCAATTTTATGTGTTTTTTGTTATTATATACTTATAGAATAGGAGGATAAAATGTCAAAAGGATTTAAAAAACTCTACATAGCGGTCATTATCATCGTTATCTTAATAACGACTGCTACCATTAGTTTTTCATATTTTTATTCTAATAGTAAAGGAAAAAGTACCGTTAGTCCAGAATCTGCTAAGTTAGGATTATCTTTAGACGTTGAAAGATTAACAAGTGATGAAACAGTAGGGTTATTACCAACTGAGGATAATCAGTTACAAACAGCTTTAGATGGAACAAACAACGGCTCATGTGTCGATGAAGATGGCAAAGGAATTTGTCAATTATACCAAATAACTATAACTAATACAGGTAATGTAACATCAACAGTATCTAGTAAAATTAGCTTATATGCAACCGGAGAAAATAGCAAATTTACAAATCTAAAATGGGCTGAGATAACAAATGCTACTGATGCAACTCCTTTTGGTCGAATACATAGTATGGATGATGAGACTTGGAAAAAATCTTTCACAATGGGACCAGGAAGCTCTTCAAAGTTTTATGTATTAGTGTGGTTAAGTGAAACAGGAAGTTCGCAAAATAATTATGATCGTGGTAATTTTGCCGGTACTATTCGCTTTGATTCAACAACAGGAATGGGAGTAAATTCAACCTTTGTAGGATAGAAAAAGACAACTAAAAATTGCCTTTTTTTTCATCTAAAGCAATTGACTTTACCATAGGCAAATGATATAATTGAATAAATAATACTAGGAGGCTATCGTATGAGAGTTGTTAAAAAAAGTTTTGGAATTATTATGAGTTTAAGCATAATTTGCTTAATATTATTAATCGTTGGTGTTTTCTTCCTAACTCAAAATAATAAACAAACATTTACTAAAAGTGGATACATAATATCTTATAAAAGTGGTAATACTGAAGTTTATAATTTTGATAAAGGAGAAGAATATCGCCATAATGTAAGTGGTAATTTAACTTTTAAAGATGAGGAAAAAAACAAAGTAGAAGCTACTTTAGATAATTTTATTCACTATGAAAATGGCGACATAGCTTTTTTAAAAAACGGTGTTATTTTAAATCTCGCTAATGTCAATGATAGTATCATTCCATATTACAATATAACTAATAAATCTTTAATAGAATTTATCGATAATAAATATCATATTAAAAACGCTAATGGAGATTTAAGCATTGATAGCTGGATTGGAAAAATAAGTGAAAATAAATATATTGTAGCCAGTCAAAATATAAGTGCAAAATTATCAGGTAATGCTGATTTAATGGTCTCTCAAGCAGTTGGTAGTTTCTTTGAAATAACATATATTGAAGATGGCGTTGTAATCATATCAGATGGAATTAATACAAGAAGTACAACAGCTGATAAAAGCTATATATATATTGGAGAAAATACAGTAATAAACCTTGGTGATAAATATATTTACTACAATGATGAACCAAAATTATCACTTGATCAAATGACTATCGATGGTAATGAAAATATTGAAATAATCCCACCAGAAGAAGATCCTAATAGTGGTGGTTCTGATGGAGAAGGAAATGAAGATGGTAATGGAACTGGTGAAAATAACGAGCAAACCCCACCACCAGTACAAGAACCAACCGATCCTACTGTAGAGCCACCTGAAGAGCCAAATGACGATGAAAATCAAGGTGGTAATGAGAATGAAGAACCTGAAGTAAGTATTACAAAAAATCCTATCTTTAAGGTTGTAAATGCAAATATAACCGCTAATAAAATGGATTTAGAATTACAAATAATCGATGAGTATAATGTTATAAAAAGCAGTCTAAATGTTGCGGTAATAAATATGAAAACAGCCCAAACTGTTTATCGTAGCACAATAGATGATATAAGTAATATAGTTACAATCTCAACACCAAGTGGAACACTTGCCCCAGATACAAATTATATTGTATCAATTACAGGTAATTATACCAACGAAGATATTAGTTATGATAAACAATATTTCCAACGTGTTTTTGTAACTGAAGGATTAGATATAGAATTACAAAAGAGCTTCGTTACTAAAGATAGTATAACTATTAATACTACCGTTGGTAATGCTGATGCTGTTAAAGGTTATGATATAAGTATTTTTGATAAAGATAATAATGAGATTGAAAGAAGAAATATAACTGTTACTAATAGTAACCAAGAAATAACATTTTCTAATTTGAAATCTAATAGTGATTATAAAGTAGTATTAAACAATATTACATATAATAACGTTGTATATACTGATATTGACGAAGGAAGTAGTTATCGTGAAAATGGTGATTATACACTAACATTAGATGTAAAAACATTAAAAAAATCTCCGATTGTAACCGATGTAAAAGCAACAGTAAATAAAGAAATGACTAAAGTAACATTTGATATTGGGGAAGTTATCGATGAAGATAAAGCTGTAACTGGTTATCGTTATTACATATATAAATATAATAATGTAACTGGTGAAGGCGGAAAAGATCCAGTAATGGATCCAATTGTAAAAAAAGATAGTACTCCATTTGAAGTTGATATAGATGGTAAAAATTTAATAACAGGACAAAGCTATCGTTATATGGTTGTTGTTGAATACAACGATAATGAAAAAGATGTTGAATATAACAGTGGCTATAGTAATTCCTTTGTCGCTGGTGCTGTACCATCAGTAAGCTTTGCTCTTGATAATAATAAAACAACATTTAATACCTTATCAGGTGAAATAAAAATAGCAGATGATAACTGTACCGTTCCAATAGAAGGTAGAAATTGTTATGATGCTCCTAATACAATTTATATAAGATATTACGAAACCGGATCAACTACACTAAACTATTCAACCGTAGAAGCTGATTTTGATCCAGTAAACTTAACATATAAATTTGAAGCTACAGGTCTAAAAGCAAACACTAATTATATGCTAGAAGTATTTGGAGGCGTTGACTTTAAAGATGGAAATGGCTTACAATCATGTGATGCTGATCTTTATGAACAAGGAGCATGTGTCCAAATAGGAGAGAGTATGAATGCATCAACTAAAAGCATTGTACCAATTACAGTTAACTGGGGCGATGAGAAAATAAGTACTGCTGAACAAGTATTCTCACTAGGAGGAAACATCCTAGCATCAACTAATAATTCAGATGCTGAGGCTAATGCATTAACTAATTTAACAATTAATGTTTATGCCAGCAATACAGAAAATATCGAAGATGGTAAACATATAGGAAGCGTTGATTTTACAAATGAGTTAAAGAAAAATTTCTTTGAAAATAAATTTACTATCAGTGCAACTAATACCTTTAATATGAATATCGATCAGTTAAAAGCCAAAACTGATGGACTACTTACTAGATACTATATTTTTGAAATAACAAATGCCACTGATAGTGCCGGTATTAATAATATCACAGTTGAAAATAATACTTATGCATTTGAAATAAATACAGACTTAAGAGCGGACGATATTCTAGGTGATCCGTGGATGGATGTTGAAATTAAAAATGTAAATAATATAGCTAATCGTGCAATCGTAACTGCAAATTATGATTCAGAAAACTTACTAAAATTATACCCTAATGCAAATTATTACATGCATATGGGAGTATGTTCTCTAACAACTGGTGATTGTCATGATTTAAGCCAAGAAAAAATGGATGAACTAACAGGAAGTTATACAAAAACATTTAATTATCAAGCCGGAACTGATTACTATACAAAAGATGCTATAACAAATACAAATGGTAATATCGTCTTATATCGTGGTAATAAATATCAATTTAGATTTTATATTACTGTAGATGATCAAAAAGATAATACAATAGATTATTTCTACCCAGGACGAATTGAAAAAGAATACGTAAAATCAGATCCAGTAATTGCTAATAAACAAGAGCCAAATTTCTATTTTAATATTGTCTCAAGTACAAAAGATTCAATAACATATGCTTATACTATGTATGATTCTGATAAAGCTTTATATAAAGAAGAAGGCAAAGAAAATTATTCATTATACTACACCGTTGATGATCAAGAATATGAAGTGCCACTTACCATGAACAAAAATACAGAATTTACTATTTCAAATCTAAAAAATGGAAGTAAATATAATATCTATTATAAAACAGCTATAAATAAAACCGGATCAACAGAAGAAGATGTAGATATAGGCTATGAGAAAACATACACATTTGATGGATTTTATAATCTAGATGATTATGGATTAAAATATATTTTAGAAAATAATGAGACTAGTAATAAAATAACAATTAAAATATTAGATACAGAAAATGCTAGAGAAATATTAGATCGTATAAGTACCTATGAATTAGAAGTAAAAAGTAATACCGTAACAATTAGAAATAGATTCTTCTCTGAATTAAAAGATTGTGAAGCTAATTCTGGTTGTATAAAATATCTAGATTATCACTATCGTGATATTGAAGATTTTGCCGATAGGACTTTAAGCGTTAACTTATACGGATATTATGATACAGGTTTAATTTCTCAACCATCAGAATACGGATATTTAGTTCAACAAAACAGTAATGAAAATGGACAAGGAACATATTTAGTATTAAATAATTCATCTAACCTAGTAGAATCAGATTTACCTAAAGACCTATATTATTATGAAACTAATCAATCAACATTTAACTTATATAACTTAATTTATAATAATAACTTATTAGAATATAAAGATGCTCGTATCAAGAAATTAAATATAAATTTAACAAGAACCAATGAAGGATATAAAAATGGTAATTATACAATTAATTTCAAAAATGTAGATAAAAAACAAATAAATATTGATGAATCATCTGATAATACCTTTAAGTTTTATAGTATCACTCCAGATATAAGTACTACATATAATCCAATTATAAATGGAGCAGATATAACCTTAACATCTTCTAGTATCACAGAAAACGTATTGAAAAAAGACTTTATCGCTGATGAAGATGGAAAATACTATTATTATGTTGAATTATATAATGAAGATACAAGTACAAAAATAGATACTAAAAAAGTAGAAATAAGTACAACAGGAACAACTGATTTCACTTTTGAAAATTTAGATGATAATACAACTTATACATATAAAGTATTTGCATATTTAGATAAAAATGGCAAAACATATGTGCAGTTAAACGATACAACATTATGTGAAACTTCTAACTGTGTTCCAACAACTTATAGTTTTACTACTTTAAGCGGTAATCAATTATATGGTGATATGATTAGTACACATCAAGCTAGTAGTAGTGAAGATAAGTATTTAAATAGAAACTTAAATCTAGATTTAACATTAAATAATGAATTAGTAAATGTAACTAAAAACTACGATTTAGTTATTAACTTAATTGAAAATGATGAAATAGTAGATACTAAAACTATAGCTAATCAAGATTTAGAAACTAATAATAAAATAGATTTTGATATTACAAGCTATGATACAATATTTGGAGATAATTATTTTAAAATCCAACTACTTGCAAAAACTACAACTACTACAGGAGAAAAACAAGTAGAAATATATAATGACTTCATTAATTTAAAAGAATTAATTTTACCAACTATAACAGTAACAAAAAGTGCCAAAACAGAAATAGTTGATTCAAACTATATCTACTCACTAGAATATAACATCGCTATTACTGATAATGATAAAGTAATTAAAGATGGAACATATAGTGTAAGATTATTAGATAGTTATGGAACTGAAGTAGCTAAAATAGATGATATTGATGTTGAAGAATTAAGAACAATAAAATTTGCTACCTCATTAGATGAAGTAGATAAATATAATGTCATTGCTAATTTAGTAGCAAATCGTGAATATACCTTAGAGATAACCTTTAGCACATATACTAATAATAAAAGCTTAAGAGATGAAGCAGAAGCTAATGGAGCTGATCATAGTCAATATATAAATAAAACCCATGTATATAATTATTCAATTTATACATCTGGTATTTATGGAGTATCACTAGGAGAATTATCAATAAACGCTACCACTAACAGTGTTATTATGAATTTCTTTAGTAGTGCAAATTTAACAAATATTACAAAAATGGATTATACAATAACTAAAGAAGGTCAAAGTGCTCCAATAACAACTAATACCTATACTATTGGTGAGGGTATGGATAAAATGTTTACGGTAATAGAAGGAAGTAATCAAGATAAATATTATAGACTAATATTAGATGATGAAAATATTAAACTAGAACCAAAAACAACTTATATGATAACATTCCAATTTTATATAACAGATGAACATGGAGAATACCAAGCAATATCTACTAGTAATAATTCTAAATACATTACAGTAGGATAAGGAGGAATAAGAAATGAGAAAATATGATAAAAAAAATAAAATGTATATGTTTATAGTCTTAATAGCAAGTATTATTCTAATTGTCATATTTTCTTTCTTTATCAATAAAGCAATAACTAATGGAAAAATACATTATGATATTGATGCTGGATCCATTATGTATGATAAAGATAAAAATTTAATTAAAATAGATGAAGATGCAACTTTGAAAATAAAATGGAATGATATGTATTATTTGATGTATAAAGAAGATATGTACTTACTGGGAAATAATGCTATTATATATAATCCTAAAAAATCACAAATGAATTTATACGGAAAATATTACGAAGTAACATCGCTAGGAGAAGACAAAGTAATAGTTCATGAAGATGAAACATTAGTAAATACTAATGAATCTAAATTTTATAAAATAGCAGATCGTAAATATTTAATAATAGATAAAACAATTAAAACGTCCAATAATGAGTTAAATACAACAAACTATTTAATTGTAGAATTAGATAAAAGTGGTAATGCTCAACTTTATAATAATTCTGTTAATCTAAAAACATTTAAAGAAACTCAAATAATTACTTCTACTTATACATTTGATATTGCCCTAGAAAAACTATATATAGATAATGAAGAAGTAGATTTAAAGAAAATAATTGGCAGTACCAATGAATATGTAAAACCAGAAGAAGAAAATAATAAACCAGAAGAAGATGAAGATAACAACGAAAATGGTACTGGCAATGGTGGTGGAACAGGCACTACAGATAATAATCAACCTAATGATAACAATAATACAAATAATGAAAATAATAATCAAAATACAGACGATAACAACAATGAAAATAATGGCGATGATAATGATAATACTGATGATTTTATTGATGCCAGCAAAACAACTTCAATTATATCAGTAACTGCTTCAGTTGGCTATATAAATGTTGATTATGTAGTATATGATCCATTAGATGAATATGAATCGGTATTTGTTGAAATATATGATTCCAAAAATACCCTAGTAGCAGTTAGTTATTTTGATAAAACAACTAATAATTTAGTAATTCCAGGTTTAAGAGCTAATGTAACATATAATCTAAAGTTTAAATATAGCTATTATGAAGACAACAAAAGAGTAGAAGAACAATTTGATGAGGCTAGTGTTATGATGGGTAGTCCAGAATTATCACTTAAAATTACTAAAGTTACTGCTAATCGTATTTATTACAATATAGAATTAGATAAGGATTATAAATTAGATAGTTTAAAAGTAAATTTAGTTTCTGATTTAGAAAATTCTAAATTAGAGTTATCAAATAATTTAGATTCATCGGCACTAAATAAAAATAATGTAGAAGGATATTTTGAATATCAAGATATTGGTGAGTATGTAACAATATATTTATCTAATATAGTATATCAAGGCTATACAATAAATAATAATATTAGCTATAAAATAGCGATGCCATAAGGAGGAAGAAATGAAGAAAGTAAAAGAGTTTATTACTAAACATTATGTAGTATTAATACCAATTTGTTTAATTGTCATTTTACTTCTAACTTATGCCATTTATAGTATTCAAAAGTTATATAATAGTTATTCAGAAACATATCAAGAAGAAGGATATACTCATTTTGCGGGTACTAAAATAACAGATAAGTTTTCTGTAAAAGTAAATAGAAAACAAGAAATAATTGATTTAACTACTACTAAAGATATGGATTTAACAAATATGATTTATATCGATAATAAAGTAATTTTTCCTAAAGAAATGACCGCTTTATTTATCTATGATAATTATAAACAAGTAAGAGTCCCAATTTATACTAGTGTAGAATATGATGAGGCTAATACAGCATATAAATTAAAAACAATCGATTATGAACAAGAAGTATCCAACTTTATTCTATTTGATGGTTATGATTTATATTTCTTCCCTGAAGCATCTATTTTAGATATTGATGGAGAAAGAATAAATTTAAGTCCAATGTCTTATGTAATAGTAAATAACAATAATAGTTTAGAATATTATGATAAAGAAACAGATAAATATACTATAAAAAATATAACTAATGAGAAAATATATGTTTCAAATAATGCTTATAAAATAAGCTTAAATGAAGATAAAGCAATAAGATTTGATAAGTTTGTTATGTTAAATAAACCAAATGATTTACCAAATATAAAATAATGGAAGTGATAATATGAAGTTAACTATAAGTAAATACGGGGGTCATTTTTATTAAATGTTATAAAAAATGTATGTGAAATACAAGGAAATGTTCTATGCAAATAGAATATCTTTCTTGTATTTTTTTCGTGTTTTAAGGAGTGAAAAAAATGAAGAAAAGTTATTTAATATTATTAATAGTTATAGGTTTATTTACATTAGCTTTATATTCAACATATGCAATGTTTACAATGAGTGTAGAAACTAAGTAGTACTAATAGAAATACACTATGACGATGGCTCTCACGCGGGCGTGTTAAACATCTACAGGGGTAATGGCATTGCGGATTCTGACCACTCGGCTCGTGCGGTTCTCCTTGCTTTCTAAACCATTAAGTTTTATAGTCTTTTTATCTTTAGTGTGTAAATGTTAAAAATTTATACACTTTTTTATATTTACGTACGCTTCGCTTTTTACATCCAAATGAAAATTAACATCCAAATAAAAAATCAATTAATTAATTGACTTTAGAACTAGATACTGATATAATTAATATAATAGTGGAGGTGTGATATGGAATCAATATTATCAGCAACAGCAATATGTATAGGAATAATGCTAGGATTAGCATTTTTAGGCGTAGGAATTGGAGTAGGACTACTAGGAGGCAGAGTAGCTGAAGCAGTAGGAAGAAATCCAGAAACTAAAAATGATGTAGTCCATTCAGTAATGACAATTTTAATAATTACATCAGTATTCTTACTATTTTTATTTGCCTTTTGTTTCTTCTTATTATTCTTTAATCCATTAATAGTATAACATGGTATATATTGTTATTGTTTTTGGTATCATCATATGCTTATTAGTATATTTTATGTATAAAATACTAAGAAAAACTGTCGATAGAGTAAATGAACAAACAAAGTCATATTTTGTTGACAAATTACAAGTATATGACGATCTTATTAATGAAAAAGAATCAAAATTAAACGAGGTTAATGAAAAGTTAGAAAATAAAAAGGCAGAGTTGGAAAGTCTAAAAGATACTAGCTCAAAAAACAATTATACATTTGATAAAAGTATTATCGATATAATGACAGATGCAGATTATAAAGAAAAATATTTTAGTGATTTACAAAAGAAAATAGATAATGAGTTTGATATAGATTATGAGAAAATAATATTAGAGTTTATCGAACAAAATGTCGATGATAAAGATTATTTTACCGCATCAAAGATTAAAGAAAAATTTAGTAGTAAATTAATATATAAAATAGAAAACGAATTAGATTTAGAAAAAGCAATTTTAGATGAACTAGATGAAGATGAAAAATATATCTTTTATGAATTTAAAAAACAAAATAAAGTAAAAAAACTAAATGATTTTCTTAATTATTTAGATGAATTAATTGCAATAACTAGTCCATATATTGAAATACAAGTCGCAAGTAGTAAACAAAACTATAACCATTTGAGTAAGTATATTAAGACTGTTGTTAACGATAGTATATATAAAGGAATAAAAATAATTTATAAAAATAAAGTATATGACTTTAGTCTTAATGAAAGGAATGTATAATTATGGATACTAATATAGATAAAGTAATAGATAATATAAAAAATAGTAATAATATCTATGCCGCTGGAAAAGTCATTAAAGTAAATAAATATAATATTGAAGTAAGCGGATTAGTAGACGTTGCATTTTATGATGAAGTAAACATAAATAATAAAGCATCAGGCTATGTATTTGCAATATATCCTAATCGTGTTATTATATCCTTAACCCAAGTAGATGAAAAAATAGTGCCAGGAGACTTAGTTTATAGCCTTAATAAAGAATATAAATGTCTCTTTAGTCTTGATTCAATTGGCAAAGTAATCGATATTTTTGGTAACGACTTAATCGCAGGAAAAAAATTCAGTGATTTAGTAGAAGTAAGCATCGATGGAGTTGATATTCCACTTATGGATCGTACAAGCGTTAATAGAAGTCTTTTAACAGGAATATCAGGAATAGACATGATGTATCCAATTGGAAGAGGACAAAGACAATTAATAATTGGTGATAAAAAAACAGGAAAAACTCAAATAGTATTAGATACAATTGTTAACCAAAAAGATAAAAATATAATTTGCATATATGTTGCATTAGGAAAAACAAAAAAAGAAGTAAAAGAAATATATTATGATTTGACTAAAAACGGAGCCTTATCTTATACAGTAATCCTAGCGTCTTTTAACGATGAGTTAGCAACCAAAACATATTTAACACCATATGTAGCCTTATCAATCGCCGAAGAATTCATGCTACAATCATATGATGTATTAGTTATAATAGATGATTTGAAAAAACACGCTGATACGTATCGCCAAATATCACTTACAAGTAATAAAATACCTGGACGTGATGCATACCCATCAGACATATTTTATGCACATGCAAAAATGTTAGAAAAAGGATGTCAGCATAAAAATGGCGGTTCAATAACAATCTTACCAATAGTAGAAACAAAAGCATCAGATATTACAGATTATATTTCAACTAATATAATATCTATTACTGATGGACAAATAGTTTTATCCAAAAAGAATTTTGATAAAGGAGAAAAACCTGCCATTGATTATGGATTATCAGTATCAAGATTAGGCGCGGCCGTTCAAAGTAAAAACTTATCTGGTTTAGGTTCTAAAGTAAGACGTGAATTATTATCATATCTAGATGTTCGTGATATTTATGAATTATCAGATACAAGTGAAATGAACGAAGGATTAAAAGAAAGTATCCGTCGTGGTAATTTAATAATCGAGAGTCTAAAACAATATAGATATTCACCAAAAAGTGAAGAAGAGATGGTCAAAACATTTAGCTTTGTTGAAAAATAATAGAAAAGGTGGTTAGTATGAAAACTGGTAAAATAATTTCAATCTTTGAAATAAGCATCGAAATAATATTAGAAGAAAATAGCGATATAAAAACAGGAGATATTCTAGAAGTAATAGATAATTCTAAATATCGCTTTGAAGTAATTGAAATAACAAACACCAATGCCTTATGTATTAGTCTAAATACAACTAGAGGATTAAGAAAAGGAACGATAGTTCAAAAAGTAAGCGATGGTTTAGAGATGGAATACTCTCAAGCTATAATGGGTAGAATATTTGATGCTTATGGACAAACTTTAGATGGTAAAAAATTTACATCAATAAAAAAACACTTTATTGAAAACAATACTATTTCTTTAAAAGAGCTAAATGTTGAAGCAGAACCACTATGGACTGGAATAAAAGTAATCGACTTCTTTGCCCCAATGAAAAAAGGATTTCGTATGGGACTATTAGGAGGTGCAGGTGTTGGTAAAACAGTCTTAATAAAAGAATTAATTCATAATCTATATACAGAATCAAAAATAAATTCTGTCTTCATCGGAGTAGGAGAACGTAGCCGTGAAGGAAAAGAACTATACGATGAATTAATAAGTTCTAATTTACTTGATAATATGACCATGATATTTGGACAAATGTCTAAAAACCCAGTCGTTAGAAGTAAATGTATTGAAACAGGAATAGTCGCAGCCGAATACTTAAGAGATGAGGAGAAAAAAGACGTCTTACTATTTGTCGATAATATTTATCGTTTTATACAAGCAAAATCAGAAATAGCGATGGAACTTAAACAAATGCTAGTTGAAAATGGTTATCCATCAGATACAATGAATGATATTAGTAAAGTAGAAGAGAGAATAAGTTCTACTGATAATGGTTCAATCACTTCATTCCAAGCTATTTATATACCAGCAGATGATTATAACGATGAAGCCGTACAAAATGTTGTCTCATATATGGATGGACAAATAGTACTTGATCGTAAAATTGCTGAATTAGGATTATATCCTGCCATTGATGTATTTAAATCAAATTCTAAATTAATTGATATTGATAAAATTGGACAAAGACACTACCAATTAGTTGGAGAAACACTAAGGTATCTAACTCGTTATAAAGAACTAGAAGAAATAATATCAGTACTTGGTATTGATGAATTATCAACTGATGATAAAAATATATTCCATAGGTCAAGAAAATTACGTAATTACTTCTCACAACCATTATTCGTATCAGAACAATTTACAGGAATAAAAGGACAATATGTAAAAATAGATGATGTTTTAAATGATGTAGAAAATATTCTAAATGGAAAATACGATAATGTTGAAGAAGATAAATTCTTATATATAGGTAAGTACAATGAATGAACATTTTAAAGTAAGAATATTCGAACTCAACCATGGCCTAAGAGAATATGATGAAGTAAAATTAGTAAGAATTACTAGTCAAGATTATAACCTATTAATAATGGTTGATTACTTACCATTACTAGGAGAATTTGACGGTAATATTGATATAAAAGGTAATAATGTTGAATTATCATATAAAAATATCAAAGGCTTTTATATGAATAGCAACAACGTCTTTAACTTAATGATTAATGAAGGTTATGATGAACAAATACCTTGATACAATCTATAGTCTGGTGTCATTTACCTGTGTATCAATTATCTTTCTAATTATCTTATCAATAACCTTAAAAATAATTTCTAAAAAATTTAATTTAGAAAAATTAAGATTGTATGGAATTTTTCTTAATATGACTAATCACACTATTATAGCCTTTAGTCTAGTAACTTTTACTTATTTATTACTCGTATGGCTATTAGTAGATCAAAATATAAGTTATGTATATATAGCTAGTATTATATGTGCAACGATAATTGCTGATTTATATGCTAATAATTATCCACATGGGTTTCTTAATTTATTAAATATAATAATAAGCATTATAGCTATATGTTTTGTTGATTATTTAAATGATTTAATAAAACTTGAAAATAATATGTTCTTAACATTAATAATGGTTTTTGTAATACTATTCTTATTTTTATATTTTACTTATATGACATTTAGAAATTTAAATCATTTAGTAAATTTGGAAAAAAATAGAATTATTAAAAATAAAAGGGGTAATAACAATGAAAACAGATAGTCTTACTAAAGTAGTAAAAGTCATGAATTTCCATTCTCTATTAAAAGTAGATAATGCTAAAGCTAAAGCAGATGAACTTATGAATGTTAGTAGTGAGCTTACTAATTTAATTCAAAGAATAATATATAATAAAAATCTTATTTTAGATAAAAATGTTTTAAAACCAGATCCTAAAAGTCCTAAATTAAGTATTTATATAGCAAACGATTTAGGTTTCTGTGGTAACTTTAACGCTGTTATTAATGAACAAATAATTAAAGATAAAGATACTTATAAAATAATAATAGGAAAACAAATAAGATATCGTGATAATTTAACTATTTTAGCAATAGAGAAAAAAGACTTTTATGAAGACTTCAAAAAAATAGAAGAAATAATTACCCAAGCAATATTAAATCTAACTTATAGTGAAATTAATGTATATTACAATCATTATTATAATTCAACAACATTTGATTTTGTAAAAGCTCAAGTTTTTCCCGTTGAATTTAATGGAACTTATTATGAAGGCGAAGATTTTGTAGTAGAAACTGATATACATAAAATGTTAAGTAATATGTTATCTTTCTATATATGCTATGAATTGAAAATGTATGAAAAAAACTGTTTTGCAGCCGAAAACTTAAAAAGAAGTATTATAACAAAATTATCTTTAGATAGATTAAAAGAAATAGAAGAAGAAAATAAAGCCGATGAAATGAGAAAAAGAAAAGAAAAAACAATCTTAAAAACAGTTGAAAATTTTAAGAAAACTACGTATAACGAGGAAGAGTAGGTGAAAATATGGCAAAAAAAGATATTTTAAAAGATTTATCAGATGAAATATTTAAAGAACCAGAAAATAATAAACTAGAAGAAGATATTAGTAGTCAAATACAAAATATTACTAATAATGAGTATAATAGTATCATGCAAACAGAAGAAAAAACTAGTGAATTAGAAGAAAATAATGCTAATAATGAATTAGATAATGTATTTAATGTACTAGAAGATAGTAATCTAACTACTAAAGAAGAATTACCACAATTAGTTGATAATAATATTACTACTAATAATGAGAAATTAGTAGAAGTTAGTAAATTAGATGAAAATAACGTTAGTAATGAATTAGAAAATGTATTTAATGTATTAGAAGATAGTAATCTAACTACTAAAGAAGAATTACCACAATTAGTTGATAATAATATTACTACTAATAATGAGAAATTAGTAGAAGTTAGTAAATTAGATGAAAATAACGTTAATAATGAGTTAGAAAATGATTTTAATGAAGTAGAAGATAATATAAATGAAATAGGCAGTATTACAGAAGAATTAAGCTTAAATGATATTAATAATAAAATAGAAAATGAACAAGTTATAGATAATAATATATTAGATTTAGATAATGATGTTAGCCTAAATGATATAAATAAAATAATTGAAGAAAGTATTATTAATAATGATGAAATTGATGATACACTTGATCAAGAAGATATAAATTTATTACTTGATGAAGAAGATGATGAGGATGTAACATTTAATGATTTAAATGAAAGATCAGAACAAATAGAAATGCAAGAAGAAAATAATATAGAAGATACAAATGTAGATACAAATATGGACATAAATACGGATACAAATATAGATATAAATACAAATATTGATAATGAAGAAGAAAAAGAAACAACTATAGTTAGTAGTTTTCCAAAAATCGAAAAATTTGGAAGTGTTTTGCCAAGAAACGAATTAAAATAGTTGCTTTTTTCCCATAATTTTGTTATCATGTAAGTAGGAGATGGTATATGTGCAAAAATCAAAAAAAATACTAATTGCAATTATAATTACTATCATCATAGTATCTGGAGTTAGCTACGGAACATATGCTTTCTTTTCTGCAAGTGCTACTGATAATAGTATTGGTGGAACTAGTCAAGAACTAGACTTTAATGTAACAGCAACAGAAGTATATAAAGCTAGTAGTTTAATACCAATATCAGAAAACACAGCAGATACTACTATTAATGCAACTAATCAATGTCGTGATAATAATAATCGAGATATTTGCAGTTTATACCAAGTAACAGTTACCAATAGTGGAGTAACTACTAGTTTAACTGGTTTTATAAGAACAACATCATCAACTTATACTACTACTAATTTAAAATATAAAGTCTATACTAAAACAAATAATACATATACTGCTGTTACAGATGCCTCATCATTATCAAATGACAGTGGTGGTAGTACTTATTTTAAAACAAATAATAATAATTATATAATTACACTGCCTAATAATAGTTCTCAAACATATTATGTATTATTTTGGATAAATGAGATAAATGCTGATCAAAATCAAGATCAAGGTAAAAATTATAGTTGTAGATTTGGATTTGAAGGAACTACTGGTTCACAGTTGAGTGCATCATTTAATATATAGAGGTGAGGAATATGACAAATAGTTTAAATGATAAAAAAAAGGAAATAAAAAAAGTTAATGGATATTATGTAATTATATTAATACTTAGTTTAATTATTATGGTAATAGGAATAAGCTTTGCTTATTTTACAGCCGTATCTTCCCAGGAAAAAGATAAAACTAGAATTAATACTGGAACTTTAATTATTAATTTTACAGATGGAATAGAAATAAATAATCCTCTTTTAATTCCTCGAAGCACTCCTACTAATATAAATGATCAAGAATATTTATATACAAATACCTTTAGTGTTGAGAGTACTGGAACATTAGATCAAACTATTGATATTTATCTAAATATAACTACTAATCAGTTTAGTAATGGCGCTTTAAAATATAAAGTTTATAACACTAATGGACAACAAATGAAAGAAGGAACACTTACTCAAAGTGGTGATATGCGTATATTAGAAAACACCTATTTAGGTGCTGGACAAACTGCCGAGTTTACTTTAATGATATGGTTGCAAGAAACAGGAACAGGTCAAAATCAAGATCAAGCAAAATCACTAGTGGGCACAATGAGAGCTGAAGCTACACAAGTAAGAAAGTAAAAATAAGAATTAATTTCTTGTTTTTTTCTAAATTTATTGTATAAAATTAACTTTTATTGTATAATAAATTTAGAATAAAAGGAGCGTTGCAATATGGAAAATCGTAATCAAATAAAAGCGAAGCATTATAAAGTAAAAATAATAAAAAAAAGTACTAATCCCTTTAAATTTATATTAAGTGTTTTATCTTATGCATTATTTATATGGCTACTATTAATTGGAATAACATTATTTATATATGTTGCAGATATGAAAATAAGACAAAGTAAAGGAGATTATACTCCTTCAAAATATAATGCATATGTTGTATTAACTGGTAGTATGTTACCAGAAATTCAAGTAAAAGACGTAGTACTAACAAAAAGAGTAGATCCTAGTGAATTGAAAAAAGGAGATATTATTACCTTTTTATCTTCCGATAATCGCTTTGAAGGAATAACAGTAACACATAGAATTGTCGATATTATTCCTAACCCAGATGGAACATATCAATTCCAAACTAAAGGAGATAATAATAATACTGTAGATTACACTTTAGCAGAAGACTATAACGTATTAGGGAAAGTAATATTAAAAATACCAAAAATAGGTTACTTACAAGATTTCCTTGCAACTAAAGGCGGATGGATTATAGTAATATTAATACCATGTTTAACAGTAATATCTTATGATGTAGTAAAAATATTTAAAACAGTACGCAAAAAAGTTAAAAGGTAGGAGATAGAATGAAGAAAAAAAGAAATGAATTTGAAGTAGTAAGCTTTGAAGATGATGAAATAGTATTAGAAGAAGATAAACGAAAATTAAAACCATTTGCCTTATTCTTCTTCCGTCATGGACGTCTAATAACATCCCTTTTTGCAGCTATTTCGATCCTTACCTTCATTGGAGCAGTTACTCTTACATTATCTAATTTACCACAAATAACCCCTCCTGTCATAACAGAACCAGGAATAATAATGGAATTTGATGGCAGTGATAATGATATAGAAGCACCATCTACTCCTTTAACTAAAGAATATGCTGAAAATTTATTTGAAAGTATTGTAAATGGTGATGAACCAGATACAAAAACAAACAAAGTAGTTGATATAATAGATGTAAATGGTGATAAAATAATAATATTTGATAATGGTAGTGCAGTAATAATATATGAAGATAAAGATAAATTACCAATATATATTGAAGATAAAGATAACGTAAAAGTAGAAGATAATGAAATAATTATTGACGGCGATATAGTAGAAACTAGTGATAAACAAACACTACCTGATGGTACTAATATTTATGAATTTGAAAACGGTAAAATATTAGTAGAAAAAGATGATGAATATTATTTAATTGATAAAGATGATATTGTTTATGATGAAGATGGTAATATAATTGAACAAGAACCTGATAAAGATGATATGAATACAATTGATTTTACTGTTACTAATAATACAGAAAGTGAAATATTAAAATATAGAGTCGTAATAGAAGAGACAAATAATTATAATAAATATGATAGAGAAAGATTATTACCTGAATATGTTTATTATAAATTAAGTGTTAATAATGATATTAAACCAAGTTATTTATTAAATAATAATATGTGGAAAATAGGAAGTACTCTACAAGATAATAAAAAAATAGAAAATAACACTTATATATTATATGAAGGAGAAGTCAAACAATTAGATACAGATTATTTTAAATTAGGTTTATGGGTTGATTACGAAAAAATAGGAAATGATATGCAAGATAAATCATTTATCGGAACTATTAAAGTTTATGCTTGGATGGAATAGGAGTGTAATAATGAAAATAATTATGTTAACTACAAGTAAATACGGGGGTCAAATTTATTATTAAATGATATAAAAAATGTATATAAAATACAAGGAAATGTTCTATGTAAATAGAATAATTTTCTTGTATTTTTTTCATGTTTTAAGGAGTGAAAAAAATGAAGAGAAAAATATTAATAATTAGTTTAATTATAATAACTTTAATATCATGTATATTATATTATACTTATGCAATAGATATAACGATGGAAGAAACTTCAAGTAGTGAAGCTGATTTAGCTTACAATATAAATATAAATGATACAGATGGTAGAAGTATAACAGTAAGTCCTAATACTACTAAAGTATTTGATATATTCTTATCTAGTAATAATAATGGAACAATTAAATATGGTTTTGCTTACAAAGAAACAACAAGTAGTGGTATTGAAGTAAAAATGTTAAATACATCAACAGATAAAGTAGAAGGTACAATAAA
>CALVSA010000024.1 GCA_944358825.1 uncultured Bacilli bacterium
TTTGGTACACTACATTTATAACACATTTTTCGCATACTCAAAATGTGCCATAAATTTCTTAACAGTATAACACATTTAAAAAATACTTACAATAAATTTTTTCATAAAAAATAATAAAAAAATAAAATTTATCTATCATATTAGAATATATAAACTCTATTTTTTCTCCACTTCTATTTTATTTATTTTCTCTGCTACTCCTATATCTTCAATAACACTTATAAAAAGCTTCAAACTAACCTTAGATGATAAAATATTTTTATTTAATATACTAACTTCCTTTACTTCTTTTATCTTTTTATTATTTTCAAGAAGCTTACTTTTAGCAAGTTCAACAGCCCTATCAATAGCCTCTTCTTCAGTCAAAAAATCATCAATAACATTCATCTCATATTGCTTTTCCAACACTAAATTAATTGGTAAAAAATTATTATATAAAAGTATTTTTTTATCAGTTTGAAAACTATTAAACTTATTAAAATCAAACAAAGAAATTCTATGATTAAAAACATTTAAAACTAATACCTTTTTATTTTTACCAGTTAAACTCTCTTCTTTATAAATATAAGGATAATCAACACTGATGGTATACCATACCTCTCCATATATACTACCAGTCGCATGCACTAAAACACTACTATTATCAGGCTTTAACATATTACCACTAATTACAACATCACCTTTAGTAACATAATCATTAACATTTTTAACTTTCTCGCCATGAGTAGCATTAATCTCTGTTAAAATAGCACTTTTACTAGCAACAATATTTTGATATTCATAATTATTATTTTCCTCATTTAATAATCTTTCTTCTAATCTAACAATATATTTAGTCCCACTAGTAATTATTTCAATCCATTCTAATTTATCTTTATTATTTTCTAATATCTCTTCTTCTATTTTTTCTAACTCTTCATAACTTTTTTTAAATCTATATTTTTTAATACCATAATCTTCTAATTCTTGATAAATATTTTTCCGCAAATTAGCATCACTATGAATAACATCAATACTAAAAATAAAACTAGATAAAAAAATTAAAAATAAAATAGATACAAACAAAAAAATAAACATAACAATATTTCTTTTAATAAAAGACTTTAATCTTAATCCCCCTAATTTTGCTACTAAATTTACTTCATAAATACTCCTCATCTTTTTAATTTTTAAATAATCTTCATAACTTACATAAATATATACACTCTTATAATTTTTTTTAACTAGCCTAATAATATTTATCTTTGCCTTTATTAACTTTTTAATATAATTATCAACATTTCTTCCCGTTACTTCTATTTTTAAAATATCATCAAACTTCTTAAAAAAATTATTTTCCATCTAAGTCCTCTTGCAAAAATAACATATTATCACCCACTTAATATTATGTTAAATCAATAGATATTATTTCCCCTTCTATTAACACTTCAGAATCAAGCATCTTTGATACGCATAACCCCCTACCTTTTATTTTAGTAACACCATTTTTATGCCTTATCTTAATTAAATCAGAAGAAAAATCTAATATTTCATCATAATTATTAACATTAAGCTTATTATTAAAAAAAGTAATTCTATACTCTTTTTCATTCAAATACCTATCTAAACTATCAAATATTTTCATACTAAATTATATAAAAAAAAAGAAAACTTATTCCTTAGTATACATTTTCTTTTTTACATTAACTTCAGTATTTTCCTTATTTAATGGTTTAACACTACTAAATTTAGTTGGCTCTATTTTTTTATTATTATCTTCAATCTCTTTTAATAATTCTTCATACTCTAAAATAGATCTTTTAATATTATTAGTATCTACATTATATTTTAATTCCCTTAAAGTATAAAGTAAAGTTGGCGCTGATAAGACAATGGCAACACAACCTGCTCCAAATAATGCCAAAGAAGAAGTAGCAAAGCCCAAAATTGGTAATGCAACTATTGAAACTCCACTAACTATAGCAATATTTTTACATCTTTTAACTACAGTATTATTATCAACTATATCTTTCGATAATTTATAAGCTTCTTTTTTAGTTTCTAAATAATCATTAATCGTATCAAGATACTGTTTTTTAATTCCACTATCAGTAGCATAAACAATATTAGTAATTGTATTCTTATCATCTTCATATACTTCTATTTCATATTTAGAATTACTTGTCTTCTTTATTTTCTTAATAGATTTTTTTCCATAATAAGGAATTTCTTTATACATATAAAACCCTCCTAGCTATATAGTAACACAAAATAATATGTTTGTCTATCTTTTACCACCATCAACACGAATAATTGCATTATTAACATAACTAGCTTTAGAACTAGCTAAAAACAAACAAACATTACTTATTTCCTTACAAGTCCCAAAACGATTTAACATAATTTTACTTAACTCTTCATTCTTAAACTCTAAATCCATATCTTTATTCATATCAGTATCAACCCAACCAGGACAAATAGTATTAACTCTAACTTTAGAAGATAATTTAGATAAATTAGCACTAAGAGAAATTAATCCAGCTTTTGAAGCATCATAATCAAGACTATAAATATAGTTAGTATCTATCCCATTAGTAGAAGAAATATTAATAATAGAACCATTTTCCATATATTTAAAAGCATATTTACTAACTAAAAAAGCTCCTACTAAATTAACTTCTAATATTTTCATAAAACTATCTTTAGTCTTATCTTCAAATAACGAATCATTACTAATACCAGCATTATTAACTAAAATATCTATTTTTTTATACTTTGAAATAATATCATCAATCATCTTTTTTACTTCTTCTTCACTACTTATATCAGCCTTATAAACATCAATATTATCAGATATAAGACTAGAAGCACTATTATCATCATGATAATAATTAGCAATAACAATTGCCCCTTCATTTGCAAAATCCAAAGATATTTGTCTTCCTATACCACGAGTTCCCCCAGTTACTAAAACTACTTTATCTTGAAATTCCATTATTACCTCCAACATAAATATAAATAAATAATTAATCAATCTAATTATACAATAAAAGCTATTTTTTATCAAATAACTCTCTAATCGCATAAATATTAATAATTGCCAAGAAAGCAACAAAAGTATCTACCAAACTCCATATCACATTGGAACTCAATATTGATCCTAAAAATATTATTATAATTGTAATTATTTTAAATAATAACATTCCAAATTTAGTAATATTAGGAAGCATGAACTTTAAATTACTCTCTCCATAATAATAACCAGATACTATAGTTGTAAAGGCAAATAAAAGAGTAATAATACAAAGACAAATACCACCAAAACTTCCAAAATATTCATTAAAAGCATTAAGTGTTATTTCAATTCCATTAGGATTAACTAAATCTAGCGTATTATAAGAACTACTTAAAATAATAAAAGCAGTTATAGTGCATATAAATAAAGTCGTAAAATGAATACCTAAAACTTGCGCTAAACCTTGCTTATTTGCATTCTCACAACTAGATCCCGAAGTAATTGCAGAAGTACCAATCCCCGATTCACTTGCAAAGATTCCTCTTTGAATTCCTAAAATAATTGCACTAATCAAACCATAAAAACCTGCTTTTAAACCAAAAGCATCACTTATGATATCTATAAAAATATTATCTAACATACTAATATTATTAAATATTATATATAGCCCCATAATTAAGTATAAAATAGCCATAAAAGGAACAATAAAAGAAGAAAATTTAGCTAAAAACTTAACATCTCTAAAAATAATTAAAGACGTAAGTATACAAACAATAGAAATAGTAACTAAATGATTTATATTAAAAACACCAACTGCATTAACTATAGTATTAGATTGAATAGTTAGAAAACCAGCCATATAAGATATAATAATTAAAAGAGCATAAATAATAGCTAATTTATTATTAGATAACCCCTTTTTAATGTAATAAGAAGGACCTCCTACATATATATTATTAGAAACCTTTTCTTTATACAAACTACCATAAACACTCTCAACATAAGTATTAGCACTTATTATTAAACCACTTACCCACATCCAAAAAACAACACCTGCTCCCCCTAGGTAAATAGCTAAAGCAATTCCTGCAATACTACCTACTCCAACTCTAGAAGCTAAAGACATAGATAAAGATTCAAAACTACTAACACCATCTTTTTTACTAGGTTTTATTGCTTTTAATTGTTTAATAAACCTAAATTGAATAAATTTTAATTTAAAAGTAAAATAAATACCATTAACAAACATAAAAATTAAAGCAATTGACCATACAATTATATTAAATATATTAAACAAAAAGTTAGATATAAAAATAGAAATTAAAGTAGAAAAAAGCATAATTAAAATAAATTTATTCAATATAATCACCTATTAAATTATAATAATAAAACTAATTTTAATTACAACTAGGTATTATAACTGCATTTTTAGTGAAATTAATCATATGCTATATTGAAAATAAAAAAGGGGTGGATTATTATGTGTAATGATAACAACAGATGTGAAAATTGCATCAGCGATATACTAAAAGTAATCTTATTACTTCAACAAAGTGTATGTCAAAACGATAGTTGCCTAGAAACTTGCGATAAAGGATATTTAGGACAAAGTTGTACAAATTTCTGTAACACTAGACCAGTAACTTTATACACTTGCTCATCAGGTAGCACACCAATTGCAATGCCTATTAGTAAAAGTCCAACAGAAAGCGTTACTAGTAGTGTCTTTCGTTTAGAAAAATTAGATGATTGTTGTGCAACATTTAGAGTATTAACTCCTAGTGCACCTGGAAGCGCATTCCCATTTTCAGCAACTAATTCATTTTTCACAATAAATATGAATTGTATATGCATACTTAGATGCTTAGATGACACTTTTGTTGATACAATATAAAAAATGACAATTAAGTCATTTTTTTATTGCTCAGAAGTATTATTAATACATTTAAAAATATCACTTTGTACATACCAATTATCGTTTTCGTTAACAACATTATTATCTCCAAAAGTAGTAATTATTCTATACATATCTTTAGAGACTTTTTCATAAGTATAATCTTTTAATCCCTCAACATTTGTTATATCGCACACATTATCTTTATTATAACTAACATATAAACCGTTTTCTAATTCAAGAAATGTTCTATCATCAAAAATTTTAGATTCTCTGTCTTCTCTTAATTCCTCAGTAAATAAACCATTTACAAGATTAGAAACATCATTAATAGTCTTTAACTTTGCAATATTAACATATTCATAAGTAACTCCATCAACTTCTACCGAAGCACCATCAGTAGGAATCGGACCACTAGATAGTAAATAGTATAAATAACCATCACTAACTAGCTGATCTATTTTTTTATCCATTGAATTACCACTTACATCCCCATCATTCTTTTTAAAAGGATTTTTTAATATCAAAAATACTACTAAAGCTATAACTAATATTAACGTAATTACTATTAAAATTATTTTTTTCTTTTTCATTTCTACTCCTTTAAGCATAATATTTTATTGTTACTGTATACCTATATACAGTATCATAAACTGTTGTATTATAACTACAAGTCTTACTGCTATAATTAAGTGATCCTCTACTACATGTGTAACACTTACTACCAATTAATGTATAAGTACTTGGACAAGTCAATCGACTAGTACAAGTTGCACGATAATCAGGCTTTTTACAATCAGCATAACAAATTCTTGTTTTCAAAACAGGATCACTACTTTGATTACATGAATAATTATATACATATTGATCACAATTCGACTGAGTTACATTACCTTCATGATCGTAATACGGTCTCATATAATTAGAAATATCTTTTTCATATCCATAAGGATATCCTGCTTCTTGACACGAACGATTAGAATCATTAACTCCTAATCCGTCAGTTGGAATCCATTTATTATTTATGCAAGACCAATATTGTATTTGTTTATTTGTAAATGGTCCACCTTGTCCAATACACATAGTACCACTTAACGTATCGCCATAATCACATCTACAACTTTGTGTTGATGATGGATTTCTACTACTTGCACTAACTGTTACTCGCTCTGTTCTAGGAACAGAAGTAGAACTACCATTTCCTACTGTAAAGTAAACTCTGTTACCAGATAAATAACTATTTGTAACACTACCATTATTAGTAGTAACAGAACTAAGAGCAACAATTCCTGATATTACTTTATTACCACTAACAGTCCTTGAACTACTATCGCCTAAATTTACAGTTACAGTATGTAATGTTGCAATATTATTTATATTAATAGAAGTTTTTGAATAATTTCCTGCTTTATCTTCTACCCATATATAATAAATACCATTACTACTTGCATTAGCATTTATATTCATCGAATTACTATTACCATTTACATTTGTCCAACCAGTATTATTATATGAACTACTCTTATTTATCTTATATTTTGCTATTCCTGACAAACTATCGTTTATTGTAGCCTTAATAGTCAAATTAGATACATAACTACTTGTACTTTTAGATACGTTTGTTATTGTTGGAGGTTCTTTATCAATTAATATTTTATATAAAGCCTCATCACTACATTTTCCTACATTATTACAAGTTCTAACATAAAAAGTTTTATTATGATCAGAAGTTCCTATATTTATCTTATTATCATTTACTTTATTATAAGTCTCTTCTTTTTCATCCATTCTATATTCATAATATTTACCACTTAAAGAATTCCCGCCTCCACTTATATTTAGAGTAAATGTATTTTTATGCCAATTATTAGAAGTAACATTATCACTAGCTTTAATGGTAGGCTTACTTATTGGCTCATTATCTAATTTAACAGTCTCACATACTGTTTCACTCTCAATATCATTACCATTTTTTGCCCAAGCACACACTTTAATATTATCACTAGATACATCATCATTAACAGTGCCACTATAAACGTATTTATCATCTACATCTTCTAAATTAGTTCTTTCTCCGTTTATTTCAATATAATAATTATAATCACTAATTCCACTATAACCATATTCCGGAGTTATCGTATACTTAATTTCTCCAGTATACCAATCTCCAATTAAATTTCCTTCAAACACTATATTAAGTTCTGGTGGAGTCTTATCACAATCTAGACTATCTTTTTCAATTTTTGATGTAATAACCTTATTAGCATCTCTAATTATTTTAATTGTAGTATCATCATCTATTGCCTCATTAGTAGTAGCATCTACTAATTTACCTTGTAATATTCCTTTATTTTTTAACTGTTTTATCGTCGTACAAGAAAACTCATTTCCCGTTGGAACATCATCAACTACTTCTTGATACCAAAAATCTGGATTAGTTTTAAACTCCTTAGCATACATCTGCGCCGCATTAGCTAAATTTTGCATCGTTATCTTTTGAGCAACTTCCTTTGCTCCCTTACTGTAATTGTTATATATTGCAAAACTTATAGTTACAATTATTGCTAATACCGCTACTGCTACTAACAACTCTACTAATGTAAACCCATTTTTCTTTCTCATAATACCTCCAAATTACTCTTGACTATTATATAAACAATTATATCAAACAAATAAAAATAATACAATCACTTTTCGTCATTTTTCTAATGTGAAACCATTAGAAATAGGCCTAGTTGCCTCTAAATTATCCCAATTTATCGGATGATTAACTATTTTATTATCAATAACTAATACACTAGAATTTCCTCCATCCAAATTAGCAGCATTATAAGCATGATATCTTAACATAATTTCAGTCAAATCATTCATATCAGCTCCCATTACCCCAAGTCTTCTACCATCAACTACTAAAAATAACACTATCCCACCCGAGTTTTGCAACGATGTAGATTTTTAATATTAATCAAAGCCTTTTAGTATAAGGTTTTTATTTTGTCAACTTTTTTATATTTTTGTGTTGTACTATTTAATACTATGTGGTATAATTATATTATAAGGTAGTTGATTTTATGTCATTATTTATTAAAAAATATAAAACTTCCTACGGTAAAACTCACTGTTCTATCGTAGATGGATATCGTGTTAACGGAAAAATTAAACACAAAACAATTAAAAAATATGGTTATTTAGAAGATTTAGAAAAACAATTTGATGATCCTATTGAATTTTTAAATAGTGAACTTGCCAATTTAAAAAAAGAATTTGAAACGAAAATTACCGCCACTTTTGATAAAAAAGAATTTAATACTTTTGATGATGATACTTTTAATATTGGCTATGCATATTTAAAAACTATATTCAAAGAATTAGATATTAATAGTGTTTTAAAGAATAAACAATACTCTAGTAATATAGAATATTCCTTATCTAAAGCTTGTGAATTACTCACCTATTCAAGAATAATAAATCCTGGAAGTATCAAATATACTTACGAACATAAGAATCAATTTTTTGAGCCTTTTGATTTAAGTCTCGATGATTTATATCGCTGTTTAAAGCCCTTATTAGATTGTAAAGAAGATATATTTAAAACCATATGGGAAAATACTAAAGAAGAATATAATCGCGATGCATCAACATCATATTATGATTGTACTAACTATTATTTTGAAATCGAGTATGATGATAAGGATATTAAAAATGAAGATGGAGAAATTATAAAAAAAGGGATAAGAAAAAGAGACCCAGAAAAAAATCATCGCCCTGACCCAATTGTTGAAATGGGACTATTACTTGATAAGCAAGGTTTTCCTATATCTTATAACTTATTTCCTGGTAATGTATCAGAAAAAGAAACACTAATTCCAGAAATACATAATATTAAAAGAAGACATAATATAGATAAGGTCATAGTAGTAGCTGATAGAGGTCTTAATTGTTCTGATAACATGATCAAAATGGCAGGAATTGACCTAGATAAAGAAAATAGAGATGGATATGTATATGGTCAATCAGTTAGAGGTGCAGACCAAGAATTTAAAAATTGGATTTTAAGTGGTGATTACAAAGTAGAAAAAATAGTTGATGACGAAGGTAATGAAATAATTTTTAAACACAAATCTAGAATCTATCCTAAAAAGATGTACATAACTAGAGATGATAAAGGATTAACTAAAAGTGGCAATAAAAAGAAACAAACAATAACTGTAGATCAAAAGCAAATGGTTTATTATTCACAAAAATATGCAGACAAACAAAAAAGAGATAGACAAATGGTTATTGAAAAAGCTAAAGATTTAATAAAAAATCCTGGAGCATATACAAGAGCAACATCATATGGAGCGGCAGGATATGTCAATAATATTAAATTTGATAAAGAAACAGGTATAGTTTCAAATGGTTCAGAGTTGTCATTAAATATAGAAAAAATCACAGAAGATGAAAAACTTGATGGATATTATTCAATAGTAACATCAGAAGAAAACTTAAGCGATTTAGAGCTTAGAAATATTTACAAAGGTCTTTCTAAAATAGAAGAAACATTTAAAATTACAAAATCTGAATTTAATGCAAGACCGGTCAATGTAAGATTAGAAGATCATATTGATGCTCACTTTCTTATATGTTTTATTTCATTAGTTATTATTAGAATTCTTCAAAATAAAATTAATGATAAATACACCATTAAGAATTTACTTGAAAAGATGAAAAGTTTTAAATGTACTCATGAAACAGGAAATTTATATAAATTCATTGGATACAAACCAGAAATACAATATTTAAACAGAAAATTACAAATGAACCTAGATATGAAATATAATACCAGAGAAGAAATTAGAAAAATTTTAAAATACTAAAAATTATTAAAATAGTACAACACACAAAAAAGGGCTTATGCCCTTTTAATATATGGCTTTACAAGATTTTACTGCAAAACTAAAGATATCAAACAAATAAAAATAATACAATCACTTTTCGTCATTTTTCTAATGTGAAACCATTAGAAATAGGCCTAGTTGCCTCTAAATTATCCCAATTTATCGGATGATTAACTATTTTATTATCAATAACTAATACACTAGAATTTCCTCCATCCAAATTAGCAGCATTATAAGCATGATATCTTAACATAATTTCAGTCAAATCATTCATATCAGCTCCCATTACCCCAAGTCTTCTACCATCAACTACTAAAAATAACACTATCCCATCTTTTCGCTGTCCAATCGCAGTTCTTGGATGAACTCCATAACCACCATTACCATTAATAAAAGAAGAAACTCCATTTACAATTAAAAAAGGTCCAAACTCAACAGCGTCCCGAATTCCCATATCAAGTGCTTCTTGAGCCGTTAATCTTCCTAAAAAAAGTTTATCATCATTAGTAAAGCCAATTATTCCACCACCATAATTACTATTACCATAATCACTAATAATTTTAGAATCTGCAATGACAGTTCCAAGTGGTTGTCCACCATTAGACTGCCCATTAATATCAATAAATCCTCCTCCATTAATTGCTAAAATAGCATTTTCTCTTTTAGCCATATCAACTAAATACTCACCACTACTACCTAAATATTTACTATAAACTAATCTAATTTTCGAAGAATCATAAATTGCAACCAAATAAGCTTCATATGATTTTTCTTTTATTTTTATTAATTTATATAAATCATCTTTATCTCTATCTAATATTTCTTTATCATACTCATCTATATAATTATTAGAATCATCTTTTATTAAACTAGTATCTGTATCTTCTTCAGGTTCAATAATAGAATGTTTTTTTAATACTTCTTCAATTGTCTCATCACTATAAAATAAAGTTGCTAAATACTGATGATTCATAGTAGACATAGCAGTAGTTATTAACCATTCCCTAAAATTAGGATAAGGTCCATATAATAAAAATAAACCACTACCTATAAATAAAGATAAAATTAAAATTATTGAAATTATTATTCTTTTTTTTATATTTTTATGAAATTTTGATCTATACTTTTTCATCTAATCTCTCCTATTAAATTATTATACACTAAAAATATAATAAAATAAATAATAATCACTTTACACAGAAGTTTTAATCAGTTATATGAAATTATTGATATAACATTAAAAAAATGATATAATTCTTGTGTGGTGATTTATTATATGAATAAAATAATAAATAAAGATATTTACAAAAAAATATTAAAATTCTTAAAGAAATTCAAACATTTTATATATATGGGATTACCATTTTTAGTAATGGATTTATTAACAAGATTCTTTGATAAAAACATAGATTTCTTTAGCATTACTGAACCAGTCCCAACCCTATTTACATTAATTTGGATTTTCCTATTTATAGGTTTATCCATATCATTTAAAGACAAAATAGGAAAGAAAATATATATTTTCTTTATTGCTTTTTCCATATTTATATATTTAGTAAATAATATTTATTATAATATAACAGATACATTCTTTGACTTTAGCCTACTTGGTATGGCATCAGAAGGCAGTAGTTATATATTTGATGCAATTAAACAAGCTAAGTTATGGTTATATTTATCTTTAATACTAATTATAATACTATCAATTGTCGCAGTAAAATATTATCCAAAAAGAACTAAAAACGACCCAAAACTACTCGTAAAAACAACAGTAGTATTTGTCTTTTTACATTTATTAATTCCCCTATTACTAGGACCCGCTAATTCTGATTTAAGTTGGAATACATGGCGAAATGTAAAAAATATTTATATTAGCTTTAATGATAATAATAAAAGCATGCGTGTTGCAGGACTTTATGAATATATGGTTAGAAATTTCTATATTACTTTCTTAAAAGAAGAAGAAGTTAGCGATGATAGTGAAAAAGATTTTTTAAACGATGTATTTTTAGAAGAAGAAACACATAAAAACGATTATACAGGAATGTTCAAAGGCAAAAACTTAATTTTATTACAAATGGAAGGAATCGATAATTGGTTAGTAACAGAAGAGATAATGCCAAATTTATATAGTCTAACTAATAATGCCATTAACTTTAATAATCATTATTCTTACTATAACGGTGGAGGTTCTACATTTAACTCTGAATTTGCTGTAAATACAGGTTATATTACTCCAATATCTTACACAAGAAATGCGTATACATTTAATAAAAATAAATTTAATTATTCACTAGCTAATCTATTTAAAACAAAAGATTATCAAATAAATGCATTTCATATGAATTCTGCTGAATACTATTCAAGAAAAATTAACTATAAAAATTGGGGCTATGATGATTACTATGGTCTAAAAGATCTAGATTACTATGAAAATGAAGAATACACTCTTGATAGAGAACTTATAAACAACCCAATTTTCTATGAAAAAATGTTTCAAACTAATTCTAATTTTGTAAATTACATAATAACATATTCTAATCACATTCCTTTTTCAACTGATAAAGGTGTTTGTAAACTATTAGTAGAACTAGATCAAGAAGAAAGTGGTAGTGAAGAAAAAGCTATTTTAAGTGAAGAAGAATGTATTATGCGTCAAGCAAAAGAAACTGATTATATGATTGGACTTCTTATTCAGGCTCTAAAAGATAATAACCTCCTAGATAATACCATCATCGTCGCCTTTTCTGATCACTATCTATATACTGTAAGCGATGATAATATTTTAGCTAGACATAAAGATACTAGCAATAATTTAGTCAATCATACTCCTCTACTTATTTGGTCAAATAACTTAAAAAGAGTCGATGTAAATAAAGTAACATCACAATTAAATATCTTACCTACTATCCTAAATTTATTTGGATTAGAATATCATCCAAGCTATTACATTGCAGAAGACGCTCTAGATCCAAATTACGAAGGAATAGCTTTCTTTAGTGATTATTCATGGTATGATGGAGAAGTATATGTAGATAGTGGAATAGTTACAAATAATAAAAAAATTGATCCTAAAAAACTAGAAGAAAAAAATAATTATATAAATTATATAATCAAGAAAAACGATTTAGTTTTAAAATATAATCATTTCAAAGATATTAAAGATCCAAAAAAAATAAGTAGTGATCAAAATGAATAAAAAAGATATAAGAAATATAATTATTATCTTATTAGTATTTGTAAGCTATGTACTAATCACTTATCTAAGGGGATATACCTACATATCAGAGGTAGATTTTATATCTCAACACTTTCGAATAAGTGAATATTTAAGAAACTTATTTTATCAAACAAAAGATTTATTTCCTAATTTTGCTCCTCACCTAGGTGCTGGTCAAAATATCTTTTATCTATCTTATCATTCCTTATTTAGCCCAATTATTTTAATATCTTACTTATTTCCTTTTATTAAAATGTCAGATTATGTCATAATAAGTAATATTATCTTAGTAATACTATCTATTATCTTTTTCTATAAATGGTTAAAACCTAAATTTAATACAACAATTACTACTACTGCCACTTTCATATTTGCCATGGCAGGACCACTAATTTATCATACTCATCGTCATCTTATGTTTAATAATTATATGCTATTTTTAATACTAGCATTAATATCTGTCGATAAATACTTTGATAATAAAGATAAAAGAGGATTAATTATAAGTGTTCTATTAATTATTTTAACAAGTTATTTTTACAGTGTTACAGCCATTTTTACAATATGCTTATATGCTTTATATAAATACTTAAAAATAACCCAAAAAATAACTTTTAAATCATTTATAAAAGAAATGTTTAAATTCATAGGAACTATCTTTGTTCCAATAATAATATCTGCATTCTTCCTTTTACCAACAATTTATACAATATTAAATGGTAGAAGTGCAGATAGTAGTAATATTAATGCATTAGAACTCTTAATACCAAACTTTAATATTAATAACTTCATGTATCAATCCTACAGTGTTGGTCTATCTTCTATTTTAATATTTAGTATAATAGATAATTTATTAAATAAAAAGAAAGAAAATAAAACTATTAGTATTATTTCAATAATAATATTAATATTTCCAATCATATGTTATATATTTAATGGCTTTTTATATGTAGATGGAAAATGTTTTATTCCCCTACTTCCATTATTTTGCTATTTAATTGCAAATACTCTAAATAACATAGAAAAAAAAGATTATGATATTAATAAATTATTAATAATTAGTAGTATTATATTACTAATAATTATCTTAACTAATCTTAACTATAAATATTTAATTATATTTATAATTGATACTGGTATTGTTATAACTACCCTTCTTTGTTATAAAAAGAAAAAAAATATATTAATAATTTGTATTCCCTTAATTATATTTAGTATTACTTATTCAATGTTTATAAATAACAATGATAGATTAGTAACACAAGAAAAATTTAATGATATAAATAATATTAATAATAATATAAATATAGATTATGATAATAACTATCGCAGTGGTAATTTATTCTATATATTAGAAAACGTTAATAATATATTAGATAAAAATTATTATTCAACGACCATTTATTCATCAACAGAAAACAATTATTATACTAATTTTGTAAGAAACATCTTTCAAAATGAAATCTATAATAAAGATTATCATACTCTAACACAATCCAATAATGTATTATTTAATATGTATATGGGAACAAAATATTTAATATCACCTTATCCTATAATTGGATATAACAAAATAAGTGAATCTGTTTATCAAAATAATGATGTATTCTCAATTGGATATGCAAATAGTAATCTAATGTCACTAGAAGAATTTAACACTCTATCATATCCTTGTACAATAGATGCTTTAATGAATTATACTATTGTAGATAAAAAATTGGATTATGTATATAAAAATAACAATATAACTAATTATGATAAAAATATAAAATTAACAGATGGTAATCTAGATTATAAATATATAGATAATAAATATATATTTGATATAGAAAAAAATACAAATTTAAAGTTAAAATTAGATGAAGAAGTAAAAGATAAAATAATAATTATTACACTTGATATGAATTATAATGATAATATAGATACAAGTATTACTATTAATAATACTAAAAATACCTTATCTTATAAAAATTGGAAATATCATAATCATAATTACACTTTTAATTATGTAACTACTAATAATATATTAGATGTAAATATTAGTAAAGGTCATTATGAAATTGATAATATAAATATATATATATTAGATTATAATGATTATAAAAATATAAATAAAACTCATGATAAATTTAATTTTACATATCAAAATGATACAATAAAAGGATCTATTGATGTTAAAAAAGATGGCTATTTTAATCTATCTATTCCATATGATGATGGTTTTACCATAAAATTAGATGATAAAATAATAGATTATGAATTAGTAAATACATCATTTATTGGTTTTCCCATAAATCAAGGTAAACATGAAATAAAAATAACTTATAACGCTCCTTATTTTAAAGAAGGTTTGATAATTAGTCTTATTGGTGTTATAATATATCTAATAATTTTTTGGAGGTTTAAACATGAAAAAAATTAGTGTTATCGTTCCTTGTTATAACGAAGAAGAAACAGTCAATTTATTTTATCAAGAAATAAATAAAACTATTAATAGTCTAAACAACTATAAATTTGAACTTATATTTGTAAATGATGGATCTAGTGATAATACATATAATATTATTAAATCTTTAGCAAACGAAGATAAAAATGTAAAATATATAAATTTTTCAAAAAACTTTGGAAAAGAAGCTGCAATGTACGCTGGATTAGAACTATCAAGTGGAGATTTAGTTACAATTATGGATGCTGATTTACAAGATCCACCTAGTTTACTACCTCAAATGATCGATTATATCAATAACGAAGGTTACGACTGTGTTGCTACTAAAAGTACATCAAGAAATGGTTATTCTTTTTTAAGAAAAACCTTTACCCGTTGGTTTTATAAAATAATTGCCAAAATATCAAAAACTCAAATGGTTGAAGGTGCTAGAGATTATCGTTTAATGACAAGACAAATGGTCGATGCAATTATAAAAATGAAAGAATATAATCGCTACTCTAAAGGATTATTTAGTTTTGTTGGTTTTAATACTAAATGGATAGAATTCGAAAATCAAGAAAGAGTTGCTGGTACTACTAAATGGAACTTTTGGAAACTATTTTCTTATGCACTAGATGGTATAGTAGGATTTTCTACTGCTCCATTAATTATCTCATCGATAATAGGCGTAATATTTTGTCTAATATCATTTATTATGATAATCTTTATAATTGTTAAAACCCTAGTTTTTGGTGATGAAACAAGCGGTTGGCCAAGCCTTACCTGCATTATATTTTTCGTAAGTGGTATTCAACTATTTTGTCTAGGAATTATGGGACAATATTTATCTAAAACATATTTAGAAGTTAAACATAGACCAATTTATATTATAAAAGATACCAATATAAAGATAAAAGATGAATAATATAATAAATATATATAATAAAAATAAAGAAATAATTAATTATTTAATAATTGGTATTTTAACTACTATAGTTAGTTTAGCTTCCTACTACTTACTAACATTTACTATTTTAAATCCTAATAATGCTTTTGAATTACAACTAGCAAATATAATATCTTGGATTTTATCAGTCTTATTCGCATATATAACTAATCGTAAATATGTATTTTCTAGTACAAATAAAAACATTAAAAAAGAATTATCAAAATTCATTAGTAGTCGTTTTACTACTCTACTTATTGATATGGGACTTATGGCCCTATTAGTAACTATATTAAACTTTAATGATAAATTAGTAAAACTAATAGTACAAATAATTGTTATAGTATTAAATTATATATTTTCTAAATTATTTGTCTTCAAGGAGCAAAAATGAAAGTAATAGGAATAATTGCAGAATATAATCCTTTTCATCTTGGACATAAATATCAAATAGATAAAATTAAAGAATTATATAAAGATTCAATTATCATATGTCTTTGCTCTTCTACTTTTACTCAAAGAGGAGAAGTATCTATTATAAATAAATGGGATAAAGCAAAAATAGCACTTGATAATAATATTGATTTATTTATCGAGTTTCCTTTTTGCTACGCAACTCAAAGTGCAGATATTTTTGCTAAAGGAGCAATAGATATACTAAATAAATTAAAAATAGATATTTTAGTATTTGGAACTGAAAGTATAGAGGCAGATGATTTAATAAAACTAGCAAATATAGAGATAAATAATAAAGAATTTAATAATATAGTTAAAAATTATTTAAATAAAGGTATTAATTATCCAACAGCTCTAAATAACGCTCTAAAAGATATTGCAAATATAAATATAAGTAAACCAAATGATTTATTAGGTCTATCTTATGTAAAAGAAATAATAAAAAATAATTATAATATAACTCCTATTACTATAAAAAGAATAGATAATTATCATAATTCTAAAGTAATTAATAATATAGCAAGTGCTAGTTATATTAGAAATAGATTATATCATAACTTGGATATAAAAAAATATATTCCAAATTATGATGTTAATTATATTAAAAATATAAATATTAACTATTTTTATAATTATTTAAAATATAATATTATATCTAATATTAATAATTTAGATAAATTTCTAGATGTAGATGAAGGTATAGAAAATAGAATAAAAAAATATATTAATAAATCAAATAATTGGGAAGAACTAGTTATGAATATTAAAACTAAAAGATATACTTATAACAGAATAAATAGAATGTTACTACATATATTAACTTCATTTACTAAAGAAGAAAATAATAACATAAAAATAGATTATATTAAAGTATTAGGATTTAATAATAAAGGACAAAGTCATTTAAATAAAATAAAAAAAGATATAAAAATTATAACTAATTATAAACCTAATATATCCTTATTATTAGATATAGAATATCGTATTACTAATATATATTCTCTAATATTAAATAATGATTTAATATTAGACGAAATAAGACATAAACCAATAATAAAAGAAAATACTAAATAATATGAACCCCGTTTTTAAGCAAAATAGAAACGAGGTTTTTATATATCAAAATTAAGTTATAAAGATAAATATCTAAGAACAAAGGAAACAAAATAAATTTTGTTTCTTCCTTGTCGTTACCTCCAAGGTTTCCTACTTCATAGATAGTCT
>CALVSA010000025.1 GCA_944358825.1 uncultured Bacilli bacterium
TATGTTGTAATTTGGCACAATCCATGTTATAACATTTTTTCTTAAAAATGTCATAACATGCTAAACATTATATCACATAATTAATTTATTTACAATTAACTTAGTTTTTGATACAATATTTAAGAAAGAGTGTGATGTTGTGAATAATTCTATTTTATCGGATAAACTTAGACCAGAGAAATTAGATGATATTATTGGACAAGAACATTTGATTGGTAAGAATAAGATTATTAGTAATTTGGTTAAAAATAAAAAATTATTTTCTATGATATTATGTGGTAAACCAGGAACAGGAAAAACTTCAATTGCTTTGGCTATTGTTAATGAGATTGGGTTTAAATATAGATTATTGAACGCTGTTATTAATAATAAGAAGGATTTTGATGTGGTAATTGAAGAAGCTAAAATGTATAAGGGAATAATATTAATTATCGATGAGATTCATCGTATGAATAAGGATAAACAAGATTTGCTTCTTCCCTATTTAGAAAATGGTTTAATTACTTTGATTGGTATGACTACTTCTAATCCTTATCATAGTATTAATCCTGCGATTAGAAGTCGTTGTCAAATATTTGAGTTAAATGATTTAAATAAAAATGATATTATTAAAGCATTAAAAAAAGTTGTAGATAATAATATATTAGAAGATATAAAAGTAGATGAAGAATGTTTTAATGTTATTGCTAGTGCAAGTGGATGTGATTTGCGTTTTGCTTATAATTTGTTAGAGATTGCTTATTTTGCTACTGATGATCATCATATTAATAAAGAAGTGCTTTCAATGTTTGTTAATAAAGCTAATTTAATGTATGATAAAAATGGTGATGGTTATTATGATTTACTAAGTGCTTTGCAGAAGTCTATTCGTGGTAGTGATGTTCATGCTTCTATTCATTATTTAGCAAGGCTTATTGAGGGCGAGGATATTGATGCTATTTGTCGAAGGTTATCTGTTATTGTCTATGAAGATATTGGGCTTGCTAATTCTACTATGGGACCAAAAGTTGATGCAGCGATTAACTGTGCTTTGCGATTAGGTTTACCAGAGGCTAGAATTGTTTTATCAGCAATTGTTATTGAGATGGCTTTATCGCCAAAATCTAATAGTGCTGAGATGGCTATTGATTTAGCTTTAAATGATATTAGATCTGGGAATAATTATGATGTTCCTAGACATTTAAAAAATCCTTCTAATACTTATTTGTATCCACATAATTATCCTAATAGTTATGTAAAACAGCAGTATTTGCCAGATAATTTGATTAATAGAAAATACTATAAACCACGTAATAATAAGAATGAACTTGTTTTAAAAGATATAATGGAAAAATTAGAAAAAATAAAGTAATTTTACTTTATTATATCGTTTATTACATAACTTGTTAAATAAATACCAACAATTGATGGTACATAACTAATAGAGTTTACTTTATTAGTTTTTTTAGGCTTTTCTATGGATGATACAACCATAACTTTTTCTTTTATATTATTTTCTTTTATATATTTTCTAAGTATTTTAGCAATCGGATCATATGATGTTTTTCTTATATCGGTTATTTTAAAGGAAGTAGGATCTAGTTTATTACCAGTACCCATTGAACTAATTAGTTTTATTTTTCTTTTTATTGAATTTGTGATTAATAGTTTTTTTAGATTTATATCATCACAGGCATCTATTATATAATCTATTTTATAGTTAAATAATTCTTCTAAATTACTATTATCTAGTTTTTTATCAATAGTTATTATATTTATTTTAGGATTTATTTTCAGTGCTCTTTTTTTAGCAACTTCTATTTTCTTTTTACCTATTGTATTAGTGGTCGCGTATAATTGTCTATTAATATTAGTTATATCAAATGTATCATAATCAACTATAATTATATTTTCAATACCACTTCTGATTATAGTTTCAAGAGAATATGTCCCTACTCCTCCAATTCCAATTATGGCAACTGTTTTTTGTTTTATTAGTTCATATTTATCTTGACCAATTAAATTAATCATTCTATCAAACATAATATTCACTTCTTTCTAGTTAAATATGTTTTATCTTTATAAGTATTTGTTATACAAATAATACGATATATAATAAAAAATAAAAAGCCAAAGGATCGGCTCTATTAAAGATAAAACCCGCAGCGTTTCCACAACAGGTGGGTAAACACAATATGCTAATTAGGATTCTTATTTAAAACAAGCTTTCAACACATAACATATATTAGTTTCCCTTAATATATCTTTAGTCGGTTTTATACTATAGAATGCGTATCCCCTAGCTAATTTAAGTATATCATAACTATTTAATTTATTCAACATTTTTACGCTTATTTGACAATTGTTTTGTAGTATTAGGATTTACGTTGAACATTGAATTGAAAATATTTATATCAGCATTTGGATTTTCTTTTAATAAAACATTTATTAATTCTTTTATTTCTTTTCTTTTTCCGATATTTTTCTTTGTTACTTGGCAAGCACAATCAATAAAGGTTAATTCACTATATTTAACCCATGAAATGATATCTTTTTCTTTGACATAGAATAGTGGTCTAATTAACTGCATATTTTCAAAATTATCGCTATTTAGTATTGGTAACATACCGGAAAAGCTACCATTATATAATTGATTTAATAAAATTGTTTCTATTACGTCATTAAAATGATGACCTAAAGCAATTTTATTACAATTATTTTTTTTAGCAAAATCATATAAGGCACCACGACGCATTCTTGCGCATAAATAGCAAGGTGAGTTTTTTCCAAAATCTTTTACAACTTCAAAAATATTGGAATTAAATATTTCTATTGGTATATCTAAATATTTGGCATTTTCTATTATTTTGTTAATGTTTTCTTGACTATAGCCAGGATTCATAACGATATATTTTAGATTAAAGTTAAATTTATTATGACGTTTTAATTCTTGCATACATTTTGCCAGTAAAAAGCTATCTTTGCCACCACTAATACATATTGCTATGGTATCATTTTCTTGGATTAATTCAAAGTCTTTGATTGCTCTTATAAATCTTGCATATATTTCTTTTCGATATTTTTTTATAATGGCTTTTTCTATTTCTAATTTTGTTTTCATGTTAAACTTTCTTTCTATTATATAATGAGATTATTGTTCCTACTCCAATCATTATTGATATTACTGTTATAATTATACCAACAACTGGAATTAGTTTTAAGGTATATAATATTAAAATACCAATTACGCCTGTTAGGTATATTCTTTTTTCTTTTTTGATTAGTTTATCCCAAATAAAACTTCCAATTAAGTATCCAGTTATCATACTTGATAGATAAACCATTAATAGATATATTGCTATTAAGATGACACCAAGTGATAATCCAAATACTGTTATTATAAGCATTAAAATAATGATTGGTAATAGTAGTAAGAAAATAAATCCAAGTCCTATATTTTTTATTATTTCTTTTCGTTTTTCGTCTATTTTGTTAAATAATTTAGGGCTAAAGAATGCTAGTAAAGCAAAAACTACTAATATATTTACCATGCCAATGACACTATTTTTAACTTTATCAAGAAATGTTTCTGGATGATGTTTTTCGCTTACAAAAGTATCAACTGAACCAATACTTGCAACATCAGATATAGTTATTTTAGCATCATCATTATGTGATAATTGTCCAATAATGGCTGCATTTGCTTCGATTGTTATTGTATCTGCGACTATTTTTACATTGCCGGCAATTTGAGCATCTTTTATAATTACTTCCTTAGCATAAATGGTTATGTTACGATTAATAGAGCCTGATACTTCGACAGTTGATGCAAACATTGTTATATCGCGACTAATGTTAGAACTTTCATTTAATACTATTTTATTAGCAACCATTAAGGCATCTGTTGTTTTTCCACTATAGGTGATGTTTGTGCCGAGTGCTACTAGATAATCAGCAGTTGAATTTAGGCTTATATCATTACCTACTATTACACCGCTTCCTCCGATTTTGCTATCTACTTCAACACTATTTCCCATGATTAATGACGAACTATTTATATCATTATCAATAACGATATTATTATCTATAATTAGTTTTTCATTATCATATTCTTTAGCGTCGATATGTGGTATAAACATCATGCAAATTACGAATAGAAATATTAACTTTTTTTTCATATAGCCTCCTATTTTTTAACTTTTATTTCTTCTATTTTATTACCAATGTCTTCTTTGAAGTATTTATATGTAGCAATAATTATGATAGCAACTGGTAGAGATATAATTATTCCAACTGCTCCTCCTAATATTCCACCTGCAAATACGGCAAAGATATTGATTAATGGATGTATTTGGTTTGTTTTTCCATAAACTTTAGGAGCTATTACGTAACTATCAATTTGTGGACATACACAGCATACTGCTAATGTTAGCCAAAATAAGGTTGGATTAATAACAGATGCGATTAATAAGGCTAGAATGTTGACAATTAAACCTCCGAAAATTGGAATAATTGTTGATATAGACATTAAAACTCCTAATATTAAATAGTTAGGGTGTCCAATTATAAAGAATATTGTTGTATATTCGACAAATTGGATCAATATATTTTTTCCTAAACCTGAAAAATAGTTGCTAACTTCATGGTCTAATTTCTTTATGTAATTATATGCTTTTGTTCTTTTTTTACCAATAAAGTTTTTGATATTTTTCCTTATTTTCTCCATATCTATTAAAAGATATATAAATACAAATACTACTACAATAAAACCGGTTGCAAAGCCAACTGAAGCATTTAAAACATTGATTGCACCATTTGATATTGAGCTTCCTACATTTTGAATTAGGCTAGATGAAATATCACTTAATGATGATTCTAAAACTCCCAGATTTATAGCGTATTTATCGGAAAAATCACTAATAAATGTTGATATATTACTCAAAAATAGTAATAATTGTTCATATAACATTGGAATTACAAGAATAATGATAGTGATTATAAAACCAAATGTTATTAATAATACTAAAAGATTAGCTAGCCATTTGGGAAAACCACTATTGACTAGTTTTTGTGTAAGAGGATATAGTGCATAAGCGATAGCAAAAGCGATTAAAAATGGCATTAATATATCTAGTGCAACATCTATTATTCCCATCCATAATCCTCTTATTAAATATAATAGACAAACGATTGTGATTATTAAGGCGATGTTTACTAGTTTAAAGTTTATTTTATTTTCCATTATATCAATTCCTTTCTAAAATTATTGTTACAGGTCCATCATTAGTTAGGCTAACTTGCATATCTGAACCAAAAATGCCTGTTTCTATTTTTATATTTTTAAGTTTTATTTTTGTGTTAAATTCATCATAGAGTTTTTGTGCTTGTTCGCTTTTTAATGCATTAATGTAACTAGGTCTTCTTCCTTTTTCACAGTTTGCATATAAAGTAAATTGGCTAATTGATAATATTTGTCCTTGTATATCAATTAGTGATTTGTTCATAACACCATTTTCATCATCGAATATTCTTAAATTTATTATTTTATCTATCATGTAGTCTATTATTTTGCTATTGTCTGTGTTGCTAAAACCAACTAGTAAGACTATTCCATGATCTATTTGTCCCACTATTTTTTGATTAACACTAACGCTTGCATTTTTTGCTCTTTGTATTACTACTTTCATCGTAAAATCCTCTCTACTTTTTCTACTTCAGTTAAATTATATAAATCGTTAATGAATTTCTCTAATTTTTCCTTATTTTCAACGATTATGGTTATACTATAAGTTTTATAATCGCTTTTATTTAATGTAGTAATACTATCAATGGTAATATTATTAGTAGCTGCTTTTGTAATTATATCTAATAAATTATCCATAGAAGTTGTATATATTAATAAATCAGTAAAGTATTTTTTTCCTATTTCACTATTCCATTTGACGTTTATTAATCTTTCTTCAGTAGAAGTTATATTATGACAGCAGGATCTATGAATAGTAATTCCTGAACCTTTAGTAACATAACCAATTATATCATCTCCATATACTGGTTTACAACAATTACTAAGTGATACTTTTATTTCTCCTAATCCGTCTACTAATATTTCGTTTTTTGACATATTGTATGTTTTTTTAGTATTACTATCTTTTAGTATTTTTTTATCTTGTGAATTATCTTTTTTAATTATTTTTAAAATATTAGCAGGACTATATTTTCCTGATCCTATTAAAGTATATAGTTCAATAATATCTTTTAGTTTTAATTCATTAATTATTAATTCTAAATTTTTATTAGATAAAATCTCATTAATACTTAAATTATTTTTACGAATCTCTTTTTCTAATAATTCTTGACCAGTAGTTTGTAGTTCATCTTTATTTATTTTGTTATAAAATGCTTTTATTTTGGCTTTAGCTTGTGTAGTTGCAACAAAGTTAAGCCAATCTTTACTTGGTCCTTTAGATAATTTTGATGTATTTATTTTTACGATATCTCCAGTTTTTAATTTATAGTTTAAAGGTACTATACTATCTTTAACAATAGCTCCAATCATTTTGTTTCCTACTTCACTATGAACTTTGTAGGCAAAATCTACTGGTGTTGCTCCTTCTGGTAGCTCTATTACGTCTCCTTTGGGAGTATATACATAAATAGAATTATCAGTTAAAACATCTTTTTTTATACTATTTATAAATTCTTCTGGAGTATTTGTTTCGTTATTTAATTCAATAATATTTCTAAATATTTGTAGTTTTTGTTCCATTATATCTTTATTGGCAAGAGAACCATCTTTGTTTTCTTTATATGACCAATGAGATGCGATACCGTATTCGGCTATTTTGTCCATTTCATAGGTTCTTATTTGTATTTCAAATAAAGATGAATCTACTCCAAAAACTGTTGTATGTAGTGATTGATATAAGTTAGTTTTTGGCATTGCAATATAATCTTTAAAACGTTTAGGAACTGGTTTATATTTAGAATGGATTAATCCTAATGCTAAATAACATTCTTGTTCGGTATCTACTAATACTCTTAAGGCCAATATGTCATAAATATCTTCCCATTTTTTACCTTTATTTAGCTTATTATAGATACTATATATACTTTTACTACGACCTTTTATTTCATGTTTAATATTATGTTCGTTTAATAGATTAGATACTTCATTTAGCATTTTGCCAACACTATCGTCGCGTTCTGTTTTCTTTTTATTTAGCTTTTCAACGATATCATAATAAGCATCTGGTTTTAAATAACGTAGTGATAAATCTTCAAGTTCACTTTTAATTTTATTTATACCTAGGCGATGTGCAACTGGAGTTAATATTTCTAAAGTTTCGCGAGCTTTTCTTTTTTGCTTTTCTTCAGATAGGACATATAAAGTTCGCATGTTGTGTAGTCTATCTGCTAGTTTAATAATAATTACTCGAACATCTTCTGATAGGCCCACAAGAATTTTTCTTTGATTTGCAGCCATTTGTTCAGAAACACTGCTAAATTTAATTTTATTTATTTTTGTTACACAATTAACTAGCATTGTTACTTCTTTTCCGAAAAGATTTTCTAACTCTTCGCTAGTGGTATCGCAGTCTTCGATTGTATCATGTAATAAAGCGGCTGCTATACATTTGCAATCAGCATTGATAGTTGTTAAAATTAAAGCTACATTTAATGGATGTTGGATATAATCTTCTCCGGTTATTCTTGTTTGGCCAAAGTGTTTTAGTTTAGCAAATTCATAGGCTTTTTTTACTAATTCAAGGCCTTTTTCATCATTATTGTATACTTTTATTTTTGTTATTAATTCTTCAATTGTAACATATTGCGATTTAATACTCATAGTGCACCTCTTTTATAAAATATATATATTAATTATATAACAAAAACAAAGATTTTAAAAGCTTTTACAAAAAAAATATCTAAATTAATAGATATTATCTTCTTGCCCCTGCTCCTCTTACAAGATCAATCATCAATATATCATCTTCTTCATTTTCATTATAATGAGAAACTTGTACTGATGCATCTTTTATAAGTTTTAAATCTTCTAATTTACTGTTAAAATTAATTTGTTTTAATATATTAATATTTACATCTAGTTGATCTTTAGAATAACTTTCTAATAGACCTAATGCACTATCTAATATTGCTAGTGATTGACGTATTTCATGTGGAGTAGAATTTTTAGCTTTAGCACTTAATTTATCAAGTAATTCACTTTGAATATTAGCTATTTGTTTTTCTTTATTATTTTTATTTAATTTTTCTACTACTTCATATGCTTTTACATTCGCTCTTTCTAATTCTTCATATTCTTTAGCATTATTTAGTTCATTAATTATATTTATTGCATATGGTTGTCCAACAAATGGTTCTAATTCTCCAAGTAACTCTTGTTTTTTATTAACTAATAATTGATAATCTTGAAATATTCTATATAGTGTTTGTTGATATTTAGCTTGATAATTATTTTCTAATGTTCCATTTAGTGCTTGCTTATAGTAAGTTTCTATTTGATGTTGCATACTACGTTCAACTACTTTTTTTACAAAATCATAATTAGGATCTTTTTTAAATACTTCAGTCTGATAATTTAATTCTTCTTTTATTTTATTTTTGATTGATTTTTCTATCTCTTGTTTAGTTTCGTTATATATTTGATATATTGTTGATATATTTGTTTGTCCTGAGATATTCATTTTAGCACCGTTTATGATGACATCTATTTGTGGAAATTTAGCACTTAATTTTTCGTTTTTTAGTTCATCTAATAAATCATTGCGGTACTCAATAATTGCTTTTTCTATTTTTTGATCTATTTGTTGATAAAATTTTTCAAACTGCGTGATGTTATTATAATCTTTATACTTAAATCCTAATTCTAAACATAGGCGATTAATCCATGTTAAAATTCTTTTATATGCTTCATTATTATAAAAAGCTTTCTCTCCGATGTATTTTTTAGCTAGACTGTCGCTTTTATCTTTTACATATTCTAAAGTTAGTGGTGTTTTATTAATATAATCTTCTACTTTTTTCATGTATTTGTCATATAAATCATATATGCTATAGATGTTATTTTGGCTTTTTATTTCTTCTTTAGTTATATCATATAATCTTTTTATTTCAGGATCATTTACGTAACTGCTGTCCATTTCTTTAAATAAATTATTTAAATATGTACTTACTTTTTGATCTATTTTAGCAGATAATTCTTTATATTCTTGTTCAAATTGTTCTGCGTTATTGATTTTTAAATTGTTATATTGATCAACATATTTATTTTTTAAAGCATTTATTTCATCTTCAATTGATTTTACAATTTCTAATTTAGGAATATTTACATTAGAAAAATTGGCAATATAAAAAGTATTTAGAGATAATATTTTTCTATTTACATAATCAGCATTAAAATTTATTTTAGTTAAGTAATCTTTTAAAATAGAATGTGCTTCATTTCCTTCTTGAAATCTTGCTATATCAGATAAATTTTGTGAATCAGGATGATATAGTTTGCTAAATTCTCTCCAGGCAGTTTTTAAATCGTTTTCATCAAAATTATCTTTATTTATTCCCAATATTTCTTTTGCTTTATTTATATCCATGTGCTTCACCTCTACTATAAGATTAGTATATTATAATTAGCGATATTTGTCAAGAAAATTAGTTTTGTATTCCAAAAATCTATCTTCTTTAATTGCTTGTCTTATTTCTTCAGTTAACTTGATTAAAAAGCGAAGATTATGAATAGAAATTAAACGCTGTCCGAATGTTTCTTTAGCAACAATTAAGTGTCTTATATACGCTTTTGTGTAGTTTTGGCAGGCATAACAATCACAAGAGTTATCAATTGGACTAAAATCTTCTTTGTATTTGGCATTTTTTAAATTTATTTTACCCATTCTAGTGAAAGCATGACCATGGCGAGCTAATCTAGTTGGTAAAACACAGTCAAACATATCAATGCCTCTTTCTACACCTTCTAATATGTCGGTAGGCTCTCCTACTCCCATTAGATAACGAGCTTTATTTGAGGGAAGATATTTAACTGCATAATCAATCATTTTATACATTGTATTTTTGTCTTCTCCGACACTTGTTCCGCCGATTGAATAGCCATCGAAATCGATTTTAACTGTTTCTTCGGCACTATATTTTCTTAAGTCAGCAAATTCTCCACCTTGTACAATTCCAAATAAGCTTTGATTGGAATTTTTGTGAGCTTCTTTGCATCTTTTTGCCCATCTAATTGTTCTTTCTACGCTTTTTTGCATATATTCATGAGTTACAGGATATGGTGGACATTCATCAAAACACATTGCTATATCACTATCTAATTTATTTTGTATTTCAATTGATTTTTCAGGAGTTAAAAATAATTTGTCGCCATTAATATGACTTTTAAATTCTACGCCTTCTTCGCTTATGTCTTTGGGTTTAGCAAGAGAAAAAACTTGAAATCCTCCGGAATCGGTTAATATTGGGCCATCGTAATTTATAAACTTGTGTAGACCTCCTGCTTTTTTTACAATGTCCGCTCCTGGTCGTAGCCATAAATGATAGGTATTAGATAATATTATTCCAGCATGCATTTGTTTTATTTCTTCTGGTGATAATGTTTTTACTGTTGCTTGTGTTCCAACTGGCATAAATATTGGAGTTTCATATGTTCCATAATTTGTTTTGATTTCACCATATCTTGCATTTGTTTTTTTATCTTTATGAAATAATGTATATTCTATTTTCATCCTATTCACTTCCTCTTCTTGTGATTATACAAAATTAAAATGAAGTTGTCAAATACTTCATTTTAAGAAATAGATGTATAAACTTTTGCTATATTAAATGTATTAACACTATTATTGGTACAATTAATTAGTGATAGTGAATTTAAATTCTCATCATTAGTTGGATCTATATTACCTTCTTCATCTGGTAGACTATAGTTAATTTGACTACCATTTATTTTTAGTAAAGTATCTTTTGGTAAATAAGCATAGCAAGTATTACCATTTAGTGTTATTTCGTATTTACCACGATATTCTGTTATGTAATAGTTACTGGTATCTATTGTTTGATTAATGTCTTTAGAATTTGTATTTTCAACACTTTGATTTACTTCTTCTACTAAGGTAGTTAGTCTATCTAATCTTGTTACTAAAGCGTATAATAGCGATAATAGTATCATTATAAATAAAAGTAGTATTCCATATAATATTCCTGATATTGCAAAGCCTTTATTATTCATTGTTTAAACCTTTCTAATAATAGATTACTTCTAAATTAGTATCTCCAATAAGATCACTATTATCTTGGCTTGTAACAATTGTATCAACATTACCATCTGATATATATCTTTTTGTTTCTAGCATATTGAAAACCATTTCTATATCGAATTCTTCTCCATTATTATCATAAGCACGCACTCTTTTTAAAAAGGTTTTATCAAAGTCTTTATGAAAAGGGCTGACTTCTGGTTCCCACCCTACTCGTAGGGCCGCAATTGTCTCATAGCTTTTATTATTATATGTGCTATTTAATACATATTTATAATTACTATGATCTTTACTATATGGGCTACCAAATGGTAAAGCAATTATTTTTACATATTTATCAGGAATTATTTCTTCTAATTGTTGATATACGCTTACTATTTCTTTTTGAACTTGCTCGCTACTTGATTTTTTTATATCTAGATGATTTTCAGTATGGTTACCAACATCATAGCCATTTTCTACTAGCCATTTAATTATTTTCTCATCGTATTCTGGTTGATTAAATAATGTGCCATTGACAAAGAAAGTTGCTGTTACATTAAAATCTGGATGTTCTTTTTTAAATTTTTCTAAAATTCCTACGGCAGAATTTTCATCGATAATTATATTGCCATCTTCATCTAGACCTGTAACTTTTATGTTATTATCATTTCCATCATCAAATGTTAAAATAATTGGGCTTTTTTTATAGTCAACATCTATTTTTCCATTTACATAATCATTTAATCTTATCATTTGATAACCATTTTCATAGTAAAATTCTAAATCTTTATAGAAAGCCTCACTAGTTCGATTATAACCATCTTTATCAACGTTTCCTCCTGTATATTCTGTTTGATCTGAAGGTTTATTTATAATGCCATGATACATCATAATAGGAACTGTTCCAAGTTCATTTATCTTATCGCTTGCGAGTTTTTCCTTATCTAATTTTCCTAAAGATACAACGATATCTAGGTCTTGATTTTCTTTTATTTCACTATTTACTTTAATACTTTGACTAATAATTTTATCTTTTTCTATTTCATCATTGTATTCATATGAAACATTTAAATTCAAGTTGTGTTCTTCTGCAAAAGATTTTGCTTCACTTAAAGTTGTAATTGATATCATTCTTGTTACATCATCTTTTTTCTCTTCTTTTGGTTTGAATAATAAAACTGCTCCTATTATAATTATTAATAATATTGCTATTAAAATAACAATTGCAATTGGTTTTATTTTCCTTCTTCTTTTTCTTTTATTCACACTATCACTCCTATTATCCAAATTATAGCATATATTTGTTTTGATTACAACTATTTGATTTTATCTAGAAATTCTTCTTCGTTCCATATTGGAATATTTAATTTTATTGCTTTATCATATTTGCTACCAGGATTTTCTCCTACAATTAGGGTATTTGTTTTGCTACTTACAGAGTTACTAACACTACCTCCATAATTTTCAATTAATTTTTGAGCTTGTTCTCTAGTGATGTTAGTTAATGTTCCTGTTAGAACAAATTTTTTATTTAAAAATTCTTCTTTATCTTCACTTTCTTGAGTTAAATATTTTGTATTAATTCCTAATTCTTTTAATTCACTAATTAATTCTAAATTTTGAGGATCTTTGAAATAATCAACAATATTTTTAGCAATAATAGGTCCTATATCATTGATATTATTTAATTTTTCATAATCAGCTTCGATAAGATTATCTATGTCTTTAAATTGACGAGCCAAGATTTTAGCAGTTTTACTACCAACTTGTCTAATTCCAAGACCAAAAATTAGTTTTTCTAATGAATTTTGTTTACTATTTTCAATTCCTTCTTTTAAATTACTAATTAATTTTGGGCCAAAACCTTCTAGTAGTACTAATTCTTGTTCGTATTTTTCTAAATGATATATATCGGTTATTTTTTTTATAAATCCTTGATTATATAAATCTTCTATAACATTTTCTCCTAAACCTTCTATATTCATTGCCCCTCGTTCTGCAAAATGAATAATTGTTTCTACTTTTCTTGCATCACAATTTATGTTTGGGCAATAATAATCGGCTTCTTTTTCTTTTCTGATTAATTTTGTATTGCAAATAGGACAGTTTTCGATCATTACAAATTTCTTCTCACTGCCATTGCGTTCATTTTTGTCTGCACAAACGACTTCAGGAATTACATCTCCTGCTTTTCTTATTAATACTTTATCATTAATTCTAATATCTTTATAAACGACGTTATCTTCATTATGCAATGTTGCACGTGCAATGGTACTGCCCGCTATTTTTACTGGTTCTAAAACGGCATTGGGAGTTATTTTCCCTGTTCTTCCTACAGTAAAGATAATATCTATTAGTCTTGTTTTGACTATTTCAGCAGGAAATTTATAAGCTGTTGCCCATTTAGGTGTTCTAGCGGTAAAACCTAGTTTATTTTGACTATTTATATCATCTAGTTTAATAACAATTCCATCTATTTCATAAGGAAGAGTATTTCTATTTTCTGTCCAATAATTTATATAATCGATAACTTCTTTAATATTATTTGCTAAAATACGATTACTATTAACTACAAATCCTAATTTTTCCATAAATTCTAGTGCTTCATGATGTGTATATATATCATAATCAAAAGGATTAGGGAGATGATAAATAAAACAATCTAAATGGCGATTTTTGGTAATATTATAGTCTAGTTGATGAACACTTCCACTTGCGGCATTACGAGGATTTTGCAACAGACTTCTTCCTTCTTTGGCTCTTTGTTCGTTTATTTTTTCGAAGACGTCTTTTCTCATATATATTTCTCCTCTTACTTCAATATCAATTTTTTGATTTAAAGTGTGAGGTAAGCTTTTAATTGTCATTACATTATTAGTTATATCTTCTCCAATTGTCCCATCACCACGAGTTGCACCTTGGATTAAAATACCATTTTTATAAGTAACACTTACTGATAATCCATCTATTTTAAGCTCACATACGTATTTAGGATTATCTATTTCTTTTCTGATTCTTTTATCAAAGTTTATTATTTCGCTTTCGTTAAAAATATTACCTAAACTTAACATAGGAATTTTATGTGTTACTTTGGCAAATTTATCTAATACTTTGGAACCAACTATTTGAGTTGGTGAATCATTTGTTTTGTATTCAGGATATTTTTCTTCTAAAGTCATTAATTCTTGCATATAGCGATCATATTCTTGATCAGAAATTATTGAGTTATCTAGCATATAATATTCACGATTTGCACGAAAAATTATTTCTTTTAATTCATCTATTCTTTTTTTTATGTCCATGATATCCTACTTTCTATTTTAATAGCAATTTTAATGCTTCTTTTATTTGTTCTTCGATTGTTAGAGTATTATTAACATTACTAATTATTTTATTTATATCTTTTTGCTTATAGCCTAACGCTAGTAGGGCTTCGTTTAATTCGCTATTTTTATTTGTATTTAGTGCCGATGGTGTAAGTTTTCCCTTTAAATCTAAAATTATTTGACGAGCGGCTTTATCTCCTATTTTAGGGATTTTTTTTAAATACAAAATATTTTCTCTTTCAATTGCGTCTTTTATTCCTTCAACACTTACACTTGCTAATATTGTTATTGCAGCTTTAGGACCAATTCCTTTTACAGATATTAAATCTAAAAACATTTCTTTTTCTTCTTTTTTATTAAAACCATATAATGATAGTTCATCCTCTTTAACATTTGTATATGTATAAATTAAATATTCACTATTTAGTTTATAAGAATAAGGATTGGCTACATATATCATATAGCCAATATTATTATTATCGACAATGATGTAATTTGCTTCTATTTCTACTATATTACCCTTTATATATCCATACATTATTTTAACTCCTGAATATCTGTTGGTTTCATTACATCAATGACGTTATTTTCAATTGTTAATGTCATTTCTTTTTCTTTGTTGACATTTTTTATAGTTTCACTTATTAAATAATTTATTATTTCTTTATAAGATACATTTTTATTTTCCCAAAGATGATGAGAAAAATAATTAGGAATTGTATTTACTTCATCTACGTATAATTTTTTTGTTGCTTTATCATATAAGAAATCAATACTAGCAATTCCCTTTAAATTAAGTAGTCTAAAAGTCTCTTTACTATAATTTTCAATGTCTTTTTGTAGTTTTTGGGAAATATCTGCAGGTATATTTCTAACTAAATTGTCATTGTTTTCTAAATCGGCAGGTTTTAATATTTTATCAGAATATTTTTTTATGCCATCGTTTTTAATTATTTCTTCAATATCTGAAGTATCTAGTCTATTGGTATTTCCAAGTACACTGCAAGTGTATTCAATTAAGCTTTCTATTGCTTCTTCAATTAAAATTTTGTTGTCGTATTTTATTGCTTTTTCAATTGCAGATTCTAATTCTTCTTTTTGTTTGATTATCTCAATACCAATACTACTACCTAATGTGGCAGGTTTTAATATTAAAGGATATTTTAGACTATTAATTTTTTTAAATAATTCTTCTTTATTATTTAAATAATCTGTATCAAAAAACCATACATAATTTGTTAGTGGCAAATTAGCAGATTCTAGTATTTGACGCATAAATACTTTATCTTGACCTACTGCAGATGCATACACTGAATTACCAATACAAGGAACTCCTAATAATTGTAGATAACCTTGTAATGTTCCATCTTCTGTTTTAGCTCCATGAACTATTGGAAATGCCATATGTATTTCATTATATTCTTTTTTTATATGTCCACAAGTTTGTAGTATAAAACGACCGTCTTTATTAACTAAATTAATCTTTTTGGCATATCTTTTAATTAAATTAAAATCACGGTAACTATCTATATATCGTAGCATACCACCACTATAGAATTGTAGGTTTTTAGTAATATAAATAGGAATTATTTCGTATTTTTCAGTATCTATTTGATCCATTGCTTGAATTGCAGTTAAAATTGATAATTCATGTTCTACGCTTTTTCCGCCGAATAAAACTCCGATTTTTATTTTCATTTTTACACCTCATTATTATTATATACCATTTTATTTTATTTTTAAATAACTATCAAGTTATTTGACAAAAAAAGCTTAACTTTTTTAGTTAAACTTTTTAAACACTACTTTCTTTTTTATAATATTTTACAAGATAGTAGATACTGTACGCTAATGCAGCTCCAGCTACGATGAATACTATATGAATTGGAATATCTGATGTTTGTGCTGGTTCTGTTGTATATAAACAGTTAATAACGATGTCTTTATCAGCGAATGTTCCAGTTAAACTTCCTTCGTAACTATCTAATATGTAACTATTTCCAACTGAATCTAAACATTCAGCAGTATAATTATCTCCAGTTGAATATGCATTTGGATCATGATATGGATCTTTTATTGGATTTCCAGTATTTTTATCCAAATAGTTAATGGTTAAATCAAAGGTTGGATTTGGAGTTGGATCTGGTTCTTCATCAGGCAAGTTGTATCTACAATATAATGTTACATCACTATTTGCCATAGTTCCACCTAATTCTTTTTCGCTTACTAATGTATAATCATCAATTGTATCATAGCATGTTGTAGCGTAGTCTTCACCAGTTTTGAAACTTCCAAGATTAGTTTGTTCTCTTATTTCTTGATCTGTTTCATCATCTACATATTTAACAATTACGTTATATTTTGAATCTGGCTCTGGTTCTGGTTCAGGATCTGGTGTTGATTCACAAACATCAAATTTAACTTGTAGTAAGGCTGGGATCCATATTAGACCGTCTGTCGGATGACTTCCACCACTACCTTGAGCTTTAACTGTTTCTGCAACTTTAGTCCACTCTGTTCCGATTACCCTTTTTACACTACCTGGAATTAAGTTATTAGCTGAATCTTGAATTCTAAGTGGCATTGCACCGTCTGTTGCTTGTGCATAATAACTATTTCTGATTAAATCAGATGTAGCATATTGGGTTGGTTCGACAATATCTTCTCTTTCTTGTCCGTTTTCGTCATTAACCCATGCTAGAGCATGTGCGAAATACCATTCATCACCATTTTTCTTAGGTTTAGGAGCTCCTTCTGGTGTTTTATTATTATCATCAATAGTTATGTCTGTGTTCCAGAATTTTGAAATTGTCCATCCATCTTCTCCTGCCTCTAAATCTAGCCAGTTATATTGTGCAGTTTCAATTACTGCTCCTTCTGGCAATTCATCAGAAAAATATGATGTATGAGCTCTTTGATATGGTAATTTAACGTTAGAATAACTGTTATATCCTGCTACTAAGCTATAGAAATAATAGTTAGTATGAGTATGACAGTTTTCTGCTGCTTTTACTTCCTCTACTCCACCTTTATTTACGAAAGGTAAAATTAATAGTAGAGCTACAAAAAACGTACCTAAAATAGTCTTCTTGAATCTTTTTTTCATTTTTTTCTCCCCCTTCTGACAACATCGGTTTGTCATTACGGTTAATATAATAGCACATTTTCTTTATTTTTGCAAGTCTTTATTGTTTTTTATCACTTTTTTGGCTATTTATCGTGATATTTTATGTGCTATTTTTAAAAAAATTGGCTCTACAAATTTGAGTGGGGAGCAAATTTTTAGAAAAGGCTTATAAAATATAAAGAAAACGAGGATATTTTATAT
>CALVSA010000026.1 GCA_944358825.1 uncultured Bacilli bacterium
ATGGTATATATTATACTATAATCAGACTAAATGCCGCAAATTTATTAAAACGGCATTCCAAATGAAAATCAACAATTTATAAAAAATATGAAAAAAATATTGACAATTACTTAATAAAATTATATACTTTATATGTACTTCTTTTTTTGGCGCTGTAGCTCAGTTGGCTAGAGCATTCGGTTCATACCCGAAGGGTCGTGGGTTCAAATCCCTCCGGCGCTACCAAATGGATTATACTCGAGATTTTATATTTCGAGTTTTATACTATATTGCCCCATGGCCAAGCGGTAAGGCATCGGACTCTGACTCCGAGATCGTTAGTTCGAATCTAACTGGGGCAGCCAATTAAAGAAAGAGTGATATTATGACAAGAAAAGATTTAGCAAATTTAATGTTTCCAAATGTAACAGAGACAATTTATGATTTAGAAAAAAAATATCCAAAAAGAAAATTAGATGATAGCCAAATAGTTACTAGATATGCTCCTAGTCCAACAGGTTTTATTCATATGGGAAATTTATTATCAGCGTTCATTGCTAATAAGGTTGCTAAAGATACTAATGGGATTTTTTATCTTAGAATTGAGGATACTGATAATAAGAGAAAGGTAGAAAATGGAATATCTAAAATTATTGATGATTTGGCTAATTTTTCAATAGTTCCCGATGAAGGAGTAATGAGTGAGGACTCTCAAAAAGGAGAGTATGGACCATATATTCAAAGTGAACGTCAGGAAATTTATAATGTTTATGCTAAGTATATGATTGAAAATGATTTAGCGTATCCTTGTTTTTGTACTGAGACGGATTTAGAAAACATTAGATCTAATCAAGAGGCTAAAAAAGAGCGAATTGGTTATTATTCTAAATATGCAACTTGTCGTAATATGAGTGTTGATGAGGCGTATCGCCGTATTGAAAATAAAGAGAAGTATGTTATTCGTCTAAAATCAGTTGGTGATTTTGAAAAAAGAGTAGTAGTAAATGATTTAGTTCGTGGTAAGGTTATTTTTCCAGAAAATGATATTGATCATGTACTAGTAAAAAGTGATGGTATACCAGTATATCATTTTGCTCATGTGATTGATGATCATTTAATGAGAACTACTCATATTTTAAGAGGTGAAGAATGGTTGTCTTCAGTTCCTCTTCATTTGCAACTATTTTTGATGTTAGGTTTTGAAGTGCCAAAATATGCTCATTTAGGTTTAGTTATGAAAATAGATGAAAATGGTGTTCGTCGTAAATTATCGAAAAGAAAAGATAAAGAGGCCGCAATTAGTTTTTATCATGAAAAAGGTGTTCCAATTGAGGCTGTTAAGTTGTATTTGATGACGATTGCTAATTCTAATTTTGAAGCTTTTTTAGATGCTAATCCAACGGCTAAAATAGAAGATTTTAAGTTTGATTTTAAAAAGGTTAGTGCTAGTGGTACTTTATTTGATTTAGATAAGTTAATTAATATTTCTAGAAATTATATTAGTAGATTAACTGCTTTAGAAGTGTATAATTATGCTTTAAAATGGGCATTAGAGTTTGATAAAGAGTTTGCATCACTTTTAGAAAAATATAAAGATTATTCTATTAGTATCTTTAATATTGAGAGAAATCAAAAAAAGCCTAGAAAAGATTATGATACATTTTCTTCTATTAAATCGCATATATGGTATATGTATGATGAATATTTTACTGATTTAGAATATAATTGGGCAAAAATTAATGATAAAAAAGAAATTAGTGAAATATTAGATAGTTATATTAATAATTATTATGATATAGAAGATGATAAGGATACTTGGTTTAATAAAATAAAAGAGTTAGCTAGTAGTTTTGGTTATTGTCCTGATATGAAAGAATATAAATTAAATCCTGATAATTATAAGGGTAACGTATCGGATATTGCAACTGTTATTAGGGTTGCTGTAACTACATCTACTATGAGTCCTGATTTATATGAAATATTAAAGTTATTAGGAACAGATAGAATAAAAAATAGGTTTATTAACATTAAATAAAAATAACAGGAGGCGTTTATGCATAAATTTAATAAACTACCTATTTCCAATTTAACATTTATGATTGTTGATGACAGAAATGATAGTAACATAAGAAAACAAGCAGAAGAAGAGTTGAAAAGAAGATGTAGTCCATTAGGGTGGAGTTATGTTAATTTAATTGATTATGATTTTCGCAAAATAACAGAGCGTGGTTATGACATTAATAAATATTTAATTGGTCCTAAACCTGATTTACAATTATTAATGGAGTTATATTTTACATATGTATATCAAAGAAATTCTGAAAATTTACTTTTATTTAGTGAAAAACATCTTTGTAGTGATGTGAGCTATTTTTCAAATTTCTTTGATAAAGTATGTTGTAGAGAATTAGAACTTATTAATATGAGAATTAAAAATGAACCAGATTTAGTTGTTTTTAGAGAATTATTGGAAGAAAGAAAGAAAAATAAGCAAGAAAAAGTAGATCAAATTCGTGCAAGAGATTTTTTAAAATATAATGAGCTGTTGCAAGATTTAAATGAGAGTAAGATTAAAGTAAGATTTAAATTTAGTGATGAATTTTTAGAATATTTAGATTATAATGATGAGAGTTTATTTAATATATTGTGTGATTTAAAAGCAATATTTACCGATGGTATGAAGTTATCAGAACAGCGTCGTTTACTACAAGAGTGTATACAGATCGGTTATAAAGTTGATTATCATAGTCAAAATATGCAAAAGGCATTAGTTCGTATAAAAAAATAAAATATGCTTGTCAAACTAAAATTTATATGTTAAAATAATAATGTCTTAAGCATTATTATGGTCTGTTGGTGAAGCGGTTAACACGGTGCCCTCTCAAGGCATTATTCACGGGTTCAAGTCCCGTACAGACTACCAATTGAAAATTAACTAGCGATTGCTAGTTTTTTATTTTGTTAGTTCTTGTTAAAATTATTTGTCTGTAGTATAATAGTTAGAGGAAGGATGATAGTGTGCCTAAAAATATAAAAGAAAGTGTAGTTATATTTATTCAATTATTGGTTTTTTATGTATTACCACTTTTTACACCAAAAGGACAAGAGATGGGACTTATTTTATTTGTAGTGGTTGCAACTTTGATTTTATCTTCTATATTTGGATTTATATCTAATAATAAATTAAAATACTTTTATCCAATATTTATTTCAGTTTTGTTTATTCCTAGTATTTTTATCTATTATAATGATTCGGCTTTTATTTATGTTTTTTGGCATTTATTAGAAGCTTATCTTGGTTTATTGATTGGAGTTGGCATTAAATTTTTAATTACTAATAAGCAAGATAAATAGGAGGAATAATGAAAGTAGATATAGTTAAAGTTGGATCTTTGATGTGTAATTGTTATATATTAGATATTGATAATTTTGTTTTAGTTATTGATCCAGGAGATGAGTATGAGAAGATAAAAAATAAGCTTGATAATAAAAAAGTATTAGGTGTTTTAATAACTCATCATCATTTTGATCATGTAGGAGCTCTTGATAAGATATTAGAAGATTATAAAGTTAAGGTTTATGATATTAATAATTTATTAGAACAAGATTATGAAATAGGTCCTTTTAAATTTCAAGTTATTTATACAAAAGGACATAGTAATGATAGTATAACTTATTATTTTAAAGAAGATAAGTGTATGTTTGTTGGAGACTTTATCTTCTTGGATAGTGTTGGTCGAGTTGATTTAGAAGGAGGAAGTAAAGTAGAGATGAAAAATTCACTTGATAAGATAAAAAAATATGATGATAATACCATAGTGTATCCGGGACATGGTTTATCTACGACATTAGGTTATGAGAAGAAAAATAATCTTTATTTTCAGGAGGGAGATTTATGGTAGTTACAATTGATGGAATGTCTGCGACTGGTAAATCAACTCTAGCCTTTAATTTGGCTAAGGCTTTAGGACTTAAGTATTTAAATTCTGGGTCTATTTATCGCTGTGTCGCTTTAAAAATTATGAATAATGAAATAGATCCAAATAATGCGGAAGAGTTATTTAATAAAGTTGTAAATTTAAATATTGATTTTACGATTGAGGAAGATAATCAAAAAGTTTTTCTTGATGGAATTGATGTAACTTATAGAATAAAAGATGAGGATGTATCTGTTTTTACGCCTAAATATGCGGGATTACCGATTTTGAAAACAGCAATTCGTCAAATACAAAAGTCTTTTGTAGATGCTGGTGATGTTGTAATTGAGGGAAGAGATATTGGGACTATTATTGCGCCTGATGCTGATTATAAGTTTTATTTATGTGCAGAAATTGATGTGCGTGCTAAGAGGTTATTTGATGCTATTAAAGATAGGCAAGATGTTACTTATGAGGAAGTTAAAAGTAATTTAGAGGCTCGTGATCAGAAAGATATTATTGATAAGAGTTTTATAAAACCAAAAGATGCTTTAGAAATAGATACTACTAATTTGACTATTGATGAAGTATTAAATATTATGTTAGAATATGTAAAGAAGTGAAATAGATGAAGAAAGTAAGAAGAAATAAAAAAAGTAAGAAGAAAATTATTACAATCATTAGTGTCGTTTTAGTTTTAATTATAATTATTATTGGGATTATTTTATTTGTTGTTAATAAGATTAATTCTAGTAAGATAAATGTTATTTTAAAAGATGATTTAGAAGTAGAAATAAATAGTAAAGTAAAGCTTTTATCTTTTATTGATAAAATAGAAAATGGCGAAGTTGTATCAGAAGATGTAGAAGTAGATACATCTAGTTTGGGAACTAAAAGTTTAGAAATAGAGCTTAAAAATAAAGATAAAAAAGAGACTTATAAGTTTGATATTAATGTTGTTGATACTACTGCTCCTGTAATTGAGGCAGAGGATAATATTACTATAAATATAGATGATGAGGTTGATTTAGTTAAGTACGCTACTGTTAGCGATAATTCTAAAGAGGATATTAAAGTGGAAATTGAAGGGGATTACGATTTAGATAAAGCGGGTAAATATAATTTAAAATATGTTGCTAAAGATTCTTCTGGGAATGAAGTTAGCTATGATTTTATTTTAAATATTGTTGAGGATCCTAATAATAGAAGCTTTGTTACTAGTAAAGGTTTTGTTGCTAAAGTCGTAGATGGAGTTACTTATATTGATGGAGTTTTAATAGTTAATAAGACTTATAGTTTACCTGAAGAATATGGTAGTGGACTTACTATTAATACTACTAATGCTTTTAATAGTATGCAAAAAGATGCTAGTAAAGAGGGACTTAATTTATATATTTCTAGTGGTTATCGTTCTTATTATACTCAAAAGACTTTATATAATAATTATGTAGCTCGTGATGGAGTAGCTAATGCTGATACTTATTCTGCAAGAGCGGGACATTCAGAACATCAGACTGGACTAGCCTTTGATTTGAATACTATTGATGAGTCTTTTGCTAATACTAAAGAGGGAAAATGGGTAAGTAATAATTGTTATAAATATGGTTTGATTTTACGTTATCCTAAAGGTAAAGATAATATTACTGGTTATATGTATGAATCTTGGCATTTAAGATATGTAGGTGTTGAGTTAGCGACCAAATTATATAATAATGGTAATTGGATAACTTTAGAAGAATATTATGGAATAGATAGTAAGTATAGTTAAAAAGAAGTAATGTTTACTTCTTTTTTAAACGTTTGTTTGCTATTTATTTGACATTTTTATATATTTGTGCTAGAATATCTTTGCAAATGCAAGCAAATATGAAAAAGGAGAATACTTATGTTTAAATTAGTATCTAAATATAGTCCTAGTGGTGATCAGCCGGATGCTATTAAAAAGTTGGTATCTGGAATAAAAGAAGGAAAAAAGCATCAGGTATTACTAGGGGCAACTGGAACAGGAAAGACTTTTACAATTGCTAATGTAATTAATGAAGTAAATAAACCGACATTAGTTTTAGCACATAATAAGACGCTTGCAGGACAATTATATTCGGAATTAAAAGAATTATTTCCAGAAAATAGGGTTGAATTTTTTATTAGTTATTTTGATTATTACCAACCAGAAGCTTATATACCAACAACTGATACTTATATAGAAAAAGATTCGTCTGTTAATGATGAGATAGATGAGATGAGACATTCGGCTACTAGTAGTTTGCTTACGCGAGATGATGTTATTGTTGTAGCTTCAGTTTCTTGTATATATGGTATTGGTGAAGTTAGTGAATATCAAAAAAAGATGTTAACGTTAAATGTTGGGGATGAGATTGATCGTGATTATGTTTTGAAAAAATTGGTTGATATGCTATATGAGAGAAACGACATGGATTTAAAAAGAGGAACATTTCGTGTTAAAGGAGATATTATCGAATTAGTTGCGGCTAGTGAGAGAAAAAATGGAATAATGATTGAGTTTTTTGGGGATGTTGTTGAACGTATTTGTGAGTTTGATACCGTTACTGGAAAAATTATAAAAAGTAAAAAAAGTATGTCATTATTTCCAGCTTCACACTATGTTACTAGTGATGATAAATTAAAAATAGCAGTTGCAAATATTAAAAAAGAGCTAGAAGAAAGACTAAAATATTTTAAAGAAAATAATAAATTAATAGAAGAACAACGTCTTCGTGAGAGAACTAATTACGATATGGAAATGTTACTTGAAACTGGCTTTTGTCGCGGTATTGAAAATTATTCTCGTCATATGGCTTTGAAAGAAGCGGGAGAAACTCCAACTACATTAATTGATTTTTTTGGTGATGATTTTCTTTTGGTAGTAGATGAGTCGCATGTTACGTTGCCACAAGTAAGGGGAATGTATAATGGCGATCGCGCTAGAAAAGAAAACTTAGTTAATTATGGTTTTAGACTACCTAGTGCTCTAGATAATAGGCCTCTTCGTTTTGAAGAGTTTGAATCTAAAATAAAGCAAGCTATTTATGTATCGGCAACTCCCGGTGATTATGAGTTAGAAAAAGTAGATAATGATGTTGCGGAGCAAATAATTCGTCCAACTGGTTTATTAGATCCAACCATTAGTGTTAAGCCAAGTAAAAATCAAATTGATGATTTAATTGAGAATATTAATATTAGAATTCAAAAAAATGAGCGTGTTTTAGTTACAACTTTAACTATTAGAATGGCTGAGGAGCTTACTAATTATTTAAAGAGTTTAGATATTAAAGTTGCTTATTTGCATAGTGAAATTAAATCTTTACAGCGTCTAGAGATAATTAGAAATTTGCGACTTGGTAAATATGATGTTTTAATTGGCATAAACTTATTAAGAGAAGGAATTGATATTCCAGAAGTAAGTTTAATTGCAATAATGGATGCGGATAAACAAGGATTTTTAAGAAGTACAAGAAGTTTAATTCAAACAATTGGTAGATGTGCAAGAAATGCAAATGGACATGTTATTATGTATGCAGATACCATTAGTGAGTCAATGCAAGAGGCGATTGAGGAGACAAAGCGTCGTCGTGAGATTCAAGAAGAATATAATAAAAAACATGGTATTATACCAAAGACTATTATTAAACAAATTCATGATGTTGTTTCTAATGAGTTAGAGGTTGATAATAAGAAAAAAGATAAATATAGTAAAAAAGAAAAACGTGAGTTAATTGATCGTTTGACACAGGAGATGAAACTTGCTGCTAGTAAGTTAGATTTTGAAAAAGCGGTTGAACTTAGGGATGCTATATTTGAATTAGAAAGTGAGTGATAAGATTGAAAAAACAAAAACTAGAGCTTAGAACACCAGAAAAAGATTTAAAAAATATTAGGATGTTTTTAGGAAATTCTATAAAAGAATTTTCAAGAAGTGTAGGGATTAGTGAGGAAGATTTAATTAATATTGAAAAAGGAAAAAGAAAGCTTACAGAATCAGAATTATCTTGTATTTGTAGTGTTATTATGAATACTATTGTTATTTTAGTAGGAGACAATGTTAATAATAAGATTGCTAGTTATGATGATTCTAAAAAAGAACAAATAACTAGTAATAGAAATATAATAATAAAAGCACTTACTAACTTTATTAATTTGTATAATCCTGCTAATAAGAAGAAGGATACAAAGATAGATAATCAACCTAGTATTTCTTATGTTCAAGCTGATGAGCTTATTGATCCTAATAGATATGATAAGTCGCAAGTTAAAACTAAAAGTAAAAGAAAATAAATTGTTTCTATAAAGATTAATCTCTTTATAGTTTTTTTTAAAATAAATTATAAGTTTTGTATAAAGTTTGTATAATTTGTAAAATACTTTTGTAAAATAATTAATTATATGGTAAAATATTTATAAGAAGAAGGTGAAGTCGTATGGATCAAAATGTTTTATTAGTGACTTTAACTACTGCCATAGTTGCTTTAATTTTGATTTTTGTAACTTTTATGGTAGTTAAAAGAAAAAGAACCAGTAGATATCGCCAAGAAATTAATGAATTAGATGTGGAGAAAAATAAGTTGATTGGAGTGCCAATTTTATCTGAAATATCTAAAGTTAAAGATTTAGTTAAAACAGATAATTTGAAAACTAAACTTGATGATTGGGATACAACTTTTAAACTTATAAAAGAAGATGAAGTTCCTAAATTAACTGATATGATTAGTGATGCTGAATTTTTAATTGATAAAGCTGAATATAAACAAGCGGTTAAAAAAATTGCTTATATTGAGATGCAAATTGCTGCTTTGCAAAAAAAGAGTTCTTCACTTCTTGATGAGATAAAAATTATTACTAATTCAGAGGAGCGAAATAGGGCTTTAATTACTAAACTTAAGATTAATTATCGTGAACTTCAAAGTAAGTTTGAGAGAACTATTAAAGATTATGGACCAGTAACTGATAATATTAAAGAGCATTTTGATTATTTGGATAAGAAGTTTTTAGAGTTTGAGGATGCTATGGACTTAAACGATTATGTTTTGGTAGAAAAAATAGTTTTGTCTTTGGAAGAGGATATAAATAAATTTAAAAAGATTATTGATGAGGCTCCTTCTATTGTTTTAATGGCGACTGTTTTACTGCCAAATAAAATCGATGAGATGACAACTCTATATTTTAGAATGTTAAGAGATGGTTATCCACTTGATTATTTGAATGTTGAATATAATATTAAAGAGATAAAGACGAAAATTGAAAATATTGTTAGTCGATTGAAAAATCTTGATATGACTGATTCTAGTATAGAATTAAAGACTATGCTTGATTATTTTAATACTTTATATAATGATTTTGAGAAGGAAAAAGAGTGTAAGGATTTATTTAAAGAAAATAGTAAGAGTTTAAAATATAAAATAGAAAAGATTAATAAAGTAGTAAGAGATATTTATTTACAAATAGATGATATTAAGAGTACTTATGATTTATCTGATGAGGCAATTAATAAATTTAGTATATTAAATAAAAATTTAGAGCAAATTAATGATGATTTTAAATTGTTGATGTCTCATGGTACTGGTCATACTTTTGCTTATTCTAAATTGGTAGATGAGTTAGATGGACTTAATTTAAAATTATCACGTTTACAAGATGATTTAGATTATCAACTTCGTTCTATTACTAGTATGAAAGATGATGAGACACGTGCTAAAGAACAATTAGATACAATTCAAGATTTATTAAAAAAGGCTAAAAATAGATTAAAAGAATATAAAATACCGGTTATTCCTAGTAGTTATTTTATCGAGTTAAAAGAAGCACAAGAGGCAATTCGTGAGGTAATTAAAGAATTAGATAAAAAGCCTATTGTTATAAAGATATTAAATATTCGTGTTGATAATGCTCGTGATTTAGTTTTTAAGATTTATAATAAGACTAACGATATGTTAAAATCAGCGATGTTAAGCGAGAAAATTATCGTTTATGGCAATCGTTATCGTAGTACTTATCCAAAAGTTGCTGAAGAATTAGAAAAGTCAGAAATATTATTTAACAAAGGTCAATATAAGTTATCTTTTGATACATCATTATCAGTGTTAAAAGAAGTAGATAGTAATGTTGAAGAAAAATTTGGACTTAACTAAAAAAATAATTGCAATTTTTTTCAATATATGTTATTCTTTATATAGGGTAAAGAGGAGGAAAATATGAGTTTTCAAGAATTTGTTGTAGAATACTATGGATGGGTTTTGGCAATTTTATTAATATTAATAGTAACAATTATTGGCTTTATCGCTGATAAGAAAATAAAGAAAAAGAAAGAAGGAAAGAAAATGAATGAACAAAATATAGCAAATAATCAATTTACACCTAATGCTGCTGATGTTAATGCAATGCCTAATACAGCAGCTAGTCCTATTATGGATCCTAATCAAGGACAATCGATGGCAATGCCAAATATGAGTGCGTTTAATCAACCACAAATGCAACCTAATACTCCTCCAGTAATGCCTGAACAACCAATTAATAATGTGGTTAATACGCCAGAGCCTGATAACGGATTTTTTACTCCATTATCTGAACAAACTCCTAATATTCCACCAAGTTTTGATGGTACGATTGGGGCACAAACTAATATGAATGTAAATCCTGTTAATCCTATTAACACTGGTTTTGAGCAAGGGATGCAACAAGTTAATCAAGTAAATCCAATGCCTAATAATGTAGTGCCACCAGTTATGGAGCCTAATCAAATGGCAACACCTGTTATGCCGGTTGAGAATGTTGGTTATACTGCTCCTTTAGTTAACGAGGTACAAATGCAACCGCAAGTTGAGCCTATTCAACCAATTAATCCACAACCAATGCCTATTGGAAATGAATTTAATGCTGAGGCTATGCCTAATACAAATATGGCAATGCCAAATGTGGCTCAACCAGTTAATCCTATGCCACAAGCTCCACAACAACCAGTAACTAATATTAATCCTAATGCTGGTGTTGATGTTAATAATATGTTTGTAACTGGAAATCAAGTTCCAAATAATAATAATACAACTAATAATCCTTGGTAGTTAGATAAAGAATAGGAGGGAAGTTATGAATGATGAAGAAATTATGAAGAAGTTTAATGAAACTTTTTCTGATGAGCGAATCGAGGAAGAAAAAAAACAACAGCCTCCTGTTGTTCCATATAAAGCAATGTCAAACTTTAGTAATATTTCTCCTTCAGTATCTAATCCGCAACCATCTAGTAGTAATATTCCTTCTTTAAATCAAGCTGAATCACAATCTAATACGAATTTAGATGGTTATAGTCATGGATCTAATGTTAATTATAATTATGTGGAAACGCCAAGTATAAAAAAGAAAAAGACTGTGTCTTTTAAACTTTCTCAAGAATTGCTATCAGCTATTGTTTTGGTCTTATTGTTGCTTATTGCAATTATGATAATACCAACTATTTATAATCATTTTACTGGTGTTTAGTTGATAGTTCAATTATTTTATCAAAATTATCATCATTTGCAATGATATTTTTATGAAGTTTGTTACATTTATTGCACTTATAAATTATTTTATAAGTGTTTTTATATTTTTCAATGCCAATTGGTTCCATCAATCCTCTACATTGATTAGCACGATCACCAGGATTAATATCCAAATGTTTAGAATAAAGACATTTAGGACAGTGATCACGTGCTGTGTAGTTTAGTTTTTGTACTTTGTGCAAACAGTTTTCACAAATAAATTCTTCATCAATCATATTAAACTTTTTCATTTTTCACCTTTTAAAAAACAAGCTATTTAAGCTTGCATTATTTACTTTCCATACTATTTACTTTTTTTGTTAAACGTGATTTTTCTCTATCAACTTTATTTCTATGCATTAAACCTTTAACCTTAGCGTTGTCTAAACTTTTAATCGCGTGTTTTAAACATTTTTGAGCTTCTTCTTTGTTTTGACTTAAAATTGCTTTATCTGTTTTTTTAATTGCATTTTTTGCAGTTGATTTAGCTTGTTGATTTGCTAAAGTAGTTTTATTTATTTGTTTAATCTTTTTTACTGCATTTTTTACATTAGCCATGTTTTTCCTCCTCTCAAGCAACTATATATAATTTTAACAGAAAAAAGATAAAAAGGCAAATATTTTTTATTATTTTATGTAAAAAAGATGGTAATTATTATATTATATAAATAAATTTTGAAAAAATAGTTACAATATTAATATGGTGATAAAATGGAAAATAAGATAAATTTAGAAGATAAGTTAATTAGAACTGATTTGGTAATGGAACTAGTTGATGAGAATAACGAGGATATGGTAGTTGAAAAACTAGATGATATTACTATTACTACTGTTAATGTTAAAAAAGAAACAAGTAGTAAAATAGGTAAAAAAGAAGGTATTTATGTTACTATTAGTTTTGATGATATTACTAATTTTGAGACTCGTGAAAAAGTAGGTAAGGCATTAGAGATGGAAATTGCAAAAATAATAAAAAGATTAAATATTAAAGAAGATTATGAATGTTTAGTAATAGGTCTTGGAAATGTTAAATCTACTCCTGATGCTTTAGGTCCTTTAGTTATACAAAATACTTTAGTTACTAGACATTTATTTATTTTAAATACTAATATAAAAGATGGAATGCGAAAGGTGAGTGCAATTAGTCCTGGAGTAATGGGAACTACTGGAATAGAGACTAGTGATATAATTAAGGCTATAGTAGATAAAATAAAACCTGATTTTGTTATAACAATTGATTCACTAGCGGCCTTATCAATTGATCGAGTTAATAAAACTATTCAAATGACTGATACTGGTATTCATCCGGGAAGTGGTATTGGTAATCATCGTAAAGAAATTAGTAAGGATACTATTAATGTACCTGTTATTGCAATTGGTGTTCCAACAGTAGTGGAATCTGCAACTATTGTTAATGATACTATTAATTATTTGTTTAAACATTTATCTTATATGAAAAGTAACTTGGATAAGAGTAAATTGACTTTTACAAAGTTTGATGATTATGAGGAGAAAATTAAAAATCATAATTTAGATGATAATGAGAAAAAAGAAGTATTAGGACTTATTGGTCTTTTAGATGAAAATGATAAAAAAGCTTTAATTTTAGAGGTATTAAATTCGCTTAATTATAATTTAATGGTTACTCCTAAAGAAATTGATTTTATTATTGCTAAATTAAGTGATGTTATTGCAAGTTCTATTAATAATTCCTTACATCGACAAATAACGCATTATTAAATAATATAATTATATTAGGTGATATTATGAATGCTCCTAATAAAATGAATTTAAAGACGCCAAAGAAAAGAAAGATTGCTAAATTTAGATATTTTATTTACCTTATTTTAATTTATTTATCTTTTGCTTTTGCTTTTTACACGTCAATGCAAAATAATAATAAAATTAATAATGAAGAATTTATTAACTTTCTTTTAAATGGTGGAAATTTGGATAAGTTTAATGATTTTAAACTTGCTAATGTAGTAAATAAAACAATGCAAGTTGTTTTAAATATTGATTTTACTAATCCTATTAGTTTACTTAATAATTCTATTTTTGCTAGTAATAATACACTAGATAATACTAAAAAAGTAAATTTAGATCATAATGATGATTATAGTAATTTAGAAGAGTTAAAAAAGGTTAGTGAATATATTGAAGATCCTAATCCTGTAGATGAGGAAAATCCGATTGTATATATTTATAACACACATCAGTTAGAAAATTATAATAGTAAAAATTTAGATATATATGGAATAACACCTAATGTTTTGATGGCTTCTTATATTTTAAAAGAAAAATTAAATAAATTAGGTATACCTACTATTGTTGAAGATACTAATATATCTGATTTTCTAAATATTAATGGCTGGGATTATTCTTCTTCTTATAAGGCGACAAGATTATTGATTTTAGATAAAAAAAATAAGTATTCTAGTTTGAAATATTTTATTGATTTACATCGTGATTCAGTTAATAAAGATATAACTACTACAAATATTGATGGTAAAAGTTATGCTAAAATTTTGTTTGTAATTGGATTAGAACACGAAAATTATGAAGAAAATATAAAAACTGCAAGTAATATTAATGATTTAATAAATAAATATTATCCTACTTTAAGTAGAGGCATTTACAAAAAAGAAGGAGCGGGGGTCGATGGAATTTACAATCAAGATTTAAGTGGTAATAGTATTTTGATTGAACTAGGTGGAGTAGATAATAATATTGAAGAAGTTTTTAATACAATTGAAGCTTTATCTAAAGTTTTAAATTATTATATAAATGGGGAAAAAGATGAGTAAGAAGACTTTGTTTAAATTATTATCTATTACAGCCTTTTTAGCATTTTTAATTACTTATGTTATTGGTATGAGTGGTTATTATGAATATGAGTTATCTAATAAAAGAGTACTTACAGAAGAGAAGATGAAGGAATTTGAAGAGGATGTTAAAAATAATAAAGATATTGATTTGAATGATTATGTAGTTAATACGCATCAAGATTATACGAATAAGTTTACTAAAACTGTTACTAGTGCTTCTTTGACTTTAAATAAGTATTTAAAAAAATCTATTGAATCAGTTTTTAAAATCATCAATAGTTTAGTAGAAGAATAATTATTTATATTTTATAATTCTATCGGTATTGCTAAAGTTAAGTTTAGCAATATCTTTTAATATATCCATTCCATATTTTTGTACTAATTTAATTGCGATATCATCAACATAACTAGTTGCTCCTTTTGGAAGAAAAATTCCATATTTTTCGCCTAATTTATCTATTTGTTTAATAAATATATATCTACTAATTAAAGAAGAGACAGCAACTGATAGGCATTTATCTTCAGCTTTAGTTATAAAAGTTACGTCTTTTATTATTTCTTTTGAGTTTTCTAGGTGTTTGTAGAAACTTTTTTCAGGTTCGAATTGATCAATTACTATATAATCGTATTGAAAATCATTTTCTTTTATTAAATCTAGTAGAGCTTTATTATGTAATATAGCTTTAATTTTATTCATATTCATATCTTTACCATAATGTTTATTATAATCTTGATTAGATAAAATAATTGATTTATATGGTATTTTTTTAATAATTTTAGGAACTATTTTTAAAATAGCTTCATCTGATATTTTTTTTGAATCACGAACACCTAAACTGGTTAAAAATTCAATGTTCTCTTTATTTACATAACTAGCTGTAACTACTATTGGTCCAAAATAATCTCCTGTTCCAACTTCATCTGAACCAATTGAACTTATATTTATTGGTATATTAATTTCTTTTTTTGTTTCTTTTTTATTTGTTTCACTAAAATCATTTATATCCATCCCTTTAGATATTGCTTCCCACATACTTGCATCTATTTGGGCACTGATTCCTTGAAATACAGCTTTACCAGAGTTATATAAAGTTACGACTGTATCTTCTTCATCGGCTTGAAAAATGGCATAATCTGGTGTTTTAGGACGCATTTTATCTTTAAAATATTCAATCATTTTTTGTTTAGTTTCTTCATCTACTTTAATAACTTTAGTTACAGTTTTATTCAATCTAATCACTTCCTAGTTAAATTTTAACATACAAATCATAAAATAACAATTGTAACTTGGTATTTTTAGTTAAATTGTTAGAATATAATTTATTAGATAATTATGTAGATACTATTAATGGATATATATTTATATAGTAGAAGATTACAAGAAATTTATTTGAGTTATAAAGATAGTGGTAATAATTTTATATCTAAAGGTTAATATTAGTAAATGAAGTTAAAAGAATAAAAAAGTGTTTTCTTTTTCTAATATTTATTGTATAATTAGATTAGGTAGTTTAGTAAAGGAGTTTTGTTATGAATTTAATTGATATTGTAATTATTCTTTTTATAATTATGGGAGCAATTATAGGCTTTAAACAAGGGGCACTTCAGAAACTTACTAGTTTTGTTGGTACTTTTGTAATTATTATTGTTGCTTTTATGTTTAAAGATAATTTGAGTGTTCTTTTCTATGAGAACTTACCATTTTTTAACTTATGGGGAGTATTTAAGGGAATTGAGATTTTAAACGTAGTTTTGTATCAAATACTAGCTTTTGTCTTTATTTTCTTGTTACTTTTATTTGCTTTGAGAGTTTTATTAGTAGTTACTGGACTTTTAGAGCTTATATTAAAGTTTACAGTTATTTTAAATATTCCATCAAAGATTCTTGGTATATTTGTAGGTGCTGTTGAATATTATGTTTATGCATTTTTGATTTTGTTTGTTTTAAGTTTACCAGTATTTAATATAACAATGATAAAGGAGTCAAATTATGCAACTAAAATATTAGAAGAAACACCACTTTTGAGTGAATTTGCTGATGAGACTGTAGTTTTATATGGAGAGATTTATAATATAATTGATAATCGTAATAATAAAACTGAAGAACAGTTAAATGAAGAAGTATTAGTATTTATGTTAGAAAATGATTTTATTACATATGATAGTACAATGAAGTTAGTTGAAAAAAATAAACTTCATTTAGATGATACATCATTTATTGAACAATATAAGGAGGGATAATATGGCATTATTGCATTTGGAAGAAGAAAAATTAGAAGATGTTGTAAAAAGTGGGGTTGTTATTGTTGATTTTTTTGCAACTTGGTGTGGACCTTGTAAGATGTTATCACCAGTTTTGGATAGTTTGGCTGATAGTTTAGATATTGTTAAAGTAGATGTTGATAAGCATGATGATTTGGCCAGAAAATATGGTGTAATGAGTGTTCCAACTTTGATTTTCTTTAAAGATGGAGTTGAAGTTTCTAAACATATTGGCTTCATTCCAGAAGAAAAAATTAGAGAAATTGTTGCAAAGATGTAACATAAAAAAGTTGACACCTATTATATAGTGTGTTATAATGGAACAAAAGGAGGAAGAATATGGCTGTAAAAATTAGATTAAAGAGAATGGGTGCAAAAAAGGCTCCTTTCTATCGTGTAATAGTAGCAGATTCTAGAAGCCCTAGAGATGGTAAGTTTATTGCTAATTTAGGTACTTATAATCCATTAAAGAATCCTGCTGAAATTAAAGTTGATGCGGACGCTACTATCGAGTGGTTAGAAAATGGTGCTATTCCTACTGATACTGCAAGAAGTATTTTATCAAAAGCAGGTATTATGGAAAAATACCATAATAAAAGACAGGGTAAATAGTGCATTTAGTTGAACTTACTGATACAATTATAAAAAAGATTGTTATTGATCCAGAGAGTGTATCAGTTAAAGAATTTGTTAGTGAGGATGAGGATACTGTTTTAATTGAAGTTATGATTCCTAATAGTGAGATGCCAAAAGTAATTGGTAAAAATGGAAATGTTATAAATGCAATTAGAACTATTGTCCAAGCTAGTGCCCATCTTGATGGTAATAAAAAAGTTAATATTAATATTTCAGCATATTAGAACCTTTGGTTCTTTTTTTATTGAATAGGAAAGTGCTCTGTTTAAGAACAAACATAAAAAGTCGCATCAGACTTTATTATGACACGACACTAAATAGAGAACTGTAACAAAATAATCTTTTTATTTAAAAAATTACTTACAAACATAGTTTAATTACCGCGAAGTTATAATTTATGAAGAGTTAGAAAGCTTATAAATCTAGATTATATCTTAATAAAAAACAAACAATCTTGATTTATAAGACCTTTGGATGTGTAAGATTAGTATATAATTATTATTTTGCCAAATAAAACGTATAGTAATTGTGTTTGCAGTAGGAAATATTAGAGGTAAAACAAGAATGGTAAAACAAGTTTTACCTTTAGTTTTTAAAAAAATTATGTTATAATGTTTAGCATGTTATGACATTTTTAAGAAAAAATGTTATAACATGGATTGTGCCAAATTACAACAT
>CALVSA010000027.1 GCA_944358825.1 uncultured Bacilli bacterium
ATGTTAAAGAATATGGAATGGGGAGCAGTAGCATATTTAACGCATAGTGATTATGGAAGATGTAATGGAAGTAGTTGCGAAGAGGTAACAATAAATAGTAATATTAGTTATACAACAGGTGGTGGCAATTACGTATCAAATGTAGCCCAAAGTAGCACAGGAAATATATATGGAATATATGACTTATCAGGCGGAGCATATGAATATGTAATGGGCAATATGTCAAAGAGTGCAGGAAGTTATGTATATAATTTAAATTATGGTGATGGAATTTTTAAATATAGTGCATCAACAGCAAAATATATAGATACGTATGCTTATGGAACTAGATATAATGATCAGACTGCGTATAATCGAGCAAGATTAGGAGATGCAACCGGAGAAGTAGTTGTTAGTTCTGGTAGGGCATGGAATAATGATTACGCGAACTTCGTCTACTCGTCTTCCCCGTGGTTCGTACGCGGTAGCGTCTATAACAATGGCTCTAACGCGGGCGTGTTCTACTTCAACCTCAGCAGTGGCAATGCGAACTCTACGCACTCGGCTCGTGCATCTTTAATAGCTTTCTAAAAAATAGAATAACCCTTGTAATAACCCTCTTATTATGATAAAATTAAAATAGAAAAGATAATAAGAGGTGTTGTTATATGATGAATAGATTATTTAGAATTTTTGTAATATTAGTGTTGTTATCAATAATAGGAACAATTCTATATTTTGGACTAACTAGAAATGATTCTTCCGTTATAGATAATGAGCCGACTAATAATTATGAAACACTAAATATAGATAGCGGTTTAGTTAAAACACTATATTCTTATGTAGAAGATGATTTTAGATGTTCTAATATAATAGCAAAAGAAGATAAAGAAATAGATATTGATGCAAGTAATTTAGATTATGATACTAAATTTATGATGGCAGTAACAATCATGTTAGATTCTGATAAAGATAAATTTCTTTGTAATGAATATGAACCATCAGCGTACTTTAAAACCGAAATAACAAAAGATCATGCCTGTGGTAATAATTATTATAATGAACAAACAAAAAAGTTTGATACTAATCCTGAATCTAATGGTTATACAACTTTATTAAAAGAAGATAAATTAAAAATTAGATATGAACAAATATTTGGAAGATATACTTATGAACCAAAAGATTTAATAAGAAATAATAATACTTGGTATAGATATATAAATACTAAAAGAGGTTATGCTCTTTTAACAGTTAAAGATGATACTACATGTTCTAAACATATAAATGAATTAAAAAAAGCTATAAAAGATGGAAATAATATATTACTTACCGAAGAAAAAAGATATTTAGATGAAGAAGATAATGTAACTGCAACATATAATTATACTTATACATATACAAAAGATAGTGATAATTCTTACTATCTACAACATATAAAGTCAATAAAATTATAATAACTTGACATAAACAAATATTTGTGTTATCATAATCCCCAATCAGGGGGTATATAATGAATAAAAAAGATAGTATTATTTTACCAATAATTGAAATAATATTAATGGTATTTATTATCATAATTGCATACATTACAGTAAATAACTATAATAATAGCTTAAATAATGATTATATAAATAATAACTTATCTATTAAAATAGATAATAACAATAATACTTTATATGTCCTAAATGATATAGATGCCATACAAAAATTAGAAAATAACGTTATAAATATATCTAACTATAATAATGAAAATACAAAATATAAATTAATTATGAAAATAAAAAAAGATAGGCAATTAGATTATAAACTAATAAAAATAAAAATAGATGATCAAATATTTAGCCTAGATAATAAATATATAAAAGAAGATAATAATTATCTATATTTTGACTTAACCCATCAAAATATAGATAAAGAAGATGAAATAAAATTTATAATGTGGTTAAACGAAGAAGTAAAAGATCCATCTGATTATATATTTAGTTATAATTTTTATGTAGAAACAATATAAAATAAGATTTAATATTTTAATTATTAAGTCTTATTTTAAATTTACATCTAAAAATATAAATGATATAATAATATCGGAGGACGATATGGAAATATTAAAATTACCAAAAGTAGAATTACATCTACATTTAGATGGTTCAGTTAGAACAAAAACAGTCAGTGAAATATTAAATTTAGATATAAAAGAAGTAAAAAGAAAAATGATATGTGATAAAAACACTAAATCATTAACCGATTATTTAACTAAATTCGATTTACCTTTAGAAATATTACAAACAAAAGAAAACTTAAAAAGAATAACTAAAGAATTACTCGAAGATTTAAAAAAAGAAAATGTAATTTATGCAGAAATACGTTTTGCACCACAACTACACACTAAAAAAGGGCTTAGTCAAGAAGAAGTAGTAGAAAGTGTAATTAGTGCAATTAATGAGGTTGATAGTATTAAATGTAACTTAATATTATGCTGTATGAGAAATGATTTATTAAATAACAATATAAATAATTTAAAAACAATAAAAGTAGCAGAAAAGTATTATCAAAAGAAAGTAGTAGCATTAGATCTAGCAGGCGATGAGATAAAATTTCCTACAAGTAAGTTTATTGATTTATTTAAAAATACGAGTTTACCTCTAACTATTCATGCCGGAGAAGCTAGTAATTATATAAGTATTGAAGATGCAGTTAAGATGAAAGCAAAAAGAATAGGACATGGAATAAATATTATTAATAATAATAAATTAATAGAAGAGTTAAATAAAAAAAACATATTATTAGAAATATGCCCTCAAAGTAATATTGATACATGTGCTATTACAAATAAGAAAAATCATCCCATTACTAAACTTATTAATAAAATACCTATATCTATTAATACTGATAATAGAACAGTATCTAATATAACATTAACTAAAGAATATGAAGATTTAATAAATTTATGTAATTTTAGTATTAAAGATTTAAAAACATGTAATATAAATGCTATTAATCATGCATTTATAAATGAAGATGAAAAAAGAAAATTAATTGAGATAATAGAAGACGAATATAAAGAAAATTAACGTTTGCGCGTTAATTTTTTCTCTTTACTATGATTAATAATATTAGCATAATTAATCACATATTCACCCTTTTTAGGATGTCTTTTCTCACAATAACATAAAGTACTTTTACTCATAATAACTCCTGTTTTAAAATAAAAATCTTCATAATTAACTAAAAAATTTACATCAATTTTAGAATTTTTCTTAACATTTGGCTTAATCTTCATCCCTTTAGCGTACTCATATATGACTTCAAAAAATAAATGAAAGTTTTTTAAATTAATTTTATCAACTTCCGATAAATCATTATAATAACTAGAAGTTTCTGTATCAAAACTATTATGTTTTTTGGTAAAACCCGCTAACCAAGATAAATAAGAACTATCTTTTCTCATGTTTTCTTTAATACTATTTTTAAGCCTTTTTTTACTTTCTATTTCTTTTTTAAACTCTATAGTATCTTTAATATGTAATAAAGGATTGTTTTTAAATTCATTAACATAATTTTCTAAACTTTTGGCCAAACTCTTTGTATTTAACATAATACTACCTCCCTTACTTAATTATAGCACAAATAAAAGAGTTTAGTATTTATTATTTTAGTGTTTTTTGATATAATTAGTAAAGAAAGGACATGATAATATGAAAAAAGTAGTTGTTTTTGGAGGAGGAACAGGTTTATCGGTACTATTAAAAGGATTAAAACTATTTCCAATCGATATAACAGCAATCGTAACAGTAGCAGATGACGGCTCATCATCTGGTCGTCTTCGTAGAGAATTTAATACTCCTGCGGTAGGTGATTTAAGAAACGTTCTTGTAGCCTTATCAACCAGTGAGCCATTGGTAGAACAACTATTACAATATAGATTTAAAACAGATAGTGATCTAAATAATCATCCTATTGGTAATCTTTTATTAACCGCATTATTTGATATAACAGGAAGCCTAACCCAGTCTCTAGTGGCCCTTTCAAATATATTAAAAATAAAGGGAAGAATTTTACCATTTACTGAAGATAATGCTATTTTAGTTGCCCATACTAAAGATAATGAAATAATTGAAGGGGAAAGTAATATAACAAAAGCTGGAAAACAAATAGATTATATAGAATATAAAAATAAAGTAAAAGCAACTTCTGATGTAATAAAAGCTATAAACGAAGCTGATTTAGTAATACTTGGAATAGGCAGTCTATTTACTAGTATTATTCCTAATTTATTAGATGAAAAAGTAAAACAAGCACTTAAAAAATCTAAAGCCAAGAAAATGTATGTTTGTAATATAATGAGTCAACATGGAGAGACAGATAACTATAAAGTAAGTGATTGTATTAAACAAATAAATAGATATGTAGGAGTGGACTTTATCGATGTTGTTATTGCCAATACAAAATATATCGATACTGATATTCAAGACATATACAAAAAAGAGAAAAGTACACCAATTTTAATAGATGAAGAAGAATTAAAGAAAATGAATGTTGAAATAATTAAAGAAGAACTAGCTACTTTTACAAATAATCAAGTAAGACATGATTCTCTAAAAACTGCTTTAAGTATTTTTACTTATTTAACAAAAGGTGATAACTAATGACCTTTTCTACTACAATAAAAAATGAAGTAAGTAAATTAGATAGTAATAAACTAGAAAAAATATCTGAATTATCCGCGATTGTTAGAAATTCTGCTACTATTAATAAAGATATTAAAATAAGTATAGAAAATAACGCTATTGCAAGGCGTATTTATTCAATTTTTAAAGATATTTATGAAGTATCACCAGTAATTACTATAAGAGAGAAAATCCATTTCTTTCGTGGTTTTATTTTAATTATAAATAAAAAGCAAACAGAAATATTAAGGGATTTATCAATAATAAATAAAGATAATGAATATTTAGATATACCAAAAGATTATATAATTAGTGATGAAGAACAACTTCGAGCATATTTAAGAGGCTTATTTATATCATCAGGTAGTATTAATGATCCTAAAACTAGTCGCTATCATTTAGAATTTATTGTAAATAGTAAAGATTATGCTAACTTTATTAACGATTTATTAAATTCTCTTAATTTAAACAGTAAAGTAATTAAAAGAGAAAAAAATTATATGGTATATATAAAAGAAGCTGAAAAAATATCAGATTACCTGCGTTTAATTAAAGCCTATAACGCAGTTATGTATTATGAAGATATAAGAATATATAGAGATCATAAAAATATGACCAATAGATTAAATAATTGTGAACAAGCCAATATTGATAAAATATTTCTAACTTCATCAAAACAATTAAAAGATATAGAAATATTACAAAAACATGATTTAATTGATACATTAGATGAAAAATTACAAGAAGTAATAAAATATCGCCTTAAATATAAAGAAGCATCATTACAAGAATTAAGTGATATTATAAGTAATCAAACAAAAAATAAAATTACCAAATCTGGATTAAATCATCGTTTTCGTAAAATAAAAGAAATAGCCAACAACATAAAAGATAAATAGGGTGATTATATGAACATAAAACAAATATTAGATACTAATGTAAATGATATAGAAATAGATAAATTAAAACTATGGAATATAAATACAACTACTGATGGAATATTTATGCCAACTTATGATACATTTATTGAAAAAATACTTCTAATAACACATTTATTTAATCAAGAGACTAATAATAAAATAAATTACTTATTTGGAATGGGAGTAGCCATAGAACTAGCACTGCAAGCTAATGTTTATAAAAGAAAAAAAAGCAATAATTGTTATAGTTATAGAGAGCATAACAGTCTATATTTATATAATGTTGACAAAGAAAATAATAACTTTTATAATAGTAATAATCCTTTATTTAAAGTATTTAGTAATATAAATGTTTTAAATAAAACAAATACAACTAATCTACATAATTTAGCTAATGATTTTTTAGATAATAACTATGAAATAGTATATTTATATAATCATAAAATACTTATTCCTAAATTAGAAATATTGTTTTTAGATAGCTATTTATCTAAACAACCAAGTAAAAGAGAAGCAGGACATGATTATGAATTATTAATAAAAGAATACGAACTTGATTTAGATAAAATAATAAGTTATCTAGAAGAGTATTATATTAATTATCAAATAAGCATTAGTGATAGTAAATACGATAACTTAATCGAAGAACAAATAAGTGCAATAGAAAGAATACTAAATACTGGTAAAAAAGTTGATCGTAGCCTTTTTAATTTAGAAGAACAAATAAGCGCTTATCCTAAAGGAAAAGATTATAAATATGCTGGTATTTATGTAGATTTATGGATTCCTTTATCTATAGATAGTATTGAATATAATAAAGGAAGCTATAAAATAAAAGATGATAATTATATAAATAAATTAAAAAATAGAATATATTTATATAAAGAAAATGAACTACAAAAATATGAACAAATAACAGAAAATATAAAAAAATTATTTATGGAAGGAAAGTGATAACATGACTTTATACGAAGATTTATTATACAGAGGTTTAATTAAAGATATTTCATCTGAAGAATTAAAAGATAAATTAAATAACGAAAAACTAACATTTTATATTGGAACAGATCCAACTGCCGATAGTCTACATATAGGACACTTATCTTCTTTTTTAATATCAAAAAGATTAAAAGATGCAGGACATAATCCAATCTTATTAATCGGAGGAGCAACCGGAAGAATTGGTGATCCACGTCCAACTAGTGAAAGAGAAATGAAGAGTATTGAAGAGATTAATCATAATATAGAAGCTTTAACAAAACAAGTAAAAGATTTATTTGGTTTTGAAATAGTCAATAACTATGATTGGTCTAAAGATATTAATTTCATTGACTTCTTAAGAGATTATGGTAAATATTTTAATATTAATTATATGTTAGATAAAGATATTATTAGAAGAAGATTAGAAACAGGAATAACTTATACAGAATTTTCTTATATGATAATGCAAGCTTTAGATTATCTACATTTATATGAAACTAAAAACTGTACTCTACAAGTCGCAGGCTCTGATCAATGGGGAAATATTACCGCAGGAATTGATTTGATTAGAAAGAAAAAACAAAAAGAAGTATATGGCTTTACTATGCCACTTGTTACTACTAAAAATGGAACTAAATTTGGAAAAAGTGAAGGTAATGCTCTGTGGCTTGATAAAAATAAAACTTCTTCTTATAAAATGTATCAATACTTAATTAATCTAGAAGATGAAATGATAATTGATTATTTAAAAATATTTACTTTTTTATCTAAAGATGAAATTGAGAAAATAGCTATTGAAGTTAAAAATAACCCTGAACAAAGACTAGCTCAAAAAACATTAGCTAAAGAAATAATAACCTTTTTGCATGGAGAGGAAGAATATCAAAGAGCTTTAAAATTAACAGAAAAATTATTTTCTAATGATTTTAATAATTTAGAAAAAAAAGATATCGTTGATATATTTAATGAAGAAGAAATAAAAGATATAAAAATTAATAAAAATATCATTGATATTCTAGTGGACTGTAATATTGCCTCTAGTAAAAGAGAAGCAAGAGAATTTGTTTTAGGAAATGCCATTTCCATTAATGGAGAAAAAGTAAATGATCCAAATATTATTATAGATAATAAATATTTAATAGATAATACCTATATTATATTTAAAAGAGGTAAGAAAAATTATTATACATTTAAAGCTATTAATTAAAAATAGCTTTTTTTTAAGAATAATCATAATAACTATGTATAAATATATGATATAATTACATTAGGAGGAAGTTATGAGTGAAGAAGAGTTAGATTCAAGTGTTAATGAATATGAAGAAGAATACAAATCTAGTAATTATCTTAAACAACTACAATGGGATATGGCAATAGGACTTCAAAAAGTAGATAATTTAAAACCTTCTAAATATTTAGAAAAACTATCGAAACAAAATATAGAAGGTAATTTAACTATAGAAAAAGTAGAAAAAGAATTAAGAGAATATTATATAGAAAAAGAAAATAAAAATGAAATAAACTATAATGAATTAGAATGTGATTTTGTATCTATAAGAATAGTTGAACTATTAGATGAAAATAAATTTGAATTATCAGTTGACTATTTAAAATATATTCATAAATTTTTATTTCAAGATGTTTATGAATTTGCTGGTGAATTTAGAAAAATCAATTTCTCTAAACATGAGAAAATATTAAATAATGATTCAGTAGCATATGGTGATTGTAATACTCTAACAAAATCGCTAGAATATGATATTTCTTTAGAAAAAGAAAAAAATTATAAAGAAATGAGTATAGTTGAAGTTATTAACAATATAACAAAGTTTTCATCTAGTATATGGCAAGTTCATCCATTTAGAGAAGGTAATACTAGAACAACAGCATTATTTATTGAAAAATATTTAATTAGTTTAGGCTATAACGTTAATAATAGTTTATTTAAAGATAAATCAGTTTATTTTAGAAATGCATTAGTAAGAAGTAATTACTTTAATAATTATTTAAAAATAGAAAAAGATAGTAGTTATTTATCTAAATTTTATGAAAATTTATTATTAGATAAAAACAATAATTTACATTCAAAAGATTTAATAGTAGAAGAATTATTTGATAATAAAAATTAATTTTAGAAACTAGAAATTCTAGTTTTTTTAATTTTTCTATTGACAACCAGAAAATAATATTGTATTATTTAATTGTACTATTTGTACTAGTACAATTATAATATTAAATGGAGGGAAAAAATGATAAAAATTACTAATCTGTCTAAAAAGTATGATAACGACTACGTATTAGACAATCTAAACTGTAATATAAAAGATAATTGTATTTACGGTTTAGTGGGCGCTAATGGAGCGGGTAAAAGTACTTTACTTAGACTAATTAATTCGGTTTTTATTCCGGATAAAGGAAGTATTAAAGTAGATGGAGAAGAAGTATTTGAAAATGAAAAAATAAAACAAAAAATGGTTTTTGTATCAGATGATTTATTTTTCTATCCATCTTATACACTATTAGATACTGCTAAATATTATCAAGCTTTATATAAAGACTTTGATATGGAATATTTAAAACAACTAGCGTCAATCTTTAAATTAAGCTTAAATAAAAAAATATCGACTTTTTCAAAAGGAATGAAAAGACAATGTGCGCTTATATGTGCTATTTGTACAAATGCTAAATACATGTTTTTTGATGAAACATTTGATGGTTTAGATCCAATTGTTAGAAACACAATGAAAAAAATAATTGCTAAAGTTATGGAAGATAAAAAAACAACAATTATTATGACTTCTCATAACTTAAGAGAATTAGAAGATATCTGTGATAATTTAGGCTTACTTTATAAAGGCGGAATATTATTTGAAAGCGATATTGATAGTCTTAAAACAAATATGTTTAAAGTACAAATATGCCTAAAAGAAGATTTTGATAAAGATACATTTAAAGATTTAGATATTTTATCTTATAAAAAAGTAGGTAGTATTGCCACTTTAATAATCAAAGATAAAGATAATAAAAGTAAGAAAAAACTAGAAAAGTTAAATCCAATTATTCTAGATTATCTATCACTAACACTAGAAGAAATATTTATCTATGAAATGGAGGCGTTAGGTTATGAATTTAACGAACTTGTTTAATTTTAATTATTTTAAACAAAACATAAAAAAATCAAAAGCCTTTCTAGCATTCTTCATTGGAATAATTCCAATAATGAATGTATTAATATTAATTTTAAGTTCTAAAAATGAAGCTTTTATTCCATCATTAGAAACCTTATCTTTAATAAATTATCCTTGTTCTTACATATTACCAATAATAATATCAGTATGTTTATTTGGATATGTATTTAAGAAAAAATCAGTTGACTTTGTAAACTCTATGCCATTAAGTAGAAAAACAATCTTTGCAACCAATACTATTGGTGGAATATTATTAATCTTATTATTAAACTTTATAAATGCTTTATTAATTTTTATATTATCAATAACAATTAGTAATATTTCTATTCCTTTTAGTATGATAATAGATTATTTCCTTATTTGGAGCTTAATATATACTTTTGTTTTTGTAGTATCAAATATCGCTGTTAGTCTATCAGGAAATATGATTACTAGTATTGCCATAACCTTATTAATTTTATTCTTAATTCCATTTTTAGATAGTTATATTAGTTTTAAAGATTTATATATAAATCCATCTAACTATATAGTAGAAGGTAGTGAAGTTAGTAACTTAACACCAATTATAGAAAATAATTATACTCTACCTTATGGATTTTTATTCCAAATTGTAGTTAATAATCATGCAAACTTTAATATAATTAATACTATTCCAATAGTAAAAATGATAATTTTAAGTATAATTTATATAATAATTGGCTTTTATCTATTTAAAAATAGAAAAATGGAAGTATCTGAAACATCATTTAAAAACACTAATGTTCATAATGCAGTAAAATGTTTAACTTTAATTCCATTTATGATCTTATTTTACGAAGTAGCTAGAGTAAGCGATATTACAGTAATTTTAATCTTACTTGCTATGATGTTAGGATATTATTTCATCTTCGATTTAATAACTAGAAGAAATATTCCTAAATTATCTATTAATATTCTTTTCTTTATCGGATTTGTAATTTTATCTAGTATAATTTTAACAATAGTAAATAGTACTTTAGATAAAAAAGAAATAACAATAAATGAGAAAGATATTAAAAGTGTAAATATTATTAGTTATAACTATGATAATGCTTATAATTTCTCATCAAAATTAAGAAATATTGAACTAACTGATAAAAATATAATTAAAAATGTCATTAATAATAGTAATAACATAATGCATGATGATACATGTAAAGACTATACTAGAGCTATATTAAATTTAAATAATAATAAAAAATATGAAATATTTACTTGTCTAGATAGCTTGAATTTAGAAAATAATAAAGATATAAAAGAAGAATTTAAAAATATAGATTTTGATAAAATATATGCTTTAAGTATCGACAATCAGTTAGTAGATAATGAAATAATAGAACAAATAAAAACAGCATTAAATAATACAAATATTACAACTAATCTAGATAGTAGTAATGATAATACAATCAATGCTTATAGTTATGTTGATCATAAACTAATAACGTATAGTTTTAATTATAAAATGTCTAAAGAATTAGAACAAACATATTTAAATACAGTTAATAAAAAACTAATAGATAAGTTAGATGAAAAAGAAATTTATAGTGCTTATTATTATGATTCATATATAGATGATCCCGTTAATTTTCAAGCGTTAAGAAATATCATTAAACAAAACCCAACTGTTGATGTTAGTAAAGAATATATAACAGTATATATTTATACAAATGTTGGAGCGCTTGAATATTCAACTAATAAAATAGAGGAAATACAAAGTTTGTTTAATGATTAATTTAGATTATAATAGTAGAATCCCTATATATGAACAAATAGTAAGAGAAATAGAAAGATATATAGCATTAGGTATTTTAAAAGAAAATGATAAAATGCCATCAATTAGACAAATGGCAATTGATCTTGGAATAAATCCTAATACGGTTAAAAAAGCCTATACAATATTAGAAAATAAAAAAATAATAAGTAGTCTATCAACTAAAGGAACATTTATAACTAATAATACTAAAGAAGTAGTTGATGATAAAATAGAAAAAGAAATAGAATTAATAAAAGAAAAAATAAAAGAATTAGAAAAACTAGGAATAAGTAAAGATACAATACTAAAGAAGGTGTTTAAATGATTTTAGAAGTAAAAAATCTATGTAAAAATTACGGAAAAAAACAAACTTTAGTAAAAGCCATAAATGATGTTTCATTTAAAGTAGATGAAGGAGAATTTATCGCGATTGTTGGACCATCAGGAAGTGGAAAAAGTAGTCTATTACATATTCTTGGAGCAGTAGATAAACCAACAAGTGGTAAAGTATATATTAAAAATATTGATGTCTTTAGTCAAAAAGAAGATGAACTTGCCATCTTTAGAAGACGTAGAGTAGGATTAATTTATCAATTTTATAATTTAATTCCCATATTAAACGTTGAAGAAAATATAACTTTACCAATATTATTAGATAGAAAAAAAGTAGATAAAAAATATTTAGATGAATTAATAGAAGTACTAGGACTTAAAAACAGAATTAATCATCTACCTAATGAATTATCAGGAGGAGAACAACAAAGAGTATCAATTGCAAGAGCATTAATGGCTAAACCAGATGTAATTTTAGCAGATGAGCCAACCGGAAATTTAGATTCTAAAAACAGTTTAGAAATTATTAAACTATTAAAATTATGTAATAAAAAATACAATCAAACAATTATTATGATAACTCATGATGATAAATTAGCTAAAATGGCTAGTCGTATTATTACAATGAAAGATGGGCAAATAATAAGTGATGAGGTAAATCATGAGAGTGTTAAATAAACTAACCTTAAAACACTTAAAATTAAACAAAAAAAGAACTATTGTAACTATTATTGGTATAATCTTATCAACCGCCTTAATGGTTGGAATTGGTCTGTTATTCTCATCAATGCAAGATTATTCTATTAAACAAATAATTAGTTACTCTGGATCTTATCAAGTTGAGTTTCATAATATAACAAAAAATGATTATAATAAAATTAAAAATGAAGACAATATAATTTACTATTATGAACAATTAGTTGGATATTCAAAATTAAATATCGATAATATTGATAAAGAATATTTAGTAATAAATAATGTAAATGATACCTATTTTAAACAACTAAAACTAATAGAAGGAAGATTTCCTAAAAACAGTAATGAAATAGTTATTACAAATAGCTTGTTAGAACAAACTAATCTAGATTATAAAGTATCAGATACAATAAATTTATCTTTAGGAAATAGAATTAGTAATAACCAAATACTTCTAAATAGTTCTTATGTAGATAATGAAACATTTGTAGAAACTAAAAATAAAGAATATAAAATAGTTGGAATAATAGAAAAAAGTAATTATGAAAATTATCAAGATGTTGCCTTTGAAGCCTATACAACAAATGATGATAATGATAATAATTTAGATTTATACATAGAATTTAAAGATCATAAAAATATAATAAATAGTGCAAATGATATTGCAAATATTATTGATTATAAAAAAGAAGATATAAGATATAATGATTCTTTGTTAATGATGTATGGTGAAAGTAGATATTCTAATATTCAAAACTCTGTTGTTGGAGCAATGATTATAATGCTAGCTTTAATATCAGTTGGTTGTATAATGGTTATTTATAATTCATTTGCTATATCTGTAATGGAGCGAAAAAAAGAATTTGGCTTATTCTCATCAATTGGGGCCACTAAAAAGCAAATACTATTTAGTATGTTATTTGAAGCCTTAGTCGTGGGAGTAATTGGAATAATACTTGGTTTGTTATCTTCTTTATTAGGAATAAAAATAGTATTAGAAATAACTAACTACCTAATCGAAGAAGCATTACAAACAAGATTAGAATTAGTAATAATACCTCTTTATATTATAATACCTATTATATTCATGATCTTAACAGTCCTAATTTCTAGTATTATACCAGCCTTTAAAGCATCTCGTGTATCTCCAATTGAAGCTATTAGGCAAAATGATGATATAAAAATAAAAGCTAAAAAGTTAAAAACAAATAAATTAGTTCAAAAGATATTTAAAGTAGAAGGAGAAATAGCTTTAAAAAATATAAAAAGAAATAAGAAAAAATATAGAATTACTATGATATCTTTATTTATAAGTATAGTATTATTTATATCGTTTTCTACCTATTTAGGCTATGCAATTAATACTTCAGAAGATTTATTACAAACAAAAGATTATGATATATTATTTAGTATTTATGATGATAAATTAAAAGAAGATAGTCAAGTAAAAGAATTTCTAAATTCATCTGATATAGAGAAAAAAGTAACTTATAAAGTTAGTAATATAACTATAACTAATAATATAAATAATTATAATGACAAATATTTAGAACTACAACAAAAACGTCTTAATGAAATGTATGAGGAAGTCATGAATAAAAAAACTACTGATATAACTATAATTAGTCTCGATGAAAATAGTTATTACGAATATTTAAATGAACTAGGTTTAGATGAAGATAAAATAATTGTTTTAAATAAATATAGTACTATTACATATGAAAATAATAATCGTAAAATAGAAACTACTGATATTTATAAAGATAACTTTAAAATAAATGCTTGTAAAATAAGTGAGTATCAATCTGATATAACAGATGAGATGGTAAATAAATATTGTAACAATAATATAAATAATATTTATGTTACTAATAAATCTTATTATGGCCTAGATTTATTTGATAATTTAGAAGGAATTAAATTAGTAGTAAGTGAAAATATGTTTAAATATTTATATAATAACTATCATATAAAATATAGCGAGGAAGATAATTTAGATAATATTGGAACTAGTTATATAATAAAAGCAACAGATTATAATAATTTAGATAAAATAGGAGAAGATTTAACAAAGACTAATAGAAATTCTATAAGTTATACTAATATAACAAAATCAATGCAGTTAGAAAAAAATATAGTTTTAGTAGTTAAAATATTAATGTATGGATTTATTGGTTTAATTGTTTTAATCGGTATAACTTCAGTCTTTAATACTATTACTACTAGTATGGCATTAAGAAGAAGAGAATTTGCTGTTTTAAGAAGTATTGGACTAACTAATAAAGGATTTAATAGAATTTTATATTTTGAGACTCTATTTATTGGACTAAAAGCTATTGTGTATGGAATAGCTGTGTCATTGATAATTATATATTTAATTCATAATTCATTATCGCAAGTTAGTTCTAGAAGTATTTATATTCCATTTACAAGCTTTATTATTGCAATAATTGCAGTCTTCTTAATCGTGTTCTTAACTATGATTTATTCATCAAGAAAAATAAAAAAAGATAACATTTTAGAACAAATTAGACAGGAGAACATTTAATGAAGAAAATATTAAAAATTACAGGTGTTATCTTTATAATAGGAATAATTATAATGGTTATTATAAATGGTTATGTTAAAAATAAATATGAAGATAAAATAATTGAATTAAATAAAATAAGTGATATTAAAAATATTGATGCAATAGTTGTATTAGGAGCTAAAGTAGATGAAGATAAGATTAGTTTAATGTTAAAAGATAGATTAGATAAGGCAGTAGAAGTATATAATATTATAAATATTAATATATTAAATACTGGAACAAAAGAAGAAGTTAAAGCAATGAATAATTATTTAATAGATAATAATATTGATATTAATAAGATAAAAGAAGATACAAAAGGTTTATCTACTTTTGAGAGTATGAAAAATTTAAAAGAAACATTTAAATATAAAAAGGTAATTATAATTACTCAAAAATATCACTTATATCGCTCTTTATATATAGCTAATCAACTTGGTATTGATGCATATGGAATAAGTGCTAAACAAATAAATTACAGTGGACAAATATTTAGAGAAATAAGAGAAATATTAGCTAGAAATAAAGATTTTATCTTAAGTATAATGTAAAATGAGAAAGTTATTAAAATTTTCTCATTTTTATTATTGAAAATGCAATCTTTTTATGTTATCATTAAGATAATAGGAGATGTTGTGATATGGAACAGTTACAAAAAGATAGGGATTATACTAAATTCTTAGTTAGAATAATTGAACAAGAAATAAGAAAAAATAGTTTTAAAAACAAAAATGAATTAATGGCTTTTATAAACAAAATAAGACAAGATTTAAATACAAAACAAGTAATTGATTATGTAAATAATAATAGATTAATTTTTAATTATCAGGAATTTCAAATAAGAGTAAATCAAATTGTTAATAATTTTGATATTATGATGCAAAATATGAAGATGCAACAAGAAAGACTAATGCAAGAACAAATGAAAAAACAAGTAAATAATCAACAAGTAGTTAGACAAAATATGAATAATCAAATGCATTTTCAACAACAAGAACAACCTAATTATATTCCACTAACTAAAGTAGATGTAAATTCTGTATCTAAAGATTTAATTGAGAGAATAAACTTTTTAATTGTTAATCCAAAAGTAGATGTAAATAACGTTTTAGTGGATACTAAATCTGGTAATTTTGTTGATATTGTAAAAAGAAAACCAGTATTAATTACTAAAAATAAAGATACTAATGCTTTTGAATTAGTTGAAGATCAAAAAGAAAAACAAGAAGAACAAAAAATAAAACCAATGGCAGTTGAACCACAAAAACAAGAAGTTAAATCTAAACCTAAAGTTAAAACAAGAAAATTAATTATGCCAAAAATAGTTGAGAATAATAAAGCATTTATTAGTACTGTTTTAATAACTGCAGTTTGTGCCATATCAGGAATTGTAATAGCGAGTGTAATTTTAGTTAAATAGAAAGTGTGATAATATGAAGAAAATATTGTTAACTATAAGTAAATGCGGGGGGTCAAATTTATTATTAAATAATATAAAAAATGTATGTGAAATACAAGGAAATGTTCTATGTAAATAGAATATCTTTCTTGTATTTTTTCGTGTGGAGGAAAAAGATGAAGAAGAAAATATTAATAATTAGTCTAATTATAATAACTTTAATATCATGTATTTTATATTATACTTATGCAATAGATATAACGATGGAAGAAACTTCAAGTAGTGAAGCTGATTTAGCTTATAATATAAATATAAATGATACAGATGGTAGAAGTATAACAGTAAATAGTAATACTACTAAAGTATTTGATATATTTTTAACTAATTCTAATGGTGGAACTATTAGTTATGGTTTTGCATATAAAGAAACAACAAGTAGTGGTATAGAAGTAAAAATGTTAAATACATCAACAGATAAAGTAGAAGGTACAATAAATAATAAAGAGACTAAAAAAGTAACTTTAGTAATAGATAATAATACTTCTAATAGTATAAATTATAATATAATACCAGTAACAGGATATCAAAATGGAGGTAATTTGATTATACCAAGTGGGTATACTTTAATAAGTAATACTTATAGTTTTCCTACAAAGTATGTAGATACAAGTGGTGCAAATGCACCAAAGTTAGTAGAAAATTTAATTCCAGTACAATATGATGATACTCAAAATAGTTGGGTAAAAGCATCAGAAGAAAATTATGTATATAATGGAACACCATGGTATGATTATACAAATAAACAATGGGCTAATGCAGTGCTAGTAAGTAGTACAAATAGAAATACATATGTAGAAGCAGAAGCAGGTACTGTAATACCAGAGTCTGAAGTGCTCGCATATTATGTATGGATACCAAGATATAAATATAAAGTATTTAACGTGGCTAAAACGATGGGAACAGATAGTTATAATGCGAAAACAACTGGAATAGATATAGTATTTGAAGAAGGTACAGCATCAACAGGGGAAATAAATTGTAATAACTATTCATTTGCAGCTGCATCAAGTAGTGCAACAAATGAAACATGTAGTGGAACAAATGGACAGTATTATACCCATCCAGCATTTACATTTGGAGATACAGAACTAACAGGAATATGGGTTGGAAAGTTTGAAATATCAGCACCAACAGATAGCTCATGTTATACAAATCAAAGTTATGCA
>CALVSA010000028.1 GCA_944358825.1 uncultured Bacilli bacterium
GTATTTCACATACATTTTTTATATCATTTAATAATAAATTTGACCCCCGTATTTACTTGTAGTTAACTTGTTATTTACTAACTTATATATATACATATAAATCACCTTCTACATTTTTTTACGATAATCATCAAGTAGTTTATTCAAAATAATTGGATCTATTTCTTCTTTGACAAAAGTTTTGCCATTTTCATTTATTTCTTTTAAAACCTTAAAAGAGTTTTTAGGTTGTTCATCTTCATCTAACTCAACAACTAAATAATATACATTATCATCTAATTTAGTTTCTAGTAAAATTCCATAATTAGAATCATCCGCTAGAGTAATAATATCATTCATCATCTACTTCTACCTCCTCTTTCTTCTTCAAAAGCAACAGCAGATTTAGACTTATCTAATAAATCTTCAACTGTATTTAATAAATAATCTTTATCTTTATTAGTTAGTTTTGAGTTTTCACTTATTTCCCTATATAATTTTTTTATTTGAAAATAATCAACTGGAGTAAAGTCTTCACTTGTATATTTTTTGTAAAAATCTTGCATATCGTTTATTTTTTCTTCATATTCAAAAACTATATCATTATTTTCTTTCTGTCTTTTAATACCTTTTCTCAATGTTGGAACACCCGCAGTGAATAAGGCTGCTGCAGTTGCCGAAATACCTGCTACTTTAGTTATAGCTTTTTGTGCAACTTCTTGAGCATTACTAGCAAAAGCAGATAAATCCATATTACCAACATTCCATATACCAGAATTTCCATCAAAAGAAACAGCATGACCAGTTAAATTAGAAATATTAGAAGCAATTTCTGCATTAGCTCCATGTAATGTAGCTTGATAAGCTGGTTCAACCGTATGCCATAAATTGGCATTATCAACCATTGTTGATGCCAAGGTAGAAATATCACTAGCGTGCATTGCTTGAGAAATAGAAGGTGCTAATGCTTCTAAAGCTGCAATTACTGCAATAGCCATTGCACTAATACCTGCAATTATTAAACCTTTAGGAGCTTTAAACTTACCCTTACGTCTTTTTACTACTTCAACAGGCTCTACTTTCAAGTTAGCTTTTTCTTTTCTCTTTCTAGGAAGATCTAATTCTTCATCAGGTGGAAAATCCATTTTAGTAGTCTCTACTCTTTTATTTCTATCAATATGATCATGAATAAAATAATTTTCTAATTCTTCTAATAATTTTAATGGTAATTTATTCTTATCATTTTTAATGTCATTACTAAGTCTAATTATATCATCACGATCTCTTAAATCTTTTCTATCTTGTAAAATACGTATATTTTCAATATTAGTTTTTAATCTATCATAAGTTTTTAATATATCAGTAATATAATCTAGTTCTCTTCTTATAGAACTATCTACCTTAATGTTAACTCTTCCATACATACTAACAGGAGTTTGTTGATAAATTTGTCTTACTTTATCTTCTAATTGGTTTTTCCTATCTAAATAATACTCATAAGTTCCAATTTCTCTAACTACTGGCGTAACTTTTTCTAAATCTTCATTAAAATAATTTAATATATCATCAGGTAGACCAATTTTTTCTAAATTAATTTGATTCTTAATCTCATTAATGCGATTAGGAGATAAATCACCATTTTTTAAAGACCATATTTTAGTTAAAACACTATAAAATTTATTGATAATCTCATCAATTTCTTTTATTTTTTCTTTCGCTTTTTCAATATAAATATTAGGTTCTTCATAAATTTCAATAGACGTATTGTTTAAAATTTGCTCTAACTCTTTTTTTTCTTCCACATATTTTCTAATAACACTATTCATGATATGTCCCTCCGTATCTTACTATATATATAATAACATAAGATTTACAAAAAAGCAATTAAAAAACGTAGAAAATCTACGTTATAATATTATTGAAAATAGCATTAAAACTAATATATTTACTAACGCTATAGTAAGTACTATCTTCAAAGCCCATTTAAACCATGTTGTATATTCAACTTTTGCTAAAGCTAAACCACCCATAATTGCTCCACAAGTTGGAGTTATTAAATTAACAAGTCCATTAGCAGATACCATACTCATAATAGCTACTTCTGTACTATAACCAAGTTGTGATGCAACTGGGGCAATAATTGGTGTAGATAATGTTGCTAAACCAGATGATGATGGAACTAATACACTTAAAACAACATGTAATAAATAGTTAAGTGGTGTAAATAATAACTCTGGCATATTAGATAATATATTAGATGCATTATAAATAATATAATTATCTAAATAAGTAGTTGTCATAAGAACACTTGCACCACGAGCAACGGCAACGATTAGAACAACTCCAATCATATCATCAGCGCCATCAACAAATGTATCGACAATACCTTTTTCTCCCATTTTATTAACTATACCAATAATAATTGCCATAATTAAGAACCATAATGCTGATTCATAGAAATACCAACTACCAAGAGGGCTTCCTGTTAACCAACCAGTAAATCCATCAAAGAATGTAATTCCGAATTCTCCCCATGGAATAAATCCAATAACCATAATTATAAATGTTAAACCAAATAATACTAAAGTTACTTTTTGACGATTGGTTAATTTAGCTTTTTTCTCAGCCTTAGCATCTACAGCTGTACCATACTTTCTCTCCATATCTTTTTGTTCACGAAGTGATAAGAAAGTTGAACCTTTATCACGTTGAACTTTTTTAGCATATCGCATAACAAATATAATGGAAATAAGTAAAGTTGTTAACCATAATATTGTACCAATTAAAATTATTATTCCTTGGTTTACTTCTAAATTAGCAGGTAGAGCACTAACTGCAACACCAACTGCAAATGGATTTATAGTTGATCCTAAAACACCACTACCAGCACCTAGTAAAACAACCGCAGAAGCAACTAATGTATCCATTCTAGCAGCTACCATTGTCGCCGCTAAAAGTGCATAAAATCCAACTGTTTCCTCTAGCATTCCGTAAGTTGTACCACCAATTGAGAAAATTAACATCAAAATTGGTATTAATATAATTTCGTTACCTTTTAACTTTTGCACTAAAACCTTAATACCAGTTTCTAATGCACCAGTTTTTGTAACAATTCCTAAAAACCCGCCTAAAACCATAATGAAGATTGCAACATCTATTGCATTTTCAAAACCAAGTATTGGTGATAATAATATATCTGATAAACTAGCACCTACTGTACCGCTACCATTTACAATATCTTCACCAATAAATTCTGCATTTGGTAAAATGTGTGATAAAATACCTAAACCAAATATCAAAATCAAAATAATAGAAAATGCTGATAACATTGTTTTAGTCTTCTTTGACTTTTTTTTAGTCATACTTACCTCCTTTTTATTACTGTACCTGTTTTTCCTAATAAAGCCTCATGAGCTTTTTCTAACGAAGTAATAATTGCTTTTGTATTAGTCGTATTTTCTACAAAATCTAGGCAAGCTTCAATTTTTGGTAACATACTACCTTTAGCAAATTCATTATTTTGCATATACTCACGAGCTTTTATATTATCGATTTCATCTAATGCTTGTTGATCTTGTTTATTATAATTAATATAAACTTTTTCTACTGCTGTTAAAATAAGTAGCATATCAGCATTTATTTGCTTAGCAAGTAAAGCACTTGATCTATCTTTATCAATAACTGCATCAGTACCCATAAGTAACTCTTTATCATCAACTCTAACTACTGGAATACCACCACCACCAACAGCAATAACTATATTGTCATTATCAACAAGTTGCGTAATAATATCTTTTTCGATAATATCAATTGGTTTTGGAGAAGGTACCACTCTCCGATAACCACGTCCTGCGTCTTCAACCATAACATAGCCTTTTTCTTTTTCTATATTTAAAGCTTCATCTTTGGTATAAAACATTCCAATAGGTTTAGTAGGATTTTGAAATGCTTCATCTTTTGAATCAACTAGGACTTGCGTTATTAAGGTTGCACAACTTTTCTTGATGTGTTGACGTTCTAATTCATCTTGAACTGATTGTTGTAATTGGTAACCAATATAACCTTGACTCATACTGCCACACTCTGCAAATGGCATAGAAGGAGTTTTTACTTCACCATTTGAAGCATACTCCATTGCCATCAATATTTGTCCAACTTGTGGACCATTACCATGTGTTAAAACTATTTTATTTCCTTCTTTTACTAAATCTACAATAACTTTAGCAACTCCAGATAATAATTCTAATTGTTCGTGAGGATTTTTACCTAAAGCATTACCTCCAAGAGCAATGACAATTTTACTCATTATTACCACCTATAGTTGCATATAAAACTGCTTTAATGGTATGCATTCTATTTTCAGCCTCATCCATTACTTTAGAATTAGGACTGTTAAATACCTCATCAGTAACTTCCATCTCTTTTAAGCCAAACTTTTCATAGATTTCCTTTCCTATTGTGGTTTTCAAATCATGAAAAGAAGGAAGACAATGTAAAAATATTACATCACTACTAGCCATATTCATGACTTCTTTATTAACTTGATATTTTCTTAACAATTCAATTCTTTGTTTCCAAACACTATCATCTTCTCCCATAGATACCCATACATCAGTATAAATAACATGAGCTCCAGTTACAGCTTCTTCAACATTTTCTGTTAATAAAATACTTCCATTAGTTTCTTTATTGATGTTTTTACATACTTCTACTAATTCTTCATTTGGCCATAGTTCTCTAGGACCACACGCAACAAAATTCATTCCAAGTTTAGAGCATACTACCATTAGAGAATGTGCAACATTATTACGACAATCTCCCATAAATACTAATTTTTTATTTTCAATAGTATCAAAATTTTCCTCAACAGTCATAATATCTGCCAGCATTTGAGTAGGATGGAATTCATCAGTCAAGCCATTAAATACTGGAACATCAGCATTTTCAGCTAAAGTTTCTACTATTTCTTGGCTAAATCCACGATATTCAATTCCATCATACATTCTAGCCAATACTTTAGCAGTATCTTCTATACTTTCTTTCTTACCCATTTGTGAACTTACAGGATCCAAATAAGTAACATGAGCTCCTAAATCATAACTAGCCACTTCAAATGCACATCTTGTTCTAGTAGAAGTTTTTTCAAATAATAATACAATATTTTTTCCTTCTAAATAACGATGAGTAATTCCCTCTTTTTTCATCTTTTTGAATTTTTTAGCTAAATCTAGTAAATATCTTATTTCTTCTGGTGTATAATCCAATAATTTTAAAAAGTCTCTATTTTGTAAATTCATCTTATCTTCCTTTCTTAATCTTCTCTAACTAAAGGCATACTCATACATCTAGGTCCTCCACGACCACGTGATAATTCTGCACTATTCATCTCAATTACTTTAATACCATGTTGTCTTAAAATATCATTAGTAATATTATTACGATTATATACTACTACTACACCTGGAGAAATACATAATGTATTAGTACCATCATTCCATTGTTCACGCTCTGCAGAAATTTTATCGCCACCTGCACAAGGAATTAATGTTATTTCTCTTCCTAAATATTTAGTAAGTATTCTATCTAATGAATCTTTTATTTCTTTAACGTTTAAATCTTCATCACTATTAGGATCATTACCTTCTGTTATTTCAAAAACTTGTAATGTTTCCATAATTCCTGGATGATATGTAAATTTATCAACATCTATTTGAGTAAATACAGTATCAAGATGCATAAATGCACGAGATTCAGGAATATTAAATGCTAAAATTGTATCAATTTTACAGTTTTTATTTTTAAATATATTTTTAGCAATTTGATCAATTGCTCCTGCTTCAGTTCTTTGTGATATTCCAATAGCAAGAATATGAGAATTTAAATTTAAAACATCTCCACCTTCTATATGACACTCATCATATCTATCATAATATCTTTCAATCTGTCCTCTATATTTTGGATGATAATTGAAAATATATTCAGCATAAATAGTTTCCCTATTTCTAGTAACAGAATACATCTTATTTAAACTAACACCGCTACCTATACTTGCAAATGGATCTCTTGTAAAATATAAATTTGGCATTGGATCAGCAATAAATGAAGTTTCTTCTGTAACTAAATCTACTAAAGATTTTTCCAATACTAGTTTTGCATGATCTAACTCACTAATAGCGATTCCTTCCATAGTTTTTAATACTAATTCGCGATTATCAGTAAAACTATTTAAGTATTCATACAATAACCCTCTATATTTAGGAGTATTAACTCCTGCTTCTTTGATAAATTGCCTAATAAATTTATCTCTTACTTTAACACTAGTATCTAGAGTCTCAGCCATTAAGTCCTCTAAATAAAATACTTTGATACCATTATCTCTAAGTATTTGTACAAACTCATCATGTTCAGCTTGTGCCACTTTTAAATATGGTATATCATCAAAAAGTAAACGTTGTAACGTATCTGGTGTTAAATTTAAAAGTTCTCTACCAGGACGATGTACCAAAACCTCCTTTAATGGCTTAATCTCACTTGTAACATTAATTACACTCAAAATCTATTCCTCCTCTACTATAACCATTATAGCAAATAAAAGTATAATTAGCAAATAAAAAAGAAAAAAAGATCTTTATAGACGACCTTTTTACTATTTATTAATAAATAATGGTAAAATTTCTTTTAATTTATCTTCACCTAATACTTCATCAATACATAAATTATCATTAATATTAATTAAAGTAACAATTTTATAATTATTAGTAATATCATTTTTTTCTTCGTTTAATCCTGCAATATAGTAATAATCTATTTTTCCCATATGAACTTTATCAATAACTAAATATTCTTCTTTATTAGCAAGTTTAATAATTTTATTAATTTCTATTTTCATTGCTACCTCCAAATTCAAGTGGACTATTTAATTTAAAAGTATCTTTATTTTGATTTATCTTATAATCTTTATTACTATCTATATTAGGAAAAACATCATCATTTACTGACCAAAAATCATTATCAATATTACTAGAACTAGCCTCTATTTCAGAAAAATCCATCTTTGGTTTCTCATCACTCATTTTAAAATTATTTAAAGAATTTAATATATCATAACTATTTGTATTACCAAAATTATTATTAAAATTATCTACATTAAGATTACTATTATCAGTATTAACATCAGTATTAATATTAGTATTAATATTAGTATTAGTATTAGTATTAGTATTAGTATTAGTATTAGTATTAACAGTAGTATTAATATTATCATTAGCATTAGTAAGTTTATTAACATCACTAACTATATCATTATTAGCTATATCATTATTAGAATTTTGAATATCAGCTTTTACTTCTTTATCTTCTTTTGGTTTATCAAAATCAAAAGTAACTAAACTTTCTTTCTTAGCCTCTTGCACATATCCAAGTGATTTACCAACTCTTCGCATTACTGTATCAGCTTTACTTCTTGCAAAACTCAAATTCAAATATTCATAAGGATCTATTACTTCAACAACCATATTAGGAATTAAAACCTCTTCTTCAGTCTCCTCTTCAAAAATAGGCTCTTCATCCACTTCTTTATCTTCGATTTTATTTACTTCTGGTGTTTCATAAACATCAATAATACCAAATTCCTGTAATAACGATAAAATCTCAACTTTTTGATTATCTTCTTTTAATTCTTCTAATTGTTTTTCACGATATTTAATAATATCTTCTATTTCAGTAATTCGATCAATATTTTCTTTTTGTTTTAAAATACTTTCTTTTTGTTTATCAATTAATGTATATAAATCATTTAATATATCTGCATCAACAATACCTAATTCTACTCTTAAATGTAATCTTTCTTCTAATATTTTATCTAATTCACTACGTTTTTCAGATAATTCAGTATATATATTTTTACTATCAATAATAACTTTATAAATTCTATATAAAAACTCTTGTTCTTTTACTTGATAGAAAGATTTTCTAGCCTCATCTACATAAGAAGAATATTCTAATTCACTATCAAAACCAATACCAGCTCTTTTTAAATTATTAAAGGCACTATCAAAAGTATTAAGTGTTTTTTGAGCCTCTTCCATACTAGGTTTTAATTTTTCTAATTCAAAATTAACATCAACAGCTTTTAAAATATCACTATATTCACTATTTGAGACAATCTTTTTAAAAGTATTTAGTAATGATTCTTCTAATTCATAATTATTATTTTCATCAAGTTGTTTATTATTATAACAAATATCTAATTCATTATGTAATAATTTTAGCTCATCTTCTATTTTTAAAATACTTTCTTTATTAGATAAATAATTTTTAATATTAACTAATCTTTCTTTATATTCATCAATTTTTTCTTCATCTTTAATATAACCAAGCGCTTCTAATTCACGATTAGTAGTTTCTTTATAATCAGCAAGTAAAGTTTTTCTTTCCTCAAGACGCTCATCAATTAAAGAAATTAACTTTTCTAATCGTTTTTCTTCTTCCTCTAAAGTTGTAGTTGTATAATACAAATCTTTAGTAGCTTTTTCATATTTAAGATTATTATCATCATCAATCTTCTTAGCAGCATCATCAAAACTTTGTAAAGTATCTTCTGTAACAATCTCCCCACTTGATTTTGCTAAAATTATATTCATTCTTAAAATTCGATATAAATTTTTTTGCATCTCTGCATTATTCATCCCTTTTCACCCTACTTTCACATTGGCATTTCTGGAAAAACGATATCGTTAACTTCTAACACACCATCTTTTCTCGCGTCTTCCCTAAATTTTTTCATAAATTCATCGACTTCTTCTTCATCTACTTTAGCCTCATCAACTTTTTTAGATACTAACTTATCATTTTTTATAACTGGAATAGCTACCCCAACATTATCTTGTTTAAATAAATCAGTACTTGTATCCTGTAATATTGAATCATACTTATTAACAGAAGAATTAGAAGGTAGAACCTTTGGCATTTCCTTCTTTGGCTCTTTAACTTCTTCAGGAGTAGCTTTTGGTTCTACTCTCATTCTTGAATCAACATTAACTGCTTTTGGTATCGTTGTTTTTGGTTCAAGATCAGCCATTTCATTTAATATTTCATCAACAAATTTATCTCTAGTAGTTGTTGTATCTTCTTTTTCAGATAAAAATACTTCATTTTTAGGAACAATAACTGTTTTTTGTTTTGCTTCTAATAATTCTTTAGTACGAAGTTCTATATCTCTTTTTCTAGCTTCCTCAACTATTTTTTGTCTTTTTCTAATTTCTTCTTGTTTTTTACTTTCTTCTATTAATCTTTGTTGTCTTTCTTCATATTCTTTTTTTCTTTTTTCTTGTTCTTCTTTATCGTGCTTAATTTTTTCATTTTTAATTAAATCATTAAGTACTAAAGTAAACTCCTCACTACTATTTTCTTCTTCTATTTCTTTTAATAACTTCTCTTTAGCTTCTTTCTCACTATTTAGAGTATCAAGTGTCTTTAAATCTTGTTGTTCTAATTTAATTGTATTGTATTGCTTATTTATCTCATTAAAAACCAATTTATAAAAATCACTACTATCTATTTGTGATAAAATATCATTGATTTTTTCTCTTTTACTTAAAAGTTCATCATAATTATCTACTTTTTTATTATAAACTTCTAATAAATTAAGTAACATTTTTTTCTCAAAATAACGATTATATTCCCCGATAACAGAATCTAACATCTTCTCGCATTCTACAATTAAAGTAGTATTATTAGCTTCTCTAGCCACTTCAATATTTTGTAGTGCCTTATCTTTAGCGTAAGTAAGTTCATTAAAAGCTAAATCAATTTCTCTTTCTCTTTCTTTATAAGAATAAATCTCTAAAGCATTAAAACTCTTATCCAAAGTTTCAATCATTTTAGTTTCTAATTCTTTATTTATTCTCTCATTAGCCCTAATTTTAACCTCACTTTTATTTATACTATCCTTAAGAGTATCAATTTCTTTTACTAACTTGTCCTTTAGACGCATATTTTGACGATATTTATCTATAATTTTAATTCTTTTTTGAAAATCTATTACTTGATCTTGACCTAGTATTTTAGGAACTTCAAAATCAATTGGAACATAACGAGTATGCTTTTGTAACTCATCATTTACATACTTACGTCTATTTTCAATTAAATCGATTAAATTAATTAAACGTTCTTTTTCTTCTTTTAATAGAGAAGTTTTTTGATTAATAAGAACGTTGTATTTTTCATTATATATATTTTCAGTTGACTTTAAAATATCTTTTTCAATACGATTTAACTCATCGTATATGTTTTTTATTTCAATATCATCAACTGTAAATTTCAAGCTTTTCATTAACATATCATACTGTTTTTGTAATTGGACTATCACACGACTAGTATAATCTATCATGTCAACCACCTCTTATTATAATTATATAATATTTAAGTTTTTTGTCAAGTTTTTTCCATTTTTTTAAAACTTTACACCAAGTTTATATAAAAAAATAACAATTTTATTAATTTTTTTACAAAAAAAGGTTGTAAAATAAAAAAATTTATTATATAATGAATTAGCAAGCGAAAATTATATGCCTAAGTGGCGGAATAGGTAGACGCACAGGACTTAAAATCCTGCGAGATTCAACCCTCGTGTCGGTTCAAGTCCGACCTTAGGCACCATTACGGAGGAATACCCAAGTCTGGTTGAAGGGACCGGTCTTGAAAACCGGGAGGTCGCGAGAGCGGCGCAGGGGTTCGAATCCCTTTTCCTCCGCCACTTTTTATTCATTATCGCGGGATGGAGCAGTTCGGTAGCTCGCTGGGCTCATAACCCAGAGGTCGTTGGTTCAAATCCAGCTCCCGCAACCATGGTTCCGTGGTGTAGTGGTTATCACGTCTGCCTGTCACGCAGAAGATCGCGGGTTCAAGTCCCGTCGGAACCGCCATATGGCTTCATAGCTCAGTCGGTAGAGCAGAGGACTGAAAATCCTCGTGTCGCTGGTTCAATTCCCGCTGGAGCCACCATTGAGGTTAATACACGTACACCTATTAAAGATGTGTGTGTTTCTTTATAAAATAGTAAGTTCATAATATTTGATATTATGGACTTTTTTTCATTGTGAATTTAAGAAAAGATTAAAAATGAAAGCGAGTTTAGGTAATTTGAGTATTAATTATATTGATGGACATTTGATTAAAATTGATAACACTAATCTTGGAACAACAGAACCTTATAAAATTATTATTAAGAATAATACAACTACTTTAATTGCTTATTTATATGAAGATAATCTTTAGTTTTGCAACAACTCTCTATAAAGTTTTTCAGGAATTAAAATTATCGGAATTGATGACTTTATACTTAAAAATTGTTATAATAGATTTATGAATTAAATTACTGTAACACAAGAAAGGAGATTAAGTTAATGAATGATAAATTAATTAAAAATGAAGAATTATTTGGAAACTATTATAATAAAATAAACGAGTTAATATTAAAAGCAAAACAAAATGTTATTAAAAATATAAATTCTGAAATGGTAGAATTATATTTTGAGATAGGTGCTACTATTAATGAACTTATAGAAAATTATCATTTAGAAGCTTCACAAAATGACATTATAAAATCATTTTCAGAAAAATTAACTAAAGAATTTGGACAAGGATTTAGTGTTCCAAGTTTAAAAAAAATGAAAAAATTTTATCTAGTATTTAAAACTGGTTCCACACTGTGGAACCAGTTAAGTTGGAGCCATAATCGCTTGATAATGAATATTGATGATGAAACTAAAAGAAATTTTTATTTGGAAGAATCTATAAAATCAGGTTGGAGTGTCAGACAATTAGAAAGACAAATAAACAGTTTTTATTATGAAAGATTATTATCTACGAATAAAGATAATAAAGATGAAGTAAAAAATGAAATTAACATTTTAGAGAAGAAAGAAAAAGTCCAAAATTTTATAAAAGATCCTTATGTGTTAGAATTTTTAGATATTAAAGATAGAAGATTTTTGGAAAAAGATTTAGAATCCAATTTACTTGAACATATTTCAGAGTTTTTATTAGAATTAGGTAGAGGTTTTTCCTTTGTTGCTAGACAAAAAAGGATAGATGTAGATGGAGATAACTTTTATATTGATTTAGTATTTTATAATTATGTATTAAAATGTTTTGTATTAATTGATTTAAAATTAGATAAATTAACTCATCAAGACATTGGACAAATGGATTTTTATGTACGATATTTTGATAATGAGGTAAAGGATGAACAAGATAATCCAACAATAGGAATAATTTTATGTTCAGATAAAAAAGATACAATTGTTAAATATTCAGTACTAAATGATAATAAAAATTTATTCGCTTCTAAATATCAATTATATTTACCAACTGAAAAAGAGTTGGCATTAGAGATAGAAAAACAAAGAGCAGAATTTAATGAAAATAAAAATTGAAATGGTTCCACTCATGAAACAGAAGATTAAAAAAATGTGTCTAAAAATTTGACATAAATCCATGCAACTTTTTTGTTTGTTCTTGAACGGAGAACTTCCCTTTTCAATAAAAAAACTTGACATTTATAAAAATGACTAGAGCAAGTTCTAATTGATAAAGAAAATTAATTACTTAAATTTTAATTATACGTTATAATCAATTTGTCAAATACAAATGAACTTATTTTTTATTAGGTGTGTTAACCCCCTTTAGCAATTGCACCATAAAAATTTAATCTGAACTTTATTTCAGATAGTTTATAAATAGAACTTATCAAAAGTTCTTTTTTACGTTATTATGTATATGTCAAGGAAACTTGCATAAAATAAAAAAAGGGAACATTCAGTTTTTCTGTGTTGAATGTCTACCCAATATACATTAAGTTAGACACTTATTCTAGCGAATAAGTGTCATTTTTTTACTACTATCATAATGGGTCCTTCCGCAAGTTTAAGTATTTAGTACAATAGGTAGATAAGATTTAATATCTACTCTTTTTTAATACCTTAAAATCAACACAATTATTACAAGTATTACATTCCTGTTTTACTTTTTTTAAAAAATCAATTAGCTCTACTTTTTTTACGACTGATAAATCTAACATATCTGATAAAGAAACAATATCATTACTTTTATTAATTTTATTTTTATTATAAATAATATTAGACGACTTAACATCCACATTTTTAAATTTATTATTTATTAATTCAACTTCCCTATTACCTATTATAACACTATTATCAAATAAAATATTATTTGAATCAATTAAAACATTATCGGCAGATATTTTAGAATTAAGTGCACTAAATTCTTCACTAGATATCATAATTTTAGTATTTGTTTTTAACTGCCCTATTGATGAATTAATAACATCAAGTTTTTTATCAACTTCCAAATTAACAATCAAATTATAATTAAGAGCGGACATGACATTACAAATATTCATATCCTTAATCTCTAAATCATAAGCATGAACAATAAATAAATTATAAGCCCTAATAAAAGTTCTATCTAAACTACATCTACCATCAGTATAAATTGATAAACCATAATCAAATTTAGAATTATTAATAGAAATATGAGATTTTTCATCTCCAATAATATTAACTTTCTTATTAAAATCTAAATCATCAAAAACATAATAAATATCTTTATCTAAACCATATTTATCAATAATATCCCTATCTAGACGATTAATACAAATAATATTATATTCTTTTTTATTACTCTTACACTTTTTCTTATTAACATAACATATTAATTTATCATTTTCTTCAATAACCTTACCTAAATTATTAGTAATTTTCTTCTTTAAAAAATATCTATATAGCATAATCTCCCCCATAATTATTTTAAATTACCAAGAACCCCCTCCTCCACCTCCAGAGCCACCTCCTGAAAAGCCACCACCACTAGAAGTAGATGAACTACTAGATGGACTAGAACTCATAACTCTTTGAGCAGAAGTCATAGTATTATTTATAAACGAATTAAAAACAACAACATTAAATACTGTATCACTATCATACCAAGATGGAGCGGACATTGAAATTGTCTCAAATTTACTTATCCACTTATCAGATACTCCCAATACATAAGTAAAAGGTAATATATCGTAAAAATAAGTTGGATTTTCCATAACTAAAGTTTCTAATTTATCTTTTTCAACCGTTTCAAGGAAATTTCTAAAGCCTAATATTTTACCTAATATTTCATTACCATAAACTGTTCTTTTTGGTAAATATTTTAAACATATAACCATTAAAAGTACACATATAATTCCAACTATATATATGAATAAATAAATAGGATCAGCCAGTAACGTTGGCAATATCAAACTAATCCAAACCGAACCACCAAACATAAATCCCCATATTACACCAAATAATTTGAAAATAATAGACGAAACCGTAGTTTTAGAACTTTTTCCAAACAATACTGAAAACATAACAGTAAATCCAACAGCAGGAAAAATTATTGCAATAGGCAAAGTTTCTATAACACCATAAGCATAAAGAGGTGGCGCTGTTATTAAAATAAATGTTAAGATAATCATTAACACAATAAATATATTTTTACTAGAAGACTTCTTTTCAAATATTTTATTTTTATTCTCTTTACTATTTATATTAGATAAAATTTGTTTAGTAGTAATATAAAAACTATTATATAAATCACTTGAAGTAACTTCATTATCATTAATCTCTTGTTCTTTATTATCATTTAATATCGATAAAGTAGGTCTTTTTTCAAATAAACCATTTAAAAAAATTCTCTCATTAATATTATTTCCATCATACTCTTTTAATTTAATTATTTTAAAACTATTAACAGTTGAAAATAAAGACTTCTCTTCATATTCTGAAATTTTAATATAACCCTTATTAGCCAAATATATAAGTAAAGAAGTTACATCTTGACTATCAGCTTTTCCTTTATATAAAAAACCAACTTCCAAACTATTAAATCCACTTGGAGGATAAAATTCAACAGTCTCAACTACCTTATCATCCTTACCATATTTTCTCCAAATAAAATATGAAATTACCACAAATAAAATTGGAAGTATAAAAGCTAATACCATTGTTAAACTAAAACTATCACTAGCCCCAACAAAATAGCCATCATCTAACTCTAACCTAAAAGCTAAAGCCTCACCCGGCATTAAAATATCATTTAATTTTCCTGTAATTACATTGCCATTTACTTCATAATCAATATTAGAACTATCAGTAGATCCAAATTTTCCTTTGGAAAAACCTAATTTAGATGCATCAAACTCCTTGGGCATAGTAATACTAAAAGTTGCATTACTAATAACAGTATCCCACTGCGCCCCTATTAAGTTTAAATACACCTCATCATAATCTCTACTCTTATCTTTACCTAAATCATATAAATAACTAATAGTGTAGCTCTTTGAACCAGACAAAGTCTTATTTTCATCACCAATTTTAATAACTTTATATCCAGATTCATTATAAGAAGAATAATTATCACTAACAGTAATATCAGATATTTTAGCACGATTAACAGAAGTAGTTCCATCTAATCTATAAACTTTATTACTAAGAGGAATTTTTCTAAATATCCCATGCTTATCAACAAGAAAATAAGCATCAATATTCTCAACTATGTTATACGTATTATTCTCATTAACTACTACATTAATATCATAATTAGTAATAGTATAATCATAGCCATAATCAAAATTATCTTGAGCATATACCTTATTTGGAATAATTAAAAAAGTAAGAAACAAAAAAGTAGTAAAAGAAAAAACTCTTTTTAAAACCGCTGACATAATATCCTCCTATAACTTTACATTAACATTTTTTCGCTCTTCCTCATTTGCCTCAAACATATTTTTTTCTTTATAACCAAATATTTTAGCAACAATATTACTTGGTATCATTTCTACTTTATCATTAAAATTTCTAACCGTAGCATTATAATACTTCCTAGCATTCGCAATATCTTCTTCAACCTTAGATAACTCATTACTTAAATTCATAAAATTACTATTAGCCTTAAGATCAGGATAAGCCTCTGCCACCGCAATTAATCTTCCCATAACATCAGATAATTTATTATTTAAATCAACTTTTTCATTAATACTCATCTTATCATAAGAACTATTACGTAGATTAATAACCTCTTCTAAAGTACTCTTCTCATGTTTAGCATATCCCTTAACAACTTCAACAATATTAGGAATTAAATCCCACCTTTTCTTTAAATAAACATCCATAGTAGAAAAAGATTCTTCAACTTTATTATTTAACTTTACAAAATTATTATAAGTAACAAATACAAATAACAAAATAACTACTATTATTACAACAACAATAATTAACATATTAAACCACACTCCTATCATTAGTATAGCATACTTTTATAATTATTTATATAATTTTTTTATAAATCCAGCTCATAATTAAATTAACAATATAATCAACCTCATCTTTAGATAAATCTCTTCCCTTTTCTATTTTATGCCATTTATATAGACAACCACGACAACAAGTTGCAGTCGCATGTTGAGCAACAAATACGGGATGTCCCCTAAAGGGTGTTTGTTTACCATCATTTTTAATATCAAAAGGCGCTAATCTTTTGTTTACAAAATCATATGCATGTTCCCTAATTTTATTTATTCCTTTTTCCTTTATATAGTTTATATCTTTTTCACTTAACTTAAAACTATTTCTAAATTTTGATTTTTCTAACCTTACTAATATATCATTCATATTTCTAACCTTCTTACAAATTATCTTTTAAAGACAATAATACTAAACTCTCAACATGCATTGTTTTTATATTATGACTAGTTGATTTTGATATGTATTGGTATAACTGACTACTTCATAATATAATAAACT
>CALVSA010000029.1 GCA_944358825.1 uncultured Bacilli bacterium
CCCACAAATGTGGGCTGCCAGTAATAGGCCTTATAGGCCAATGATAAAAACCACGCCTTTAGACGTGGATTTTTATTTGACATTAAATAAACAAAATGATATAATAAGCCTAGTTTTGGAATAATAATAATATGGAGGCTTTATGAAAGATAAAAATTTTGTTAAAGAAATAACTAACATAGATGATGATTTTGCTAAATGGTATACTGATATCGTAATAAAAGCAGGACTTGCAGATTATACAGATACAAAAGGATGTATAGCCATTAAGCCTTATGGATATGAAATATGGGAAAACATTCAAAAATATATAGATAATGAATTTAAAAAAGTAAATATAAAAAATACATACTTTCCACTTTTAATACCAGAAAATCTATTACAAAAAGAAAAAGATCATGTAAAAGGATTTGCTCCTGAAGTAGCATGGGTAACACAAGGTGGAGAAGAAAAATTAGAAGAAAGATTATGTATTCGTCCAACATCAGAAACAATAATTTCTACCATGTATTCAAAATGGCTTAATTCGTGGAGAGATCTTCCATTTTTATATAATCAATGGTGTAATGTTTTAAGATGGGAAAAAGAAACAAGACCTTTCTTAAGATCAAGAGAATTTTTATGGCAAGAAGGACATACTATTCATGAAACAGCAAAAGAAGCCCAAGAACGCACTTTACAGATGCTTGATATTTATGATGATGTTGTTCAAAATCTACTAGCAATACCAACGATTAAAGGAATTAAAACAGAAAAAGAAAAATTTGCAGGAGCAGATTCAACATATACAATTGAAACAATGATGTACGATGGAAAAGCATTGCAAACTGCTACTTCTCATTATTTTGGTCAAAACTTTTCTATTCCATTTAATATAAAATTTAAAAATAGAAAAGAAGAAGAAGAGTATGCATATCAAACATCTTGGGGCATATCAACAAGACTAATCGGAGGAATAATAATGGCTCACGGTGATAATAGAGGATTAAAAATACCTCCCAAAATAGCTCCAATTCAAATAGTTATTGTTCCAATTGCCATGCATAAAGAAAATGTTAAAGAAAAAAGTGAAGAATTATATAATGTATTAAACACTAACTATCGAACTTATCTTGATACAAGAGATCAATATACTCCTGGCTATAAATTCAATGATTGGGAAATGAAAGGTGTGCCAATTAGAATAGAAATAGGACCACGTGATATTGAAAATAATGAATGTATAATAGTAAGACGTGATACAAACGAAAAAATAGTTACTAAAATAGATAAAATAGTAGAAACTATAAAAAATACATTAGAAGATATACATAAAAATATGTATAATCAATGTAAAAAAAGATTAGAAGAAAAAACAACAACTGCATATAATTTAGATGAATTTATAAACAAAATGAATGAAAATCAAGGCTTTATAAAAGCTATGTGGTGTGGTAGTGAAGAATGTGAAAACAAAATAAAAGAATTAACATCTGCTAAATCAAGATGTCTACCTTTTAATCAAGAAAAAATATCTGATACTTGTGTTTGCTGTGGAAAAAAAGCAGATAAATTAGTTATATGGGGAAGACAGTATTAAATAATATAGATTTAATTAAAACGACAAAAATAAACGAAAAATATTTTTTGTCGTTTTTAGACGACAAAATTGACATAATTTTTTTCTTATGATATAATTATCATGAAAGGAAATGATACTATGCTTAAAAGGGATAATTATTTAAAAAAAATAAGACCATTTTATGATGAAGATCTTATTAAAGTATTAACAGGAATTAGAAGATGTGGAAAATCAGTTTTATTAGAACAAATAATCGAAGAAATAAAGCAAAAAACAGATGAACAACATATTATTTATATTAATTTTGAAAATATTATATATTCAGATATTAAAGATTTTATGGATTTAAACAAATATATTAATGATAAAATAACTGACAAAAAAAAATATTATCTATTTTTTGATGAAATTCAATATATTAAAAATTGGGAAAAAGCAATTAACTCTTTTAAAGCAACAATGAATGTATCAATATTTATAACTGGTTCTAATAGTGATTTATTATCAGGAGAACTTGCAACATTATTATCTGGCCGTTATGTAAGCTTTAAAATTCAACCCTTTACTTTTAAAGAAGTATGTGAACTAACAAATGCCAAAAAAGAAGACTATGAGGAAATATTTAGAAATTATATAACTTGGGGTGGAATGCCACAGAGATATAGATTTAATGACGAACAACAAATTAGAATTTATTTATCTGATGTATATGATTCAATAGTAATGAAAGATATTATAAGAAGATTTAAAATAAATGATATTGATTTATTTAACAGAATAGTTGAATATATAATGACAACTCCATCACAGATGTTTTCAGCTGAAAATTTAGTTAAATATTTTAAAGAAAAAGATAATCGTAGTGTTGCTAAAGATACTATATATAATTATTTAGATTATATGTGCAGAGCATGTTTAATTAATAAAGTAGATCGATATGATGTTAGAGGAAAAAGAATTTTAAGCGGTAAATACAAATATTACTTAACAGATCTAGGTCTAGGACAAATACTAAATATAAGTAAAAAACAACAACTAGGTGCTTATTTAGAAAATATTGTTTATAATGAGTTAATATATAGAGGATATGATGTAAAAGTTGGAACTTTTGAAAAAGGTGAAATAGATTTTATTGCTTTAAAAGACAATAATAAAATTTATATTCAAGTAGCTTATATTTTATCTGATGAAGAAGTTATCAATAGAGAGTTTAATATATACAATAACATCCAAGATAATTATCCTAAATATGTAATAACAATGGATAAATTTGATTTTTCTCAAAATGGAATTATACATAAAAATATAATTGATTGGTTATTAGATGAAGAAAATAATTGATTTATACAATGAAAATCATAATCATGATTTTCATATTTTTTTGCTATATCAATTATAGATTTTGAATTATCTATTTTTAATAGTTAAATGTATCTATTAAATTTTTAGAATTTAGATTTAACTATCTTCATAAGATAGATACAATAATTTATAATATATTTTATGCTTTTTGATGATAAATAAAGTAATAAAATCAATTATAAAACTTAATATATTAAATTGTATGCTTTTTAAATTGTATTATTTGTTATATAAAATACTTAGTATAAACAATTTGACAAATAACAATATATTTGATAAAATATATGTATCTTCAAAGAGCTAATAAATTGACAAATGTAATATGATAAGTTACAATATATAGTAGAGGTGTTGCGTATGTATGAGGAAAGAATTGTTTTAACTATTCAAGATATTTTAGAAAAAGAATTCAAAATAGATCCACGTGGTTATCGTATGCAGGAAGTAGATAAATTTTTAGACATTGTAATTAAAGATTATAATGAATATAATAAAATGCTAAAAGCTTATGAGAAAGAAAGACAAAACCTTGTCAAAGAAAATCAAGAGCTTAAACAAGAAATACGTAATCTAAAAGATAGCATAGCCGCTGCTAAAGGAATTGAAAAAGAAGTTACAAATGTTGATTTATTAAGAAGAATATCGCAACTAGAAAAAATAATTTTAGGAAAAGAACAACAATAACTATAGACAAACGCTGTATGAACAATATAGAGGAAAGTCCACGCTCGCACTATCCTGTGATGGTAGTAGTGTTTGTGCTTAGGGAAAAAATAACCTAAGGCAAGTTTAACTTGACGGCGTTGTTTTTATCTAAAGATTTATCCATGATAAAAACGACATAAAGTGCCACAGAGACGAATCTTTTAGGAAACTAAAAGGGTGAAACGAGGTAAACCCCGCAAGCGAGAAACCCAAATTTGGTAGGGGAACTATCCGAAGGGAATTAGAACTAACGGATGGATGAAGAAATTCATAGATAAATGTTTGTCGCCTTTTAGGTACAAAACGTGGCTTATTTAGTTATTATTGTAGAAATGAGGAAAATTATGAAAGATATAGGACAAAAATTAAAAGAAAAAAGGGAAGAAAATGGCGTCTCGGTCGAAGAAGCGGCCGAAGATTTAAAAATGCGACCAAGTCAAATCACTAGTGTTGAAAATGGTGAGGCTGATGCTTTTAAAGATAAGGTTCTATTAAAATATTTTATTAGAGATTATGCCAAATATTTAGGACTAGATTCTGAAAAAATAGTTGATGAATTTAATGAATTTTTATTTGACTTAACATCTAAAATACCAGTAGAAGCCATCGAAAAAGCAAAAAAAGAAAAAGAAAAGGAAGAAAATGTAGCTAAAGTATCTTCACCATATACAACAGTTGACAATCGTAAAAAGATACCAAAATATGTAATAGCGCTAATCGCGGTTGTAGTTGTAATTATATTAGGATATGTAGTTATAAGTAATGTCCGTGGTAATGATTTTGATAGTGATAACATAACATATGCTATAAGGAGGTAGTGTGATGAGTAAAGCTAGTAAAGTTACAAGTATTAGAATAGTATTATCAATATTAATAGTACTATTACTAATATTTCCATTTTATCAAATGGGCATAGATGTTCCTACTTACTTATATAACAATATTGTTATTGATATTAGATATATAATTTCTGGAATAATATTTATCCTTGTAGCTTTATTAGATATATATGATAATTACATTGCTAAAAAAGAAAAAACTGTTACTGTCTTTAGTAATATGTTTGATGAAATCGCAGGAGTATTATTAGTAAACTGTATCTTAATAATACTAGCAGTAAGCGGAATGGTAAGTCCCATAATTGCAGTAGTAATAATAGTAAGAGATTTAATAGTTGATAGGATGAAGTTTGTAATTAGCTGTTATAATAAAAGCTATAAAAATACAATTGATTTAGCTGAAAAAATTATTTTAACGATTGGACTAATTATGACATTATTCTATAATATACCTTTTGAATTAATTGGTCTTAGAATTTCTGATTTCTTGCTTATAGTAGCAGCAGTACTTGCTGTTATATCAGGAATAAAATATTATTTAGTAATTAAAGATTTTTTAAACACAAATAGTAGTAATTAATTTCTACTATTTTTTCTTTTATCTTGCAATAAGTTAATTATAAGCAAATATGAAGGATTAAATTTATTACTAAATAAAAAGATGAAAGAAGACTCTGCTCACTTTATTTATTCATCTGGACAGTGGTTTACTCGTGGTGGTCTTTTTAACCATAAAGCTAACGCAGGTATATTTTACTTCTCTGGTGATTATGGTAATGCATATCTTCATGGTTCAACTCATGCAGTTCTTCTATCTTTCTAAAAAGGAATAAAACTATTAAAAAAACTAACAGTTTTTTTTCTTTATGTGTTATAATTAACTATAGCAGTATAGAAAGTAATAGGTGGTACAAATGAAAGACGCATATAAAAAAACAATCGAAGAAATTTATAAAGAATTAAATGTTAATGAAAATGGTTTAGATAAAAAAGAAGTAAAAAGATTACAAAGTAAAAATGGGAAAAATGTTTTAATAGAAAAAAATAAGAAAACAAAATTACAAATATTTCTAGATCAATTTAAAAATATTATGATTATCCTTCTATTAGTAGTGGGAATACTATCTTTAATATATTCAATAATTACTAATAGTGATTTTCTAGAACCAATAGTAATACTTGGAACAACATTAGTCAATTGTATCATGGGATTTTTACAAGAATCTAAAGCCGAAGATGCAATCGGAAAACTAAAAAAATATTCAACTAATTATATCACAGTTAGAAGAGGTGGAAAATATCAAGAAATAGATTCAAGAAACTTAGTAGTAGGAGATTATCTAATATTAGAAGCAGGAGATAAAATACCCGCTGATGCTAGAGTAGTTAAAAGTTACTTTGCGAAAGTAGATGAATCAATTTTAACAGGAGAAAGTCTAAATATAGATAAAAACGAAAAAACAATTACTAAAGACGTTATTATATCTGATAGAACTAATATGATATACTCTGGAACAATATTAGTATCAGGTAAAATAGAAGCAGTAGTTGTTGCAACTGGTATGAATACTGAACTAGGAAAAATTGCATCTGTAATGGATACAAAAGAAGAACCAATAACTCCATTACAAATGAAAGTACAAAAAATAAGTAGATTTATAACAGTAGTTGCATGTATTTTGATATCATTTGTCCTAGTATTTGGAATAATTAATAATTACGATTTTTTAAGTTTAGTAATGTTATGTATATCCATGATAGTAGCAAGTGTTCCTGAATGTTTGCCTATTGCAATTACAGCCACCCTATCAATAGGAATTAGCCAAATGGCCAAGAAAAAATCAATCGTAAGAAATCTAGCGGCCATTGAAACCCTAGGGGCAACAGAAGTAATTTGCACTGATAAAACTGGAACAATAACAGAAAACAAAATGAAAGTTACTAAAATATTTGATATAAATAATGAAATCAACTCTAAAGAAATCAAAGAACATCAAAAATTTATAGAAATAATTCATTACTGTAATACAGCAACCTTAAACGAAGATGGAACTTATAATGGAGATGCAGTAGATGTTGCTTTAAAAAACTATTTAGAAGATAATCATATAAAATGTCCAAAATACAAAGAAGTAATCGAATTACCATTTGATTCTGATCGTAAAATGATGAGTTTTGTATATAAAGTCGAAAACGAAAATATTTTATATACCAAAGGTAGTTTTGAAGCAATATTAAAAAGAAGTAGTAAAATATTAGTAAATGGAAAAATAGAAAAACTAACTAAAGAAAAAATAGAAAAGTATCAAAAAATAGAAGAGAATATGTCGCAAGAAGCACTAAAAGTACTAGCTTTTGCTTATAAAGAAATAGACAATAATATAAAAAATAAAAATGATTATTTTAATGAAGAAAATGATTTAATATTAGTAGGTTTAATAGGGTTAAAAGATCCAGTTAGAAAAAATATAAAAGAATCAATACAAACATGCTTAAGTGCTAATATAAGACCAATAATGCTAACTGGAGATAATCTGCCAACCGCATTTTCTATTGCCAAAGAAGTAGGAATATGTAATACTACCAAAGAGTGCATTAATGCAACAGAACTTAATGATTTAAGTGAAAAAGAATTAATCAAATACATAAAAAAATATTCTGTTTTTGCCCGTGTTAGCCCAGAAAATAAATTACAAATAGTAAAAGCAATACAAAAAACAGGCAAAGTGGTAGCAATGACAGGAGATGGAGTTAATGATGCTCCCGCAATAAAACTTGCTAATGTTGGTATTGGTATGGGAAAAAGCGGAACAGATGTTACTAAAGATGTATCAGATATAATTCTTTTAGAAGATAGCTTTAATACTATAACTACTGCAGTATCAGAAGGAAGAAGAATATATGATAATGTAATTACAAATATTTTATATAATTTATCAAGTAATTTTACAGAAATATGTGTTATATTATTTGGAATGTTAACTGGAAATACAATAATATCGGCAATTCATGTATTATATATTGACCTAGTTGCCGACACTATCCCATCAATTACTTTAGCCTTCGAAGGAGCATCCAAAGATGTAATGAAAAGAAAACCGAATGGTTTAAATAAAAGAATATTTACTAGATTCTTCAGTGCCTTTTTAATTATATCAGTAATATTAGAAACGATAATTAGTTTATTTGTTTATTATGCCTTTTTAAACTTAGGACAACCAGTTGCTCAAACACTAGCGCTACTTAGTATAATAATAAATGAATTTGTATTTGCCTACAATTGTCGTTCATTAAAAGAACCAATTTATAAAAGAGGATTATTTACTAATAAATATCTAAATATTGGAATATTATTCTTACTATTAATACAAATTATCGTCTTCTTTAGTCCAATTGGAAGTATATTTGGTCTAACAACAATAACAATATCCCAATTAATATTTGTAATATTAGTAAATCTTATCTCATTTATAATTATTGAATTATTAAAACCATTAATAGTTAAAATATTTAAAGACGAATAAAGGAAGTAAAGTATGAAAAATAAAAAAGTTATAATAATGAGTTTTATAATTATTGTTATATTATGTATTGTTTTTAGTCCTATAACATTTCAAAATGATACTTTTTATACTATAAAAATAGGAAAACTTATTTTAGATAATGGAATAGATATGCTAGATCATTTCTCTTATCATAATCTAACTTATACATATCCACATTGGTTATATGATGTAATGATATATTTAATATATAGTATAAAAGGATATTTATCATTATATATATCTAATATAATATTCTTTATATTATTAATTAGCCTAATATTTTATTTTAATTATAAAAATAATAATTCTAAATTTATAAGTATTATCTTTACTATCTTAAGTATATTATTACTTAGCTCTTATGTTGCAACAAGAGCTCAATTAGTAAGTTATATAATATTTATAGTAGAATATATATTTATAACCAATTATTTAAAAAATAGTCAAAAAAGATATTTAATTGGCCTAGTCATATTATCTTGTCTTCTATGTAATATGCATGTTGCTGTTTGGCCATTTTACTTTATTATATATCTTCCATTTATAGTAGAATATATAATAGCTAAAATAGTTAAGAAAGATAAAATATTTAAAATTGAAATAACTAAAAATGAAAATGTTAAACTGCTTATAATTACTATGTTCATTAGCATAATACCAGGATTTTTTACTCCAATAGGAGATACTCCATTTACTTATTTATTAAATACAATGCAAGGTAGTTCTCAAAGTTACATAGAAGAACATCTACCACCAAATATATTAGGTAAAGTTAGTCTTACTATATTTAGTATTGTTATAATAAATTTAATAATATTAGGAAAAATAAAACTTCATCAATTATTTTTAGTACTAGGATTAAGTATTATGGCTTTTACTTCTACAAGACATCTATCTTTATATACCATTTTTATATTACCAATAATTGCAAATTTAGTTGATAATATATTTAATAAAAATAAAATAAATATAGATAAATATACAATAAAATATATATTTAGTAAAATAGGAATAATTATAATAAGTATAATATTAATAGTTATATTAATACTATCTATATATATAAATAAAGATAAAGAATTTGTAAATCATAAAACATATCCAGTTGAAGCTGTTAATTTTATAAAAGAAAATTTAGATTATAAAAATATAAGAATATTTAATGAATATAATTATGGCAGTTATTTACTATTAAATGATATAAAAGTATTTATAGATTCTAGAGCTGATTTATACACTAAAGAGTTTAATAAGAAAGATGATATATTAAAAGATTATATGACTAGTAATTATCCTATGATATTTGAAAAATACAAAATAACTCATGTTATTGCTAGTAAAAATGATAATTTATATAAATATACTAAAAATATGAATTATAAAATAATATATGAAGATAATTATTTTGTTATTTATGAGCTAATTTAAATGATTTATGATATAATAATAATGAAGTTGGTGATAAAATGATTAATTTTAAAAAAATAAATAATTTTATTAATAGTGTGGAATTTATCACCGAAAACAGAAAAGAATTTTATAAAAATATGATTAATAAAAGATATAATATAATAAAAGAAGTATACAATAAGATAAAATAATATTGTAAACTTCTTTTTCTAATTCATCATACATATATATAAATAGGTGAAGAATATGAGACGAATATTATTATTTAGCTTATTATTTTTTATATTTATCCCTAGTATTAAAGCAAGTAGTCAAACTGCTAGTGAATATATATTAATGGATATGGAAAGTGGTAGAGTATTAGAAGGGAAAGACTATAACAATCCCAAATTAATCGCGTCCATTACCAAAATAATGACATGTTTACTAGCAATAGAATCAAATCGTTTGGATGAGACAGTAGTAGTTGATGAATCAATTTTAAAAGCATATGGATCAGGTATATATATTCAAGTAGGAGAAGAATTAACATTAAGAGATTTATTATACGGTCTTATGTTAAGAAGTGGAAATGATGCAGCAGTAATGGTAGCTAGTTTTGTTTCTGGTAGTGAGAAAGAATTTGTAAAAAAAATGAATGCGAAAGCTAAAGAAATAGGAATGAAAAATACAACTTTTTCTAATAGTAGTGGTTTAGACGAAGAAGATAATGGTAATCTCTCAACTGCTTATGATATGGCCATATTAACAAAATATGCTATGCAATATGAAGAATATAGAAATATCGTAAAAACTAAAAAATACACACTAAAGACAAATTATAAAGCTTACATATGGCATAACAAAAATAAGTTATTAAATTATGATTACATAACAGGAGGAAAAACTGGTTTTACAGAAAAAGCAGGAAGAACACTAGTAAGTACTGCTGATATTAATAACTTAAAACTAATAGCAGTAACCATAAGAGATTCAGATGATTGGAATACACATACAAGTCTATATAATGAAGCTAAAGATAAATATAGTTTATATAAAGTATTAGATAAAAAAGATTTTAAAGTAAAAGATGATTACTATAAAGGAAAATTATATATAGAAAAAGATTTTTATATGGCCTTAACAGAAGATGAAACAAAAAAAGTAAATACAAAAATAAAATTAGAAAAGAAAAAAGACTATAAAACTAAAGATAAAGTAGGAAAGTGTGAAATATATATAGATAATACCTACATAAATAGTGTAGATATTTATATACAAAAAGAAAAAATAATAAAAGAAAAGAAAAATGTTTTTCAAAAAATATGGGAGTTGATTAAATTTTGGTAAACTATATATGGGCTTTCTTTATCATAATCGGTATAATATATAGTCTTATTAATGGCAACATAACAGTAGTAAATAACGAAATAATAAATTCTGCTGCTAGTAGTATTGACATGATTTTAAAATTACTTCCAATTATGTGTTTATGGTTAGGATTAATGAATATAGCTAAAGAAAGTGGACTATTAAACATATTTTCTAAAAAAATGAGTCCTATAGTTTCTTTTATCTTCAAAGAAATACCAAAAAATCATGAGGCAATTGGCCTAATTTCTTCTAATATATTAATGAATATGCTAGGACTTGGAAATGCTGCAACACCATTTGGATTAAAAACAATGAAAAGCTTACAAACACTAAATCCTAATAAAGATACAGCCACAAGAAGCATGATTACTTTTTTAGTAATAAATACTTGCTCTGTAACAATTATTCCAACCACAGTTATTAGTTTTAGATTATTAAATGGTGCAACTAACCCAACAGATATAGTATTAGCCAGTATAATTACAAGCTTTTTAGCAACCTTTATTGCCTTAATATTAGATCGAATATTTTACTATTTAGGAAGAAGAAAATATGAACATATCTAATCTTATATTACCATTAATAGTACTAATTATAGTAAGTTATGCCATATATAAAAAAGTAGATTTATTAAATGTATTTATAGATGGAGTAAAAGAAGGAATAGAAATGAGCTTACAAATATTTCCAACCATACTTGCTATGTTAGTGGCTATTAATGTTTTGCTAAAAAGTAATTTAATACTCGATCTAACAAGTTTATTAAACCCAATTTTTAACTACTTACATTTTCCAAGTGAAATATTACCACTTGCAATCCTAAAACCAATATCAGGTTCCACTTCTTTAATAGTTATGAATGACTTATTAAAAACATATGGAGCAGAAAGTTATATTGGCTATCTTGCTTCAATCATTCAAGGAAGTACAGATACAACTATTTATATATTGAGTCTTTATTTTGCCTCAGTTGGTATAAAAAAAACAAGATATGCTCTAAAAGTAGGACTACTCTCGGACTTAATTACTATAATAATTGCTATAATCGTTGTAAATTTACTATTAATATAGTATAATTAACAAGAGTAGAGGAGTGAATAAAGTGAACCAAAATAAAAATAACACTAGTGATCTATTTAATAGATTTAAATTTGAAATGAATCCAACACCAGATAATAATAACAATCAAAATAATGAACCAGATCAAAACAATAGTACAAATAATGATAATTTATTTAATAACTTTAAACTAAATACAGATAATAATAATCAAAACAGTATAAAAACTAATAACAACCAAGAAATAAAACCAGAAGAAAACAGTAATCAGAATCAAAGCATAAATAATAAATATCCGACATTTAATATGCCAAACAATAATGAATTTAATAATATAAATATATCCAGCAATATAAATAAAAATAATAAACCAATAACTAAAGAAGCAAAACAAATAATGTTATTATCCTTAGTATTTGTAATAATTATATCTTTGATAGAATTATTACCAGTAATTTACTATAGCATTGCTAAAAATAGTGCTACTTTAGGTAGTGGACAAGATGTATGGGAAGTAATAAATACCCTAAATAACATAAATAGAATTATTAGTATAATTGGTGTAATTGCAATAATAGCAATAAGTATTAATAATTTTATGAAAAACAAAAAAGAAGAAAATAAAGAAGCTAATATTCCTGTTTATATAATATATATAATAATTGGAGCTTTCAACTTTATAGATAAAACAGGCCTAGTACCAATTGCATATGTTGCACTAACTACTTTTTATGCTTATAAATTTAAAAATAATAACAAAACAAATAATACCCAAAATAAAGAAGATAATTTTCTATTTATGGCATCAGTAGTTACTATTGTAATTTTTCTAGTAACTAGAATTATATTATTTATAAATAACTTTTAGTAAAAAACTTATCCTTAATCGGATAAGTTTTCTACTACATTAAATTATTTTCATTAGCATTAGCGTTCATATTAGAATTGTTATTAGAACAGTTCATATTATCGTTGCATTTTAAGTTAGTTTTCTCTTGACAATTCTTGCAACTATTTGCTTTTGAATTTTTCTTATTTGTTTTCTTTGCCATTTTCATCACCCACTATTATTATGCGCTTAAGAAATATATTTATACGAATTTGAAAAGAATGTATAAAATTGTAAAAAAATAAATTATAATGCTATTGGGTGATTATATGTTAAAAGAAAAGCAACTAATAGAATATTTAGATCCAACTTATTTATATATACCAATAACTTATAATAATTATAAATCAAATACTTATATAAATAAACTTGATAAAATAACAAATGCTCTAGATATAATATATTTTCCAATAAGTGGTAATATTATAAAAACAACTTATAAACTAAATAGTAAAAATAAAAATGAACTATATTTAGTCATTAAAAATGACTTTAAAGAAAAAACTATTTATAATAAAAAATATAATTTACCAAATATAGATAAAAAACAAAACATACTAATAATTAATGCTTATGATTTAGAACCGTTTATAACATACAATAATAATTTAATCAAAAATTATGCTCAAAACTTATTAGAAACAATAGATTATATAATGGAGAAAAATAAAATAAATCAAACTCTCATTATGACAAAAGATAAAGATAAAATATATTTTAATAATTATCTTGGAACATATCCAAACATAAAATTAACATCACTTACATATAAAAATAGTATTCCCTTAAATAGTATATATAATACTTATTTGTATTTAAAATATCAAAAACCAATAATTACCAAAATAATAAACATAATAACACCTAAACATAATTTAAACATAAAAGTAAAATTAGGAACACTTCTAAAAGATATATTAATAAAATTTAATTTATATCAAGATATAGATAATAACTTTTTATTAATTATAAACAGTTGCATAAATGGTAATAATATTAAAAACGATAATTTAGTCATTACTAGTGATATTAATAGTATAATCTTTATCAAAAATAATTTTCAAAAAACAACTACTTGTATCAAATGTGGAAAATGTTATGAAATATGTCCCGTTAATTTAATACCAATCTACATTGTAAAATATATAGATAATAGTAAAAAACTAAAAAAATTAATTCCCAATAAATGTATAGAATGTGGTTTATGTTCATTTGTGTGTCCATCTAAAATAGAGTTATTAGAACATATAAAAATAGCTAAAGAAAGGATTAAAAATGAATTATAACTTACGTTTAGGAAACTATTTAAAAGCTAAAAATAATACTAAAAACATAATAATATTAAATACATTAGCTATATTACCATTACTTATATATTTTATGATTAATTATAAATTTAATATATTAATATTTATAATAAGTGCATTAATTTATATTATTATGGAAATAATAATAAAGAAAATAACTGTTGCACAAGAAAATATCTTAATAAAAGATTATTATATATATTATGGATTAATTAACATGATTATTATTCCTTATAATATAACATTAATAAATTTAATACTAATTAATATCTTATCTTATTTATTATATAAAATACTAAACAAAAAAATAAATATATCATTAACTATTATTATCTTTTTATTCTTATTAATATTTAAAATAGATCTATCTAATACTTATCTATTTATAAATGATATAACATTAAGTTTATTAATTACTTATATTATAACCATAATTTATCTATATATAATAGATTATAAAATAAATTTTGCCTATTTACTAACAATATTTATCTACCTAATAACTAATAGCATTATTAACAATAACTATTTAAACATTATAAGTATATTAAATCCAATATATATAATATTATCATTTTTTATAATAAACGATAATAATAAATTAAATCCTACATCATATGGAAAAAATATAATAGGAATAATAATAGGTATAATAACAATAATATTAAGTAAATTAAATATAAATTATTATCAGATAATAGCATTATTACTTACATGCATTACTTATATATTTATAGATAATTATTTAATTAAATATCATTTTAATTATCAAGTAAAAAAAGTAAGCTTAATATTATTAACAATAACAATATTAATAATTTCTTACATATAAAAATATCAACCTATCGTGGTTGATATTTTATCATCTTAGCATGAGTAACCATTCTTTTTCTACCAGTATCATCACAAGTAGATAGAGTAATAATATAATCACTAACACTAACATCAGTATTGAAATTATAAACACTTCTTGATTGAATATCATTAATAAAACTTTTATATTCAGAATCAGTAAATACAGTTCTTAAATAATCTACTCTAGGTTCTGTAACATAAACAGAAAATATTTTCCAAACACTATTAGCAGACGGTGTAGATAATTTTATAAAATGATTATTAGGATTATTTTGCCAACTAGAACTAAATAAAGTAGAAGGAAGAGAACCAAACATAGTCTTATTATTCATATTATGACCATAAATAACAGTATTTCTTCTAAACTTTTCTAAACTACCACGCCAATCGGCAAATATCCAACCAGCACTATTCGGATTCTTATAAAAGTCGTGATCTAAATAAAAATCATTATCATCACCTTGAACAACAGAATAGTTAACTTTCGTACCTTCAACCTTTATCCAACCAACAGTATCACTGTTTTGTTCTAATAAATTAGAAAAATCAACATTTAAATAAGATACATTACTATAACCAGAACTATTACTAGGTACATAAGTAGTACCTTCATCTGTCTCAAGTGTGCTACCATCACTAGGTGTCATAGTAGCTAGAGCGTTATTGTCTTCTTCTTCTACTAAATCACTAAACTCAATAATATCGTTATTTAAACTCTCAATTTTAAGTGTCTGAACTGACCAGCGGAAAAAAACATACACACACATAAAATAAACAGTTAAAGAACATAAAAGTAAAATTTTAGGAACTAAAGGTTTTTTATTATTTTTCTTCTTTTCTTTAATCTCATCACGTTTCTTTTTACTAAAAATATATTGAATAGATAAAATAATAAAACGTGGAAGAGCAGTAATTATAAGAAAAATCCCTTTAAAAAAATACTTTAAAGAATCAAAAACAAATTCTCCGACTTTTATCAAACCATTTTTAAAATATTTAAACATATTCATCACCACTTATCTAAAAACCATTATAACATTTATAAAATAATATGTAAATTACAATTGTTTAAAAAACAAAATTAGTGTATAATAAAGAAAACCAAAGAAGAAGGTGAAAAAATGGAAGATGATTTAAAAATAGGACAAAAATTAGAAATACATTGCTATAAACATAATGGTAAACTACATCGTCAGTGGGATGAAGCGGTAGTTTTAGATATTCAAAAAGATTATGTGGTCTTTGGTAATAATAAAACAACAGTAGTTGATAGTGATGGAAAAGTATGGAAGACTAAAGAACCTGCAATTATGTTTTTCTTCAAAGATAGATGGTTTAATATAATAGGTCAATTAAAAGAATATGGAATATATTATTACTGTAATATTGCAACTCCTTATTTAATAGATGAAAATGTTATTAAATATATCGACTACGATTTAGATTTAAGAGTATTTCCCAATGGTAGTTTTAAAATATTAGATAGAATGGAGTATAAATACCATAAAAAACAGATGCATTATTCTAATCGTCTTGATTTTATATTAAGATATGAATTAGGAAATTTAATTGAGATGGCTAGATCAAAAGTTAGTCCTTTTAAAAAAGAAGATATTGAACGTTATTATGAAGTATATAAAAGTTTAGTTCCATCTAAAAATTAGTAAAAAATAGTAATTTTTTTATTAAAAATGCATAAAATAAGTTGTAAACACAAAAAAATAAAAAAAAATTAAAAAAAGTGTTGACATAAAAAGACATATTTGTTATATTATTAGTGCGTCTTCAAGAA
>CALVSA010000030.1 GCA_944358825.1 uncultured Bacilli bacterium
TTTAATTCCAGTACAATATGATGATACTCAAAATAGTTGGGTAAAAGCATCAGAAGAAAATTATGTATATAATGGAAAACCATGGTATGATTATACAAATAAACAGTGGGCCAATGCAGTACTCGTAAGTAGTACTAATCGAAGTACTTATTTAAATGCAGAAGCAGGAACTGTAATACCAGAAGATGATGTATTAGCTTATTATGTATGGATCCCAAGATATAAATACAAAGTATTTAATATAACAAAAACAATCGGAACAGATAGTTATAATGCATCTACTACAGGAACAGATATAGTATTTGAAGAAGGTATGGCATCAACAGGAGAGATAACATGTAATGAATATAATTTTAGTATAACAGAAGGCAATGGTTTATCAGAGACATGTAGTGGAAGTAATGGAGAGTATTATACCCACCCAGCATTTACATTTGGAGATACTGAACTAACAGGAATATGGGTTGGAAAGTTTGAAATATTAGGAAGTACTACTCAAATAAAAATAAAACCAAATGTAAGTAGTTTAAGAAATCAAACAGTAACAAATTTTTATAGTGCAATCAAAAGTATGCAAAATAGCGGAAATGCATATGGTTTAAGTAGTGATACAAACAAAGTAGATTCGCATATGTTAAAGAATATGGAATGGGGATCAGTAGCATATTTAACACATAGTGATTATGGAAGATGTAATGGAAGTAGTTGCGAAGAGGTAACAATAAATAGTAATAGTAGTTATAGAACAGGAGGAGGCAATTACATAGCAAATGTAGCCCAGAGTAGCACAGGAAATATATATGGAATATATGACTTATCAGGTGGAGCAGAAGAATATATAATGGGAAATACGTCAAGTGGAAGCGGAAGCTATACATATAATGAAAAATCAGCAGGAAGTAACTTTAGTTATAGTGTTGAAACAGCCAAATATATAGATACATATGCCTATGGAACAAGTAATAGTGATCAGACAGCATATAATAGAGCAAGACTAGGCGATGCAACAGGAGAAGTAGTTGCTAGATCTGATTATACATGGAATAATAATTACGCGCACTTCGTCTACTCGACTTGGCCTTGGTTCGTACGCGGTGGCGGGTATAACAGTGGCTCTGGCGCGGGCGTGTTCTCCTTCGACAGGTACAATGGTAATGCGTCCTATTACATCTCGGCTCGTGCGGCTTTAATAGCCTACTAAAACAAATGTTTTTAGTAGGTCTTTACTTTTTCATTAATTTGTGCTAATATATATAGGCAAATGAGGTGGGGACTTTGGATTTTGCTAGATTATATAGAATTGTTATGCTAGGTTTGACCTTTATTGTGTCTATATTATTTTTAGTTAATTATTATATGGAAACAGTAGATAAAGTGTATGCTGATTATAATCCTGAAATTGAAATTGTTTCTTTAACGGAAGAAGTTAGTTATACTGAAGATAATGGTAATTCTGATCTTGTTTTTGATGGTATGACGTTGGATGAACTTACTAATAAATTAGAAAAATCACTTAATTCTAATATTAAGGGTTATGGATATAAGTTTGCATCTTATGCTTTGGAACTTGGAATCGATCCTTATTTAGCTTTAGGTATTGTTTTAGAAGAGACTGGATGTACTTGGGGTTGTAGTAGGTTAGTTGTTGAATGTAATAATATTGGTGGTATGAAAGGTAGTGGATGTGGTGAGTATCAATACTTTCCATCTTTAGAAGCTGGTATTGAAGGCTTTTTAAATAATTTAAAGAAAAATTATTATGATTATGGATTAACTACTGCAGTTACTATGAATCCAAAGTATGCAGAAAATCCTCTTTGGGCTAGAAATGTTAATGCTCATATGGAAAGAATAAAAAGTAAGTAAAACTATTGATTAATAGTTTTCTTTTTGATAGAATTTCTATAGAGGTGTTGTATGTCGAGAATTAAAGTAATGAATGAACAACTTGCCAATAAAATAGCGGCAGGTGAAGTAGTAGAAAAATGTGTATCAATAGTTAAAGAATTAGTAGAAAATTCTGTTGATGCTAAAAGTAGTGAGATAATAATTGAATTAAAAGAAGCTGGTCTTCGTGAAATAAAAGTAATTGATAATGGAATTGGTATGGATAAAGAGGATGCTAAAAATGCTTTTCTATCGCATGCTACTAGTAAGTTATATACTGATGATGATTTGTTTTCTATTACTACTTTAGGTTTTCGTGGTGAGGCTTTACCATCAATAGCTTCAGTATCAGAAGTAATACTTCAAACTTGTCAAGATGAAGTTGGTAGTTTAGTTCATATAAAAGGTGGTAATTATTTAGATATTTCATCTGCTCCTGCTAGAATAGGTACTAGTATTACTGTTAGTAATTTATTTTATAATACTCCGGCACGTTTAAAGCATTTATCTAGTGTAAATAGTGAGCTATCAAATATTATTGAATATGTTAATAAAATGGCTTTATCGCATGCTGATATTCGTTTTGTTTTAAAAAATGATGATCGAGAGTTATTAAATACTACAGGTGATGGTAATTTATTAAAAGTTATTCGTTCTATTTATGGATCTGATATAGCAAAGAAAATGTTAAAAATTGATACTAGTAATTTAGATTATAAAATTTATGGTTTTACTTCTTTACCAGAAGTAAATCGTGCGAGTAGAAATCATATTAGTATTATAGTAAATGGTCGGGTTGTTAGAAGTGCTAGTTTAACTAAAGTTATAAATGATGCTTATTCTTCTTATAAGGAAGATAGTAGATATCCTATTAGTGTTTTATTAATAGAAGTTGATCCTAATTTAATTGATGTTAATGTTCATCCTGCTAAATTAGAAATAAAGTTTAGTAATTTTGAGGATTTAAAAAAATTAGTAGAAGACGCTATTGTGGATGCGATTAATGATAAGTTATTGATACCTAAAATAGAAATTAAACCAAGAGAAGAACAAATTAATTATAAAAATTTAGAACTTAATTTAGATAGAAATATAGTAAATGAAGAAAATAGTGATTATGCTCTTAATTTAAGTAATATTATTAATATGAAAGAAGATGTATCTAATATAGAAGAAATAGAACAAATAATAGAAGATGAAAGTGAGTATGTAGAGACTATTACTACTAATAATAAACTTCCTGAATTATATCCGATTGGTTCTGTTTTAGGTACTTATATAGTATGTCAAAATGAATTAGGTATTTATTTAATTGATCAACATGCAGCCCAAGAGCGAATCAATTATGAGAAGTTTTCTTATGAATTATCTCATCCTTCTAATAATGTTATTAAACCACTTATTCCAATTATTATTGAACTTCCGATGAATGAATTTTTGCTTATTAAAGAGAAAAAAGATATACTTGATGAGTTAAATATTGAAATAGAAGAATTTGGTCTTTCTTCTTATAGGGTTATTTCTCATCCTACTTGGTTTACTAAAAATTTAGAAGAGAAAATTGTTAGAAATATTTTTGAAGTTATTTGTCATAATAGTAATTTTTCTTTAGCAAAGTTTCGTGATCATTTATCAGCCACTTTAGCGTGTAAAGCTAGTGTTAAAGGTAATACTAATATTACTATAGAGGCAATGGAGAGTTTAATTGATGATTTGAGAAAATGTAATAATCCTTTTAATTGTCCTCATGGAAGACCTACTATTATTCATTTTTCTATTTATGAGTTGGAAAAGATGTTTAAAAGGAGTATGTAATGAATAAAGTTATTGTTATTTTGGGTCCTACTAATGTAGGAAAGACTAAATTATCTGTTTCTTTGGCTAAAGAATTTAATGGAGAGGTTATTAATGCAGATTCGATGCAATTTTATAAAGATCTTGATATTGGAACTGCAAAAATAAAAGAAGACGAGAAAGAAGGAATTACTCATCATTTATTTGATATTTTAGATGTTTGTCAAAATTATAGTATTTATGATTATCAAATAATGGGAAGAGAAGTAATTGATAATTGTTTTAAGAGAAGAAAAACTCCCATAGTAGTAGGGGGTACTGGTTTATATATTAAAGCTTTATTATATGATTATAAGTTAAGTAAATCTACTATTAATAATACTTATGATGAATTATCAACTAAAGATATTTATAATAAGTTAGTTCAATTAGATAAAAATATTAATATTGATAAAAATAATCGTCCTCGTTTAATTAGAGCTCTTAATTATTATTTGGAAAATAATAGTTCTATTAGTAAAAATGTTACTGATAAGTTATTATATGATACTATTTTTATTGGATTAACTTCTTCTCGTGATATTTTATATAATAAGATAAATGAAAGAGTAGATAAGATGATAGAAGAGGGGTTAGTTGATGAGGTTAAGTCTTTATATACATATAAAGATAAATCGAAGGCTCTAAAAAATGGAATTGGTTATAAAGAGATTATTAGTTATTTAGATAATGATATAAGTTTGGATCAAGCAATTCAAAAGATAAAGCAAAATAGTAGAAGGTATGCTAAAAGGCAGATGACTTTTTTTAGAAATAAACTTAATGTTAAGTGGTTTAATACTAATTATGAAGATTTTAATAAAACTATTAATGAAGTTATTGATTATATAAGGAGGGTAGGTTTATGAGCGAATATAAGAGTGTTAAAAATGAATTAATTACTTATTTAGATAAAGATATAGTTATAGATAATGATAAGTTTATTAGTGCTTATACTTTATATAATAGTATTAATTATAAAATAGGTAAGTTTAAAAGTATGCAGGATGACATTGTTAATAGTCTAACTGATGGTAAAAATTGTTTTTTTAAGTTTCAAAGTATAGAGACAGTGGGTTTTCAAAAATATATTAATTTTATTATTTTTAATAATAATAGTAAAAGTTATTCTGTTTCTTTTGATAATGATAATAATTTATGTGAAAGTTATAAGGATGAGTTTGTTATTAAAAATAAAGACTTATTAGAGGATTTATGTTCTTTAAAAGAAGGAATAAAAAAAGATTATAAGTTGTATTCTAGAATTTATACTTATAGTTTTAGTGATGATTTATTTAAATTAATTTTAATTAATGATAATCGTGATTATTCTTTAAAGTGGGTTCTTGATTTAAATAATGATTATAAAATTAGAGGTGCTAATGTTTATAATTGGTTTATTAATAATAGGATAGATAGGTTTATTGAAAAGTATAGAGATGATATTTTAAAAAGATTTTCTATTAAATTAGATGAATTAGATATTAGTCATAGATTAATTATTGATGATTGTATTAAGAATAATAGTAAAATCAAAAGTAGAAGAAAGTGAATATTATACTAATATAATTTATATTAGTATTTTTTGTTATTTAAAATCTTGTGATAAAAAAATATATGTGCTATAATGGTTATGAAAGGTAGGGGTAATATATGGATTTTCAATCTGTTTTAATAATTATTATAGTGGCGGTAATTGCGTTTTTAACTTTTTATGTAATAGGTATTTATAATAAGTTAGTTAATAGTTCTAATCTTGTTAATGATAAGTGGCAAGAGATAGATAAGCTTCTTACTAATAAGATGCAGTTAATTTCTAAATTAGTAGAAGTTGTTAAAAATTATGCTAAGGCAGAGGAAGCTTTGTTTAATATGATTTTGTCTAATAAAAATCGTGTTAATAATGCTATTTCTATTAATGATAAAATTGATGCTAATGTTAGTTTAAATAAGAATTTAAATGATTTAATTAATTTGGATAAAAATTATGATGAGTTAGCGGAAGATTCGAAGTTTAAAAGTTTAATTGAAGATATTAATAGTATTGATAGTAGTATTAATTATGCTAAAGAGTTTTATAATGATTTTGCTCTTAAGCATAATAAGATGATAGAGAAGTTTCCTGCTAGTTTAGTAGCGAAGAGTTTTAGTTTTAAGTCTTTTGAATTATTTAAATAAGCTTGAGGTGTGTTATGAGTAGGATTAAAAAAATAATTGCTGATAGTGATAAGCTATCTTTATTCTTTTATGTTATTTTAAGGTTAATTATTGTTATTAGTTTGATTAATCAGTTATTTGTTGGTAATATGGAAAATGTTTTTCTTTGTATTTTGTCTTTAATTTTATTTATGTTACCAGCTTTTATTAAGAAAAAATTTAAGGTTGTATTTCCTAATGTATTAGAGATTTCTATTATCTTATTTATCTTTGCGGCTGAAATACTTGGTACTATTAATAATTTTTATAATATATTTCCAAGGTTTGATGAATTATTGCATACAGTTAATGGTTTTCTTGCGGCTTCAGTTGGTTTTTCTTTGATATATTTACTTAATGAAAATTTAAAAGAGTTTAAATTATCTAGTTTCTTTGTTTCTTTGTTTGCTTTTTGTTTTTCGATGACTATTGGTATTATGTGGGAGTTTTTTGAGTATTCAGCAGATAATTTATTAGATAAGAATACTCAAAAAGATACAACTGTTTATGAGCTTAAAGGGGCTTTTATTGATGATATTGATTATACTTTAGTTTATGGTAAAGATGATGAGATGGTTAAAATAGATGGTTATTTAGATATTGGTCTTCATGATACGATGAGTGATTTAATCGTTAATTTTATTGGAGCGTTTATTTATTCTATTTTTGGATATTTGTATATGAAGAATAAAGATAAGTATAAAGTGGTTGATAAATTTTTAATTAGAAGATTAAATTAGTAAAAAAGTATTTGCATTTATTTTATTTTTTGATATAATTATTAAGAGAGTAGGAGGAATAGATGAAAAGATTATTTATATTTGTCCTATTACTGATTCTGATGACTGGTTGTAGTCGTATAGATAATACAGAAGATTATGTTTCGATTGTTAATGAGATTTCAGCATATGATAATAAAGAGTTGAATACTGCTACGATGGGGTATAAATATTATTTACCTATGGGAGTTAGAATTAATAAAGATTTGGAGTTTAATCAAGAATTTAGTGTTCTTAATACGAAGATGTATTTATATGTCGATGTTGTTAGTTATTATTATAAGAATTTTACTAATAATAAGGTTGATGTAGAGTTTAATTATTATTATGAGCCGATAAGCGGTAATGGTAATTTTGGTTATATTGGAATAAATGAAGAAGAAGATGGTTATTTTGTTGAAATAGTTTATAATTATGCGAGAATTGAAGCTTATACTAATAAGAGTAGTTTATCTTCTATTGTTAGTTATGCTAGCTTAATATTGGATAGTATTGAGTATAATGATAAGTTGATTGAAACTTTTATAAATGAGAATGATATTTCTTCTAATGATACTGTTTATAATATTAAAAAACCTAATGATACAGAGAGTAAGTTTTCTCAATATTTACAAGAATATGTACAGGAAGAAGATCAGATTACGATTTTACCTGAAGAATAAAGAAAGAGGTGTCTTATGGGACTTTTAGATAAAATAAAGAATTTGTTTACTGATGAAGAAGAGATACTAGAAGAGGAAGAAATTGAAGTTGAAGAAGAAACTAAAAAGAAAGTAAGAGAAAAAGAAAAGGTTAGAGAAAATATAAGAAAAGAAGAGAAAGTAAAACCTAAAGAAGAAGTTGAAATAGAGTCTCATCCTCTACCTACTTTTATGAGGGAGAAAATTGAAAAAGAGGAGAGAGTTATAAATATTGAAAAAGAAGAAAAACAAGAAGAAGATAATAAATTTAAATTTCCTTTTGTTTTTGATGAGGCAGATTTTGAACCAGAAAAAAGATATAATGAGCCTGTTGTACAAAAGGTAAAAAAAGAAGAGAAAAAGTCTAGTAATTTATATAATCATACTAAAAATAGTAAACAAAAAGAAACTAAAAAGTTTAAACCAACGCCAATTATTTCTCCTGTGTATGGAATTTTAGATAAGAATTATAAAAAAGAAGAGGTAAAGTCAAAACCAGAGGGGACTTATAAAATAACTCGTGCTAGTAAGAAAGTTGATTTTGAAACTGTTAGAATGAAGGCTTTTGGTTCTTTAAGTGATGAGATTAATAATAATTTAGTTAATGAAGAAGATAATGTTGAAGTTATCGATTCTAATAATTTGTTATATGAGATAACTAATGATAAGGATACAACTATTGCTAATGCGGAGGAGAATTATTATGATTTTGGTGTTAGTTATGAAGTTCCAAAGTCAATTGATTTAACACCTACTACTACTACTACTACTACTAATACTAATACTAATGATAATTACAATGATAATAATAATGATGATAATGATATTAAGATAATTAATCATAATGAAGAGGAGGCGAAAGCAGAAAAGATTGAGGTAAAGGAAGAACCTATAGAAAAATTAAGTAGTACAGTTGTGGAAGACGCTTCTCGTGAAAGCGATTTAGAATTAACTGAAGATTTATTTAGTTTAATTGATGCAATGTATGATGAGAGGAATGATAAATAATGGATGCAATTTTGTTTTTACAAATTTTGATGTATATTTTGGGTTCTATTTTATTAGTTGTATTAATAGTATTAGGTATAAAAATGATTATTACTATGAATAAACTAGAAAAAACTGTTGATAATATTAACAGTAAACTCGATTCTTTAAATAAAGTATTTTCTATTATTGATGTTGCAACTGATAAGCTTGCTTTAGTTACTGATCGAGTTATTGATAGTATTAGTTCGTTTATTAGTAAGATATTTAGTAAGAAAAAAAGAAAGGAAGATGATACTTATGAGTAAGAAAAAAGGAAATATGAAAGCATTACTAGCAGGTGTTGGTATAGGAGCTGGTTTAGGTTTATTATTTGCTCCTAAAAAGGGTAGTGAATTACGTAAGGATTTAAAAAATAAACTAGATGAGTTAGTTGGGAAAGTAAAAGAAATTGATCTTGATGAAGTTAAAGATGAGTTTTTTGCTAAAGTAGATAATATTAAAGCTGAACTTGAAGATTTAGATAAAGAGAAAGTTTTAAAAATAGCTAAACAAAAAGGTGAAGAGTTAAAGAAGAAAACTGAAGAGTTAGTTAAACTTGCTAAAGAAAAAGGAACTCCAGTATTAGAAAATGTTGCTAATGAAGTTAGAGAAAAAGCAATTGTTGTAGTTAAAGATGTTTTAAATAAACTAGAAAAAAGTAAATAATATGAATAATAAAGGGTTTACTTTAGTTGAGTTAATTTTGGTCGTTGCAATAATTGCCTTGTTATCACTTATTTTTACGCCTAATGTTATGTCTTTGATTAATCGTAATAATACTAATTCTTATAATGATACTATTGATTCAGTTATTAGTGCTACTAATTTGTATGTATCTAATCATAGGTATGAACTTGGTATTAGTTGTGATAATAATGAGACTTCTGTTACATTAGAAGATTTAATTAATACTGGTGATTTATCTAAATTGCCAGAAAATCCTTGTGATAATAGTAGTTTGGATTTTGATCCTAGTAATACTATTAGGATAATTTACGATTGTGGGACTAAGAGATTTAATTATGAATTTAGGGATAAAATAGAGGAGAGTGAGTGTCGTTAACTCGCTTTTTTTATGAAAAAAAGCTGTTAAAAAACAGCTTATACTATAGCACGTGATCCAATAATAATTACTAATAAAATAAATAATACTAATATAATGGCTGCTCCATTGTTATAGCCACCGCATCCGTATGCTGGATAGCCTCCAAAGCAACCGCAGTTATTACCGTAACCGCCACTATATCCTCCGTAGTAATACATAAATTAAAACCTCCTTTGCTCTAATATATTTTACTCAAAACAACTATTTTTGACATTATATTTTAACTATTTATTAATAAATATTTATTTTCGACATATTTTTAATTGGAAGGTGATTTATGAAGAAAATATTAATATTAACTTGTTTATTTTTGTTTCCTTTAACTGTTCATGCTGATATAACTTTAGCGGAAAATGCTACTAGTGCAATTATGATAGAAGCATCAACCGGAGAAATTATTTTTGAAAAAAATGCTCATGAGAAATTACCTCCGGCTTCTATGACAAAGATGATGAGTATGTTACTTATTATGGAAAATATTGAGAAGGGTAATTTGAAATGGGATGAGATGGTTACGGCATCACCTTATGCTTCTTCAATGGGTGGTAGTCAAATATTTTTGGAACCTGGGGAGAAGATGAGTGTTGAGGATTTATTAAAAGGTATTGCTATAGGTTCTGGTAATGATGTGGTAGTATCAAAAAAGCAGTAAGTTTCTATTCCAAAAAAACTCCACAGTGGAGTTTTTTTGGAATAGAGTATTGATAATTTTAACAAATTAGGGTAGACTATTTTTTTTCGTTGGATTGCGATAGTCTAAATTATTAGAGCTAATTATTTTAGTTCTTTTTTTTATTTATTTTAATAAGTTTAAATGAGGAGGAGGAAATATTGGAATATAATTTTTTTGTTTCTATTATTGAAAAGAAGATAGAAAAGGCTATTGTAGAAGAATTATATAAAAAGAAAATAATTGATTTTTTTTATGTTAATAATATTACTTCAAAATTAGATGAAGAAATTAATAAATTAAAAATAGATGATAATATGAAAAATATTGTAGTTAAAATTCCTTTGTAGGAGGTATTTATGACAAATAGTTTGTATCAAATTAGAAGTCTTTTAGCTAGTGGTAAAAAGCTTATTGATTTGCCTCTTCGTGTAACCTTTTATGCGCGTGTATCAACGGATCATGATGAACAATTAAATTCGTTAGAAAATCAAGTTATGTATTTTGAGAATTATATTAAATCGCAAGATAATTGGATATTTATAAATGGTTATGTGGATGAGGGAATAAGTGGTACTAGTGTTAAAAAACGTGATAATTTTCTTAAGATGATAGGTGATGCTAAAGATGGAATGTTTGATTTAATATTAACTAAAGAGATATCAAGATTTTCAAGAAATACTATTGATAGTATAAAATATACTCAAGAATTATTAGCTAGTGGTGTTGGTGTATTTTTTTTAAATGATAATATAAATACATTTGAAGCAGATGCAGAACTTCGTTTAACTATTATGTCTTCTATTGCTCAAGATGAAATAAGAAAATTATCAGAAAGAATTAGATTTGGATATAAAAGAAGTATAGAAAAGGGGATAGTATCTGGTAATAATAATTTTTATGGTTATAAAAAAAATAAAGGTAAATTAGAAATAGTAGAAGAAGAAGCAGAGTTAGTTAGACTTATTTTTAATGAATATAGTAAAGGAGAAATGGGAATTTCTAAATTAGGTTATTTTTTATATAATAAATATAATATTTCTAGTAAGACGAATAAACCGCTTCGGGGAACTGTAATAGGAAGAATTATTAGAAATCCTAAATATAAAGGATATTATTGTGCTCATAAAGAAACTACTGTTGATTATCATTCTAAAAAAAGAATTAGATTTAAGCCGGATGAATGGATAGTTTATAAAGATAATATTTCTTGTCCTCCAATTGTATCTGAAAAATTGTGGGACAAATGTAATGAAATATTAAAAAATAATTCACTTAAACATAAGATGCATACTAGAACTGATATGAGATATGCTTTATCTGGGAAAATTAAATGTTTTTATGATGGAGCAACTTTTATTAAAGGTGCTTATAAAAATAAAAAAACAGGAATTAAGAATAACTATTGGGCATGTTCTAATTATAGAAAATATGGTAGAAAAAAAGTAAATGGTTGTAATACACCAATGATTCATTACGATAAGTTGTTAAATATATTTAAAATAGTTGTTAGTAATTTATTAGATAAAGAAAATAAAATTATAAAAGATATATATTATTTATTTAGTAAAATAAGAAATGGTAAAGATTATGAAAAAGAAATAAATAATATTGATAATAAATATAAAAAGATTAAAAATGCAAAATTAGAGCTTATAAATATGAAAGCTAATAGGGAAATAGATACTGATGAATATAATTATCAGAAAAAAAAGTATGATCTAGATTTATCTATTTTAGAAAAAGAGAGGGAAAAATATTTATCTATAAATAAAATAGATGAAGATGATATTGATGTTTTTTCCAAGAAAATATGTAGTTTAATCTTAAATGATGATGAGGCAGTATTTAGAATATTTGTAAGTATAATTGATACTATATATGTTGAGAGATTAGATAGTGAAGATAATGTTCATAAAGTAATGTTACATTTTAAGTTAAATGTAGTAGGCTATTATAACGATAGCTTAAATTTAAATGACTTTTTACTGCTTTTTAGTAAGCGTAAATGATGCGACTGTAACTTTAGCAGAAAGAATTGCGACTACTGAAGATAATTTTGTTAGTATGATGAATGAAAAGGCGAAAGAATTAGGGCTTAAAAATACTAATTTTAAAAATGCAACTGGTCTTGATAGTGAAAATCATTATTCTTCAGCTTATGATATGGCTATGATTGCTAAAGAGTTAGTTAAACATGAGAAAATATTAGAGTTTACTTCTATTTATGAGGATTATTTAAGGGAAGATACTGATAATAGTTTTTGGTTAGTTAATACTAATCGTTTAGTTAGATTTTATCAGGGGGTAGATGGTTTAAAAACAGGTTTTACAGAGGAAGCTGGTTATTGTTTAACCGCGACCGCTAAAAAGGATAATATGCGTCTAATTACGGTTGTTATGAATGAGCCTGATAGTAATACTAGAAATAATGAGACTACTACTATGCTTGATTATGGTTTTAATTCTTATAGTATTGATAGTGTTTTTACTAAAGATTCTTCTTTAGGTAAAGTGAAAGTTGAACTTGGTAATAAAAAGGAAGTGGAAGTTGTTCCTGTTAAAGATATTAATATTTTAAATAATAAAAATAATGATAAGAGAGTAGTAGATTATAAAATAAATTTAAATAATATTAAAGCTCCTGTTAAAGTTGGAGATAAGGTAGGTAGTATTATTATTAGTGAGAATAATAAAAAAATAATGGGAGTTGATTTAACGGTTAAAGAAGATATTGATAAGGCTAATATATTAAAAGCGTTTTTGAGAAATTTAGAAAATATTGTTATTGGGATTAATTAAAAGCTCTAATAGAGCTTTTAATTATTATATATTCTATATAAATTAATACTTGGTCTGTTGAATAGTCTAAAGTTATATCTAGATACTCCAATTCCATTAGATATAAATAATTTAGTATCATTTACTTGATAAAATCCTTCACTATATTTAATTGCATTACTATTTTTAAATATTCCCCCAACAAATGGTAATCTTACTTGACCAGCATGGGAATGACCAGATAATATAAGATTAACATCGGGATATTTTTCTACTATAGTATCGGTATAATCTGGTTCATGAACTAATATTATTTTATAATTAATATTATCATTATTATCAAAATATTTCATGGTCTCATCAATATCGGCTAAATCAAAACTAACAGTGTTTAGACCTCCAATAAATATTTTATCGTTGTTATTATTATATATAATATCGTAACTATTTTCTAGTAGAGTAAAATTACTTAATTTATATATTTCTTTTACTAATTCTAGATGATTATCATAATCATGATTACCAATAACTGCGTATTTTCCATATTTAGTTTTTATTTCTTTTAGAAAATTAATTAATTTTTGTTTGTTTTCTTCATTTGGTGTTGAATCGGTATCGATTAAATCACCAGTAAAGAAAACAAGATCTGGTTTTAATCTATTAATCTCATCAATTAATTCTTTTACTCTTTTATTTGTTATTACTCTAGTATAGTGTATATCAGTAAAATGAACGATTTTTAGTCCGTCATAACTTACTGGTATATTGCTATCATTAATTACTATTTCGTTTGTATTTAAGCCAGTTGTTCCAATAAATCTTGCGTAAAATAAAATAGCACATATTAATATCATTAAAAAAATAATGAAATGAATTATTTTTTTCATACTAGCCTCCAATTAAGTATAAGATAATTGCCATAGTATTATGGAATGAATGTAGCATTATAGTAGAAAATATATTATTGGTCTTATAATAAGTATAGGCAAATGTTATTCCTAAACTACTATATGGAATTATATATAATAATGTATTTAAGCTTAAATTTTCACTAGCTAGATGCATTGATGCAAAAATTATGCCACTTGATATTATATATAAATATTTATTATTAAATATTTCTCTTATTCCTTTTCTAAATATTAACTCTTCGGTTATTGGTGCATAAATTGATACAGAAAATATCATATATAATGGAACTATATCTATTAAAGATCTAACAGACTCTTCATTGGACGCTATTTGGTTATTTATAAATACTACTATTATTAAGTTACTAATAATCATTATAGCTAGACCTATTATATAGTATTTAAATGATTGTTCAAAGTTATTTAGAAAGTCTTTGAAATAACTTTTAAAGTCTTTTATAAGTGTTTTTCTATATACTATTAATAATATACTAATAACTATTAAATCACTAATTAAAAATATAATTACTTTTAGGATATTATTTAAGTTATTTGGAAAAAAACTTATAAATATTGATTTAAATGTAAGTAGTAATAATAAGAGTATAAATACTTTTAATACTACAAATATCTTTTTTTCTATCTTTTGCACTTTTCATCACCTATATTATTAGTATATCAAACTATAAAGATTTAGTCTATAAAATTAGAAAAAAAATGAAAATAAAATTGACTATTATATTTATTAATGTTATAATTTTTTTAGTAGTATAGAAATGGGGCAAGTTATGGAAAAGAAAAAAGATAGAAAGAAGATAATAACAGTTTTATCTTTAGTTATAAGTATAATTCTTATAATAGCATTAGCTACTTATGCTTGGTTTACATGGAATAGTCCTGATAATACGGAACTTACTATGACAGTAGGAAATCTAGCGGAAATTAAGTTTGAAACAGGTAATGATATTAGTGAAGATAATATGGGACCAATACTTGATTATAATAAAGATGGGGAAATAACTACTTTTAGTATTAAAAATAAAGCAGATTATTCTTATTATATAGATATTATATTAAATATAGATAGTATAGATCAAGAACTTAAAAATGAAACGTTTAAATATAAAATATTAGAATCAGATAATAATACTACTTTTACTGAATTAAAAACAGGAGATTTTTCTACTATTAATACAGGTAGTAATACTATATATAGTTTAGAATTAAGTGCTAGTAGTACTAAATATTATAAGTTTATTATGTATATAGATGGTAGTGTAGAAAATAATACTAATATGATGGGTAAGAGTATTAAAGGTTATTTGACTGCTAATGCTTCTAATATAAAACCTTTAGTATCAGAAGTAATGGATGATAGTGGGGCAAATGTACCTAAAATAGCAGAAGGTTTAATACCTGTAGTATATGATGAGACTCAAAGTAGTTGGGTAAGAGCAAATATAACAGATAAAAATGGAGAATATAAATGGTATGATTATGATAATAAACAGTGGGCTAATGCAGTATTAGTAAGTGAAACTAATAGAGATAGTTATTTAAGTGCTACACCTGGTACTATAGTATCAGAAGATGATGTGTTAGCTTATTATGTATGGATACCAAGATATAAATATAAAGTATTTAACGTGGCTAAAACGATGGGAACAGATAGTTATAATGCGAAAACAACTGGTATAGATATAGTATTTGAAGAAGGAACATCATCAACAGGAGAAATAAAATGTAATAACTATTCATTTGCAGCTGCATCAAGTAGTGCAACAAATGAAACATGTAGTGGAACAAATGGACAGTATTATACCCATTCCGCCTTTACATTTGGAGATACAGAACTAACCGGAATATGGGTTGGAAAGTTTGAAATATCAGCACCAACAGATAGC
>CALVSA010000031.1 GCA_944358825.1 uncultured Bacilli bacterium
GAATGGGATGTAAAAAGAATTTTAACAAAAAATAATTATATTATTCATACTGATGCTATTAAAAATTATATATTACCTGATAATGATTATTTCAAAAATAAAGAGTGGCTAAAGTATGCTGAAGAAGCAGATATTTTAAATGTAGCCCTATTTAATACAACTGCTAAAAAATGGAGAGAATTGAATCCTGATTTAGCAAGAAATTCAAATATTAGAGATTATGCTACAATAAATGAATTAACAGTATTATCTAATTTAGAATCGCATAATGCAGAATTAATTAAAGAAGGAAAAGCCAAAGAAGAAAGATTTGAAATATTGAGTGAAATTGCAAAATATCAACTTGACATACTTAATAATGCAGAAAAGATAAAATTATTAGGAGATAAGAAAAATGAAGAATAAATATAATGTAAAAGAATTAGAAGAAAAATTAGATAGATGTAGAAACGTTAATTTAGGAGATGTAACATTAGATGACGTAGATGAAATAAGTTCTATAAAGATTGATAGAAGAAAACCAAGCAGTGAGAGAATATTAGAATTTATTACAAAAGTAAAGAATCCATACATATTTAAAGTAAAGGGAAAATTAGTTAGAATTAGTTTTGCAGATACTGATAAGACTGCTGAAGATTGTCTTACGAATGTATTGAAAAATCTATATAAATAAGAAAGCGGTGTAAATTATGATTATTAATTATTCTGACCAAGAAGTTATAAAAGGGTTAAAATCTATATTTTTAGCTGGACCAACTCCACGAGGAGAAAATGTTATTTCTTGGAGAACAGAGGCCTGTGAAATTTTAAAACAATTAGGTTTTGATGGAGTAGTGTATGTCCCTGAGTATTCTACTTGGAAACCTAAAGATGATTATGTAGATCAAGCAATGTGGGAAAGAATCGCATTGACTAATGCTACAGTAATTTTATTTTGGGTACCTAGAAAATTACCAGATATGGGAGCGTTTACTACTAATGTTGAATTTGGTTATTGGCTGCATAGTGGTAAAGTTATTTATGGGCGCCCTAATGATGCTTCTAAAATTAAATATCTTGATTGGTTGTATGAATTAGACTATGGTAAAATTCCTTATGAAGATTTACAGTCATCATTAGAAGTATCGATAGAATTAGCTAATAATTTATATGATGGACAAGTGAGTGAAATATTACCATTGGAAGAAAGAAATATTGTAAAAAAAATAAGGAAGTGATAACGATGAATGAAAATAAAACAAATATCAACTGGTTGATTACGATTTATTGTAACCCCAAGCAAACCCTTATAAATAAAGACTTTCTTCGATTTTAGATCTTGCATATTTTCATTAAAAAACACTCAAAATCAATAAAAATTGAAAAAAATATAGCAATTTTAACAATATTTATAATAGGAATTAGAAATGTGATTACGACATTGTAACCCCTTAAGAGAATTAAGAAAGAAGGTGCTAAATTTGAATAATAAATTAGAAACAATTTCAAATCTATTTGAAGGTAAAGAAATAAGAAGTATTTGGGACAGTGAAAAAGAAGATTATTATTTTTCAGTTGTAGATGTTATTAGCGCATTAACAGAAAGCCCTAGACCAAGAAAATATTGGAATGCTTTAAAAACAAAACTAGATAATGAGGGAAGTCAGTTGTCCTCAAAATTGGGACAACTGAAATTAAAATCTCAAAAAGATGGGAAAAGTTATTTAACAGATGTTTTAGATACTAAAGGAATATTAAGGTTAATTGAATCTGTTTCTAGCCCTAAAGCCGAACCATTTAAAGTTTGGTTAGCCAATTTAGGTAGTGAGAGAATTGATGAAGTATTTGATCCTGAAATTGCTGCTAATAGGGTCGTTAATTATTATCGCAATAAAGGATATAGTGATGAATGGATTAAAAAAAGATTAATTGGAATTGTTGATAGATTTAAACTAACTGATATATGGAAAGATGGAGGCATTGAAAAACCAGTAGAATATGCAATGCTTACAAATGAAATATATAAAGGTTGGTCCGGAATGAAAGCATCAGAATACAAAGCATATAAAGGTATAAGAAAAGAGTCTTTAAGAGATAATATGACAGATATCGAAATTGCTTTAACTAATATAGGTGAAATAGCTGCTCGTGATATTGCAACGAATGAGCACCCACAAGGTTTAAATGAAAATATGAAAGTTGCAAAACGTGGTGGCAAAGTTGCTAATGATGCTAGAATTTCTTATGAAAAAGAAACCAAAAAATCAGCAATATCAAATAAAAATGCACTTAACTATCAATATGTTGATGAGCAACAAAAAATAGAAAGTAAAATTAATCAGTAAAAATAATAATCACACATTTAACCTTAATTGTATTTGAATTTATAATTAATATGGAGTGTGATTTTATGGATAAATATAACATTAAAGAATTAGCAGAAAAATTAGAAAGATGCAGAAATGTAAATCTTGATGATGTAAAATTAGAAGATGTGGATGAAATAACAGATATAAAAATAGATAGAAGGAAACCTAGTAATGAGAGAATATTGGATTTTATTACGAAGGCAAAGAATCCTTATATATTTAAGGTTAATGGAAAGCTAGTAAGAATCAGATTTTCAGACACGGATAAAACCGCTGATGAATGTCTTACGAATGTTTTAAAAAATTTATATAGATAATATGAAAGAGGTGAAATAGTGAATTTTTTAGGAAGTAAAACAATAGAAACAGATAGACTGATATTAAGAACTCAAACTATGAATGAACAAAAAAGATTATGGGAAATATTAATGATACCTGAAGTTAATAAATATTTTTTAACAGTTCCACCAAAATTTAGAGAAAAATTAAAAGATTGGGATAAACAACAAAAATTCTATGAAGATGATATGAAGCATGCTAATGATAACAATGTATTTAGGTGGAGTATATTTTTAAAAGATACTGGAGAATGTATTGGAAGACTATCTTGTCATGAAGGACATGATGAAGATGAAAGTATTAATAATCCAAATATACGAGGAGTAGGATGGATAATCGACCCTAAATTTCAAGGACATGGTTATGGCACAGAGGCAGCAAAAGCAATGATAGATTTTATGTTTTTAGAGTGTGAAATTGAACAAATAATAACAGGAGCGGCAATTTGTAATCCAGCTTCTTGGAAAATTATGGAAAAATTAGGATTTGAAAGACAAGAAAAAACTAAAATGATTCAATATACATTCTTAGATGAGTTAACGGAAATTTATTCTTATGTAATGACTAAAGAAAGATATTTATCTTTAAATTTGCCTAGTAGGAGGGAATGATAAAATGGATAATCGATAAAATTCGACAAATATAAACTGGTTGATTACGTTTTATTGCAACCAACTAGTAAACCTTTACAAATAAAGGATTTCTTCAATTTTAGATTTTGCACATTTTCATTAAAAAAGCCTCAAAATCAATAAAAATAGATAAAAACATACAATTTTAATTAAATTTTGTGATAAATTTAGAAAGGTGATTACGTCATTGTAACCCTTCTTATAAAAATGAAAGGAAGTGATAATATTGAAAAAGGAAAATAAAATGACAATAAACAATGAAAATGAGATAATTGATGTTGAAAATATTTATCAGAATATACGAAGCAAGATAATAAGGGCAAGAGAAAAAATGATTAAACATATTGATACTACAATGACAGAAGTATATTGGTATGTAGGAAAGATTACTTATGAACTATCTAATAATAGTAATAAAGCTAGTTATGGAAAAAGAATAATAGACGCATTGTCTATAAAATTAAGTAAAGAGTTTGGTAGTGGGTTTTCACCAGTTAGTATTAGAAGAATGCGTAAATTTTATGAATTATATCCAATATGGTCAGCAGTGCCGACCGAATTATCTTGGTCCCATTTTCAGGAACTAATTAGAATAGATAGAAAAGAGGAAAGAGAATTTTATGAGCAAGAGGCTATTAAATCTAATTGGGGATATAGAGAACTAAATAGGCAAATTAATACAAAATTATACGATAGATATTTAATATCTCCTGATAAAAAATTAATTATTGAAGATTCTAAAAAAGGATTAATAGCAAAACAACCGGAAGAACTTTTAAAAACTCCTTATATATTTGAATTTGTCGGATTAAAAGAAAACAAAAACTACTTAGAAACTGATTTAGAAAGAGCATTATTATCACATTTAACAGAGTTTTTATTAGAACTTGGCAGAGGTTTCTCTTTTGTCGCAAGCCAACAAAGAATTAAGATAGGGGCAGAGTATTATTATCCAGATTTGATATTTTATAATAGATTAGCAAAATGTTTTGTAATAATTGATTTAAAAATTGGAAAATTAACTCATCAAGATATTGGTCAAATGCAAATGTATGTAAATTATTATAAAAAGACTCAAATGATTGATGGAGAAAATGAACCTATTGGAATACTACTTTGTGCAGATAAAGATGACGCTGTGGTAGAGATAACTTTAGGGGATGATGTGAAAAATGTATATGCATCTAAATATTTAACTTATTTGCCTACTAAAGAAGAGTTGATTAAAATAATTCGAGATGAAAAAGAATTATATGAATTATCAAAAGAAGAAGGTGATAAAAATGAGTGAAAATCAAGATAAGGGGTTGCATAAAAGTGTAATCAACTGGTATCCAGGTCATATGGCAAAAACAAAAAGAGAAATAAAAGAAAAAATAGATTTGATAGATATAGTGTTTGAAGTAATAGATGCAAGAATTCCTATTTCATCAAAAAATAAAGATATAGATGAATTAATAAAAAATAAGCCTAAAATATTAATAATGACAAAAAAAGATATGTGTGATTTAAACAAAACCAATAAGTTTGTTACATATTATGAGAAACAAGGATATCAAGTATTATTATTAGATTTAATAAATAAAAAAAATAATAATATAATTATGGAAAAAATCAGTCCTTTTATTGAAGAGATAAACGAAAAAAGAAAAAGTAAAGGATTAAAACCTAGAAAAGTAAGAATTTTAGTATTAGGAATACCAAACGTAGGAAAAAGTACTCTAATAAATAGATTAGTAAAAAGAAAAGCTACTAATATAGGAAACAAACCAGGAATAACAAAAAAGTTAGAATGGATAAGAATAAATGATAAATTAGAATTATTAGATACACCAGGAATATTATGGCCTAAATTAGATAATCAAGAAATAGCCCTTAATTTAGCGGCCACAACAGCAATTAAAGAAGAAGTATTAGATTTAGAAGAAGTAGCAATATATATAATAAAAAAATTAAAAAAAGAATACCCAAGTAACATTAACAAAAGGTATAATTTAGATAAAGAGAAGGATATTGTTAAAATTCTAGATCAAATTGGCAAGAAAATAGGTGCCATAAAAAATCAAGAAACTGATTATGAGAAAGTATATAAAACAATAATAAAAGACTTAAGAGAAGGATATTTAGGAAAAATTACATTTGACTAAATATTTTTTTAATATTTTAAAAAATATGGTATAATTATATCAAAGTAGGTGTAGAGATGAAAAAAATAAACAACCAAGGCTTTACATTGGTAGAAATACTAGTAACAGTAGCAATACTTGCAATAATAACATCTTTAGTGATAGGAGGATATTCAATTTATGATAAGCAAGCTAAAGAATATGCTTATGAAGTAAGTAGAGATTCAATAATATCTTCAGCCTTATTATATTACCAAGAAAAAGACTTGCAACCAGTCGCGGCAATCGACAATAAAAACTATTATTGTATAACAGTAAATGATCTAGTAAATTCAGGATATCATGATAAAAAAGAAATCGAAAATGTTGAGAGAATTACATTAGATACATATATAAAAATAACAGAAAATGCAAATACTCTTACAAGAGAAAAACAAGAATTAATTAACAATGATGTATTAGATATATGCAATGTCGCCTCTCAAGTATTAAAAGCCAAGACTAAAGAAGTATATTCTAACAAAATAGTAGGCGAAGTTGAAAAATTAAAATTTTATCAAACTTATACATGTTACTACAAACAAGGAAATGGAGCCTATATAAATGGTACTTATGTAGATGGTGAAGAATATGGATACTGTCATTTTAACGATTTAACTCCAGATACAAATTATACATACAAAGTATGTGCAACCGCTTCTTTAGGTTCAAAAGAATACGAAGCATGTTCTGAAGAGATAGATGAAAGAACTAAATCTATAGATTCTCCACAAGTAATAGAACATTCATATTTTATAGCTAATAGAGAGTATAAAAAAAGTGATGGTTATAACTTTGATACTTGGTCCAATGACAAAGTAATTAATTTAGAATATAATTACAATAATGTTAATAAAGACACCTCGTATCTAATGTTTTATGTAAATACATCAAATACGACCAAAGCTACTAATACCAAATTACTAAAATGTAATAACGAATCATGTACAAACTCATCAAATGTTAATCAAAATACATTATTATCAAGCGGTTGGTATGGGTTAAAATTAAGTAATATTAAAGCAGATACAACAACAATTAGCCTAAGAATAAATAAATCAAATGTTAATATAAAAGCTAAAATATATGACGGAACAAATAATAGTAGCACCATTGAATATACAACATCAAAAATAGATAACGTAAAGCCAAATATAAGTAGTATAACTCAAACAAATAACTATAATAGTACTCAAAGACAAGTAAAAATAAATACCTATGATGCTGATTCAGGAGTAGATAAAATATATATATCAACATCAAATAACACACCAACTATAAATAGTAGTGGGTGGATAACATTATCACAAACTACATATCAAACATACCTAAACATCGAAAGAACATATTACATGTGGGTAATGGATAAAGCTAAAAATATATCAACAGTAAAATCATTTTATGTAAAGAATCCTGATACTACACCTCCAACTCTAGATAATTATACAAATAGAAGCTATTGTAGTAATGACTATTTATATTTCAACTACACTATTAGTGCTAGTGATGCCGGAGGAAGAGTAACAATATATCAACAAATAACTACAAGTAGTAGATATCCAAGTGCAAGCGATAGTAATTGGACTCACTACACAACTACAAATAGATTATCTTGTGGTAAAACTTATTATCTATATGTTAAATTAGTAGATGAAGTAGGTAATACAACTGTAAAATATGTCGATAGTCAATATTGTAGTTGTCCTGTAACTGAACCAGATCCACCACCACAAAACTCAGATTGTAAAATAATATGCATAATGCGAAAAGCAAGAGATAATTGGCAAAAAACAACTAATACATTAGAAAGAGAACAGTGGCACGCAATAAATTCAATTCTTGCAGGTGATTTAAAGTATCCTACACAAATGATATATGTTGGTGGTAACGTTGGTTCCTGGTATTATCAAAACCAATTAATGGAAAATTGGTACAAATCAAATTGCAGTGCAACAACAACTTGCGCTAATCCAACATGGCAAGATTATAATAACAAACGCTATTCATTCTATAACATAGAAACAACAGCAACAAGTTGTTCGTTATATAATGAGATTTATCCAAGTGGTGTATGTTCAGATGGACAATGTAACTGCTGTAAAAGAGGAACAGGTTGGTATCAAGGAGCATGTTATGATAAATAAAACTAGAACTCAAGTATGATAATTCACAACTTGAGTTTTACCATATTCATAGTGTTAATTTAATGAAATTTTATTTACAACTAAAATTTAAAATGATATAATTTTAATGTAGAAGGTGAGAATATGGCAAAAAAGAAAGAAAAAAAAGATAATGACAAAAAGAAGTTTGCATATAGCAATGAAATAATCGGTATAATAATAGTACTTGCAGCCATAATTGGTATAGGAAATTACGGTCCAGTTGGTCATTTTATAAGTAGTTTTGCAATTTTTTTAGTAGGTTCACTATACATAATATTATTAATATTTTTATTAGTATTTGGTTTTTATCTAATTACTAAAAAAGAATTGCCAAAAACAATCACACCACGTCAAATGGGATTAATAATAATAATATTAGCAGTTTTAATTTTTCTACACACACAATATGTATTAGTAAATGAAACAGAAGGATTTAAAATAATAACAGAGACATTCAATAATCTCCTATTAGCGTTCAAATCAGAAAGCGCAATAGGTAATGCTGGTGGTGGAATAATTGGTGCTCTTTTCTCATTCGTTTTTGTTACCGCTTTTAAAGACGGAACTTATATTGTAGTCTTCACCATGGCACTATTAGGAATTATCTTATTCTTTAATGTAAGTATCTTTGAACAAGTATCAAAATTTAAAGACAAACTAGTTAGCAAATTTAAAAGAAAAGAAAAAAATAAAAACGATATAGATCAAGAAGAAAGTGAAGATGATAATGTTATTATTTCTTCAATGGAATCTATAAATCACGTAAAAGAAAATGAACTAGAAAGTGATGATATACCTATTGCTAAAATACCACAACCACAAGAAGAAAAAGTAATAAAAAATAGTAATTATAAATTGCCACCATTATCTTTATTAAAAACCGTAAAAAGCACTAATGATAAAGAAAACGTTGCTAATGTTAAAAATAACATTGCTATTTTAGAAAAAGTATTAACAGATTTTGATATAACAGCTCATATAGTTGAGTGTCATATTGGACCTACAGTTACCCAGTATGAATTAGAATTAAAAGCTGGTACAAAAGTCAATAAACTATTAAGTATCCAAAGAGAAATTGAATTAGCTCTTGCCGCTAAAGATATCAGAATCCAAGCACCAATACCAGGGAAAAATACTATTGGAATTGAGCTTCCTAATAAAGTAAATGCTTCCGTATCATTTAAAGAAGTATTAACTCATTTACCAGAAGTAAATAAAAAAACACTATTAGCAGTAGGTTTAGGAAAAGATATCATGGGAACTGTAAAATGGGCAGAAATAAATGCTACCCCACACTTACTAGTAGCGGGTGCAACCGGTTCCGGTAAATCAGTATGTATAAACTGTATAATCGCCTCAATCTTAATGAGAGCAAAACCAGATGAAGTAAAATTAGTAATGGTAGATCCTAAAAAAGTAGAACTTAGTATGTATAATGGTATACCACACTTAAAAGCTCCAGTTGTAACAGATCCAAAAAAAGCCTCAATTGCTCTTAAAAATATTGTTGCCGAAATGGAAAATAGATACGATATCTTTGAAAAAACTAAAAATAAAAATATCGCCTCATACAATGAGTTTTGTGAAAGAAACCCAGAATATGAGAAAATGCCATATATAGTAGTTATAATCGATGAATTAGCAGATCTTATGCTAGTCGCGGCCAAAGAAGTAGAAGATTCGATTATGAGAATTACCCAAATGGCTAGAGCAGCAGGAATTCATTTAATTGTCGCAACTCAAAGACCATCAACAGACGTTATAACCGGAGTAGTTAAAGCCAATATTCCATCAAGAATTTCCTTTGCAGTATCATCTTCAATCGACTCTAGAACAATCCTAGATTCAAGTGGAGCAGAAAAATTATTAGGAAAAGGAGATATGTTATTCTTACCAATGGGAGAAAGTAGTCCAATAAGAATCCAAGGAGCTTATGTAAGTGATGAGGAAATAGAAAAAATAGTTTCTTATGTAATAGAACAGCAAAAAGCTCAATATGATGAAAATCTCACAGTCGATCATAGCAGTAAATCATCAAGTAATGATTCTTATGAATCAAATGAAGAATACGATGATCCATTATATGATGAAATAGTTGATTTTGCTATTCAAACTGGAAAAATCAGTGCATCATTTATTCAAAGAAAATATCGTCTTGGATATAATCGTGCCGCAAGAATTATCGATTTATTAGAAGAACGTGGCATAGTTGGACCAGCCAATGGGTCAAAACCAAGAGAAGTCTTAATAAAAAAAGAAAATAATGAAGAATAGGAAGGGGAATAAATATGAAAAGTACGACATTCGCAGGTATTATTTTAGTAATTTTAATCGCATTATTAGGATACGTAACATATATAAAGTTTACTTATCAAGAAGAACCAACCAATAATAATCAAAACCAAAATCAAACTCAAAACAGTATATCTTTAAATACTGTTGCTAATAATTATAATAGTAATAGTATTGCAAGTAGTCTAGGATTAGAACAAGTACAAACTACTGCGACTATTAATGAAAACACATTAAATATAACTTACAACGATAAAAATTATGTATTTACTTTCAATAATGGTATATTAGAAAATACAACTAATATTACCGATGAGGCTGAAGAAGAAATTATAAAAAACATAGCTATTATTCTTTATGATGCTATTTCTACTAGTAAAAATAATACAATCGGAGATAGTATATTAACAGGTATAATGGTTACAAATGGAAAGTACACTACTAACGAATTTACTTATAGTAAAACAGATAATAACATAACTATCAAATTAGATACAACTAAACAAATAGTTTTTTACACACCTAGTATAATATACGATAAATTAACAATACTAGATATAGGAACTAATAATTATGCTCTAAATATGCTAAACACTAGTTTAACTGTAATATCTTGTGAATATATAGAAGAAAATAATTCAATAATAGTAGATAGTTATTTAGAACCAATTGAAAACAATAACAAAACAGTGGTATTCAAAATATATGATAAAGATCAAAAAGAATTAAAAAGTATAGAAACAAAATTAATAGATATAACTACTAATAGATTAGAAATAGCAATGGAACTAGGAGAAATAGCTAAAGATAATGTTAGTTCATATAGTTTAGAAATAAAGGAAAGTGATTAAAATGCCTACAGTACACATCGAATCTTCTAAAGAAGATATTGCGAGTATAGTAATAATGCCAGGTGATCCTAAAAGAGCAGAATATATAGCAAAAAAATATTTGAAAAGCACTAAAATAGTTAATTTAGTTAGAAAAATGACTGCATACACAGGAACATATAAAAACAAAAAAATAACAATATTTCCATCAGGAATGGGCAATCCTAGTATGGGTATATATTCTTATGAATTATTTAACGATTATCAAGTAAATACCATCATCAGAGTTGGCTCAATGGGCTCTTATTTAGCTAATTTAAAACTTAATGATATTTTACTAGTAGATAATTCAATAAGTAATTCTACCTATGCTAAAGTATTAGATAATTATGATAAAATGTATGTACAATCGAGTTCAGATATTAATAATATTATTATAAAAACTGCTACTGAAAATAATATCGCTTTAAAAAAAGGAAATATATTTTGCTCTGATGTTTTTTATAGTCAAAATAATGATTTTGTAAATAAAATAAAAAATTATCAAGTATGCGGAGAAGAAATGGAAACTTTTGCTTTATTCAATAACGCACGTCATCTAAATAAAAAATGTGCTTGTTTATTAACTGTTTCTGATTCTTTTATTGATAAGACAAAGTTAACTTCTAAACAAAGAGAACAAAGTTTTGATAAAATGATAATTCTTGCGTTAGAAACAAGTTTAAAATTATAAAATCCGTCAATATTAATAGCGAAAGGAGAGTGGAAAAATGACTTGTGAACACATAAATATGGGAGCATATAACCTTCATATAATAAATACTAATACCTTTAAAACAGTTACTATCGAAGTGAATTTTAGACGTCAAGTAGCTAAAGATGAAATAACAAAACGTGCCCTTTTAAAAAATGTATTACTAAACTCTACAAAGCGCTATCCAACAGAAAGAGAATTAATTATCGAATCAGAAAACTTATATGACTTAAAATTGCTATCTTCCTCAGCAAGAATGGGTAATTATACTAATTTATCATTTAAAATGCGATTTTTAAACGAAAAATTTAGTCAAGAAAAAATGAATAAACAAAGTATAGAGTTTTTAATGGATATTTTGTTTAATCCAAATATTCAAAATGATGCTTTTGATAAAAATGTAGTAGATAAATGTAAAGAAAAACTAGAAAAAAGCATAAAAACTTTAAAAGATAATAAGGTAAAATATACAATATCTAAATTATTAGAAACAATAGAAGATAAACCTTATTCTTATAATTCATTTGGATATCTTGAAGATTTAGAAAAAATCGATGAAAAAAATCTATATAATTATTACAAAGATATGTTAAATAACGATTTAATCGACATATTTGTAGTAGGAGATATAGATAAAACACAAATAAAAGACATATTAAAAGAACATTTTCAAACAAGAACTTTTCATAAACCTAAAACAGATATTTTAGTAAAAGAATTAGAAATAAGTAAAAAAGTAAATCACTATACAGAAGAAGACGAAGTAAATCAATCACAACTAACATTTCTTTGTACTTTAAATGGTTTAAGTGATTTTGAAAGAAAATATACAATTAGAGTATATAATGAAATATTAGGTGGTTCTTCTAATTCTATTTTATTTGATACTGTAAGAGAAAAAAATTCTTATGCATATTATGTTAATTCAGATCAAAAAAGTTACGATAACATTTTGTTAATTTATTCTGGCATAGAACCAGGAAATAGCGAAGAAGTTACAAAATTAATAAAAAAATCATTAACTGATATAGAAAAAGGAAAAATATCTGAAGAACAAATAAATAATGCCAAAGAAACAATTATAAGTGGAATTAAAGCTACTATAGATAGTCCTAATGGTATAATTAATACTTATTATGCAATGATTTTAGTAAATAGTGATGATGTAGAAACAAGAATAGAAAATATTAAAAAAGTAACTAAAGAAGATGTTATCAAACTAGCAAGTAAAATACATCTTCATACAACATACTTACTAGAGGGGGTAAAAGATGAAGACAATTAATTTAAAATATGTCGATGAAACTATTTATTATGAAAAATTGGATAATGGATTAGAAGTATATTTATATCCTAAAAAGACCGCTCATAATAATTATGTAACATTTACAACTAGATTTGGTTCTGTTAATAACGAATTTGTTCCAATAAATAAAGACAAAATGATTAAAGTACCACTTGGAATAGCTCATTTTTTAGAACACAAAGTATTTGCACAAAAAGATAGACCAGAACCATCACAATTTTTTGCGGAAAGCGGAGCTTTAAGTAATGCCTATACCACTTTTAAAAATACAACATATTTATTTACAGGGCCAAATAAACTAAAAGAAAACATTTTATTTCTACTAGATTTTGTTCAAGATCCATATTTTACTAAGGAAAACGTTGATAGTGAAAAAGGTATTATTACTCAAGAGATACATATGTGCGATGATCGACCAACAGATGTTTTGTATGAACATATAAGAGCTAACACTCTACATTCTAATAACTTTAAAGATAGTATTATTGGAGATGTAGAAGATATAAATAGTATTACCAAAGAACTCTTGGATACATGTTATAAAACATTTTACCATCCTTCTAATATGTTTCTAGTAATAACGGGCAATTTTGATAAAGAAGAAATCATCAATGCTATTATCGATAATCAAAAACAAAAAAAATATACTAAACAAAAGAAAATAGAAATAAAAAGACCAAAAGAAAAAAATAGTGTCGTTAAAGAAAAAGAAATTATTAAACTAAATACTAATATAGCAAAATGTGCTTATAACATAAAAATTTCTATTAATATTTTTGATATGGATAAAAGAAAGTTAAATATTTATATGTATGTAATTTTCGGTATTTTATTTGATGATTCATCATTATTTGATGAGGAGGCTAAAAACAAAAAAATAATTACTAACTCTTTATTTATAAATGTTTTAAACTGTGATACGCATTTAATAATATCACTAATAAATGAAACAAATAAATATGAAGAGTTATTAGAATTGATAAAAGAAAAATTAAATAACATAAAAATAAACGAAGAAGATTTAGAAAGAAAAAAAAGAGTATTAATAAGTAATGAAATATTTAGCTTCGAGAACATAGAAATAGTAAACGAAATGATAATAGATAGTATAATATTTGACAACCATATTGAAACAAACATTATTGATATCATAAAAGACTTAAATATAGAAGAAATAAATTCGATAATTAAAAAAATAGATTTTGATAATAAATCAATTGTAATAGTGGATAACAAAAAATAATGTAGAAAGTGCATTATTTTTTTTAAAATTATCTTGCAATAATTAACATGATATGATATGATAGTAAATGTAAGGATAGACTACAAATGTCAGAAGGGAAGGAAAAAATGAAGAAGAAATTTAAAAAAACTATTTTAGGTACATTATTTGTAGCTTTACTGCTAGTCTTACCATTTGTAAATAAAGGTGGAATAGAGAAAGTAAAAGCAGAACCGAATTGTCATACGCACACTAATTATTATTTCTATAGTTTGGTTGCCAGTTATGATAGTTATAGAAACGGAAAATTTCCACTTCAAAGAGTACATACATCATACTTTTCTGATGAATTGCCAGAAGGCGCAGTAATTGAATCAGCACAATATAACTGGTTAGATTTAGGTGCAGGAGAAGATGGATGGACAATTTCTAAGTTTTGGACTACAGATATAACTATCGATGATGATGATAAGACACCAGAAGGTGCTCCTAAACCTAAAAAGAATGGCGATGAATGGTACTTCGCACACGCTTTAGCATGGGTTGATGACGAAACTGGAGAAGAAAGAGAAGAGAATATAGAACCGACACAATATGCAACATCTGATTTAATCAGAAACAGCTATTATGCACAATCAAGTGACGGCATCATGGCACTTAGAATTCAAGATTCAGCTAATAACTTAATTATAGGCAGTGTTAAAAGACTGATTGATTCAGATTGGATAGCATTTGCAGATAAAGTAAAAGCTCAAGCTAATGGAACTGAACATCCAACAGACGGTCAAATATGGATACCATCATTACTACAAGTTACATTTGATGTTTGTGAGGATGAACCCGAACCAGAGCCAGAACCAGATCCAGAATACAACGTAATTGTAAAGTATGTAGATGATGAGACAAATCAAGAAATTAAAAATCAAAAAGATCTTGGAAGTTTCAAAACTGGTGAAGACTATGCTACAACATGTGATGATACAATTGGAGATTATGAATTAGTAAGCGAGAAAGAATTAAGTGGAACTATGGCAAATAGTGATGTAACATTGTATTGTAGATATAGACAACCAGAACCCGAACCAGAGCCTGAACCAGATCCTACTTTTGATTTAACTATTAACTATCTGGATAAAAATACTAGAGAGCCAATAAAGGATCCTTACCACGATCCAAATGCATATTCAACTGGAGATAAATATACTGCTGAATGTTTAGACTCGGTTGGTAATAGTTATATTTTAGATAGTTATACTGGAAACTTATCTGGAACATTTGCTAATAAAGATATAGTAATTAATTGTTTATATACAACTCAACCAGTACAAACATCAGATATTCCAATCTTTATTGTTTGGGCTGTTGGAGGAGCTGGATTAATATATAGTATCTATTATTTCAGAAGATATTATAAAAAACAAAGTAGTGTTTAAAAAGTTTAACTAAAAAGTTAAGCTTTTTTACTATTATTGTAATTTTTTGGCTCTTGACATTTGAGTGGGGAGCAAATTGGAAAACTTCACACCTATTTGGTGGGGAGTTTTCTTCATAT
>CALVSA010000032.1 GCA_944358825.1 uncultured Bacilli bacterium
CTTGTTGTTTCTTTATATGCAAAACCATAACTAATAGTTCCACCATTAGAATTAGTTAAAAATATATCAAATACTTTCGTAGTATTAGGACTTACTGTTATACTTCTACCATTTGTATCATTAATATTTATATTATAAGCTAAATCAGCTTCTGTACTACTACTACTTTCTTCCATTGTTATATCTATAGCATAAGTATAATATAAAATACAAGATATTAAAGTTACTACAATTAAACTAATTACTAATAATTTCTTCTTCATCTCTTCACTCCTTAAAACACAAAAAAATACAAGAAAGATATTCTATTTACATAGAATAATTCCTTGTATTTATACTATTATTTCTTATTTTATTTTTTAATAATAAAAATGACCCCCGTATTTACTTGTAGTTAACCTGTTATTTACTTTATTTTTTATACACATATTAACCACATCCTTACAATAAAATTATAACATAAATTCAAATAATTTACAACCAGTTATTTTTCAAAATCGCAATTTGAACATTTAACTTTACCATTTTTTTCAATCAAATAATTACCACATTCAGGACACTTTTCATCTATTGGTTTATCCCAAGAAGCAAAATCACATTTTGGATAATTATTACATCCATAAAAGATTTTCCCTTTTTTTGTTCTTTTTTCTACTACTTTACCATCACATTTAGGACAATCCATAATAATATTTACTTCATTATTATTTTTTATATACTTACATTCAGGATAATTAGAACATGCGATAAATTTACCATATCTACTTTGTTTTACAACAAGTGGACTACCACAATTAGGACACATTTCCCCAGTCTCTTCTGGAGCTTTTTTCTCCATCTTATCAAAAGCAACTTCTACTTTAGGTTCAAATTCATGATAAAATTTATCTAAAAGTTCATAAGAAATAACATCACCATCCGCGATCTTATCTAAATCATCTTCCATCTCTTTAGTATATTTTACATTAATAATATCTTTAAAGTATTCCTGTAATTTATCTGTTGTTTCAACCCCAATTTCTGTTGGATGAAATTTCTTATCAATAACTTTTACATAAGCTCTTTCTATTAATGTATCAATAGTCTTCGCATAAGTAGAAGGTCTACCAATACCTAATTCTTCCATTTCTTTAATTAATTTACTCTCTGTATATCTACTAGGAGGTTTAGTAGTATGTTTTGTATATTCAATATTATTAGAAACTAAACTTTGTTTTTCTAATAAACTAGGTAAAATCTTATCCTCATTGTCTTCATAATCTTTATAAACTTTTAAATAACCATCAAATAATAATACTTGCCCAGTTACCTTAAACTTATAATCATTATTATCTAAAATAATAGAAGTAGCTTCCACTTTAGCATCTTTCATTAAACTAGCTAATGCTCTTACATATATTAATTTATATAACTTATATTCATCATCTGATAAATAAGGCTTAACATCTATTGGACTTCTATTAATTGAAGTAGGTCTAATTGCCTCATGAGCATCTTGAACATTATCAGTTTTTTTACTAACTTTTACATAACCAATATAATCTTTAGAATAATTTTTTTCAATAAAACTATAAGTACTTTTAATAAACTCATCACTTAATCTAATAGAATCAGTACGCATATAAGTAATTAGACCAACAGTCTCATCAGATAAAGTAACTCCTTCATATAATTTTTGTGCTATCATCATGGTCTTTTTAGAAGTAAAACCTAATTTAGTAGAAGCTTCTTGCTGTAAAGTAGAAGTAATAAAAGGATATTTAGCCTTTTTATTCTTTTCTTTCTTCTCAATTGATTCAACAATAAAATCTTTATTTAACTTATCTAAAATTTCTTTTGCTACTTCTTCTTTCTTTATTTCAATATCTTCATCTTTATATTTAAATAATTTAGCACTAAAATCATCAAAATAAGCATCAATCTCATAATAATCTTCTGGTATAAAAGCCTCAATTTCTCGCTCCTTATCCACGATTAATTTTAAAGCCACACTCTGCACTCTACCTGCTGATTTACCACCAGTTTTAGATTGCATAAGTTTACTTAAACGAAAACCTATAATACGATCTAATATTCTTCTAGTCTCTTGTGATTTAACTAAATTAATATCAATATCTCTAGCATTTTTAAAAGAATTTAAAATAACGTCTTTAGTAATTTCATTAAAAACAATTCTCTTATAATTATTTTCCTTAAGTCCAAGCGTATCATATAAATGCCAACTAATAGCTTCTCCTTCCCTATCAGGGTCAGTTGCTAAATATACAAAATCAGCATCTTTTACATCTTTTTTTAACTCTTTTACTAATTTAGATTTCCCCTTAATAACTTTATAATCAGGTTTAAATTTATTATCAATATCTACTCCAAAACCATATTTACCACTAGTAGAAAGGTCTCTAATATGACCTAGAGAAGACACAACTTTATACTCTTTTCCCAAATATTTTTCGATAGTTTTGCTCTTACTAGGAGATTCTACTATTACTAAATTTTTACTCATAACACTTTCCTTTCTCCTATAAATTTATACTATTTTTAAAAGTAGTTGTCAAGTATCTTTTTACAAGTTAACAAAATAAGACAAAAAAAGAGTAACTATTTAAGATCAAAACCATCTTTAAAAGCCTCTCCAACTCTTTTTCCAACTGCATAATAACCATGAGTATAAGGATCAAAACAAATAGCGTTCACTAATGATATATCCACTCTATCATCTTTTAATACTTTCTCATCAACACTTACATTTATTATTTTACCAACTACCCCACAACCATACTTATCATCTTGATATTCAACAAATTCACATTCCATACAAATAGGAAACTCATCAATAATAGGAGCATCAACAAACTCTGATTTAACCGCATTTAATTTACTTTTTTCAAACTTATCTTTAACATTATTAGCAGATACTACTCCAAAATAATCAGCTTCTTTTACGTGTTGCACATCAGCGATACTAACAGTAAATGCTTTTTTATTTTTAATATTTTTAACTGTCTTATGAGTCTCAGTTAAATTTAGAACAATATAATTTCTATCTAACATCATTGCCCAAGCAGCATTCATAACATTAACACTATTATCTTCATTATATGTTGCAATCATAAGTACTGGCATTGGAAAAATAGCTTCTGTTGTTTTTATATTTTTTCTCAATTTTAACTCCTCCATTCTTATTTAATATAACATTATTTTTAATTTAAAACAAGTTTATTTTTAAAATATTTATTAGCTTTATATATTATATAAATAGCCATAAAACTATTAATAATAACAACTACAAAACCACTAATTTGTATCATTATATTTAAAAACACCAAATCATTATCTCCAAATTGATAAATCATTGCAACTTCTAGTGAAATAATAGAAATCATCGCTACTGTTAAATTAATACATTTACTAGCTAATAAAGATGGACTCTTATTACTACTATATTTAAATACATTAATAAATGCTGTAATTATTAAATAAAAATCATATAAAGCAATAATATAAATTAAATTATTAAAATTAACTATTTCATGATTTTGATGATTAATTAGTATAATTATACCTGATAATATTATATTTAAAAATAATAATATAATACCCGTTAATTTTAATATTTTATACTCTTTATCTAGATTTTCTCCGAATTTGTTTTTAACACTTCTAATTATAGATATTCTCATAAAACACAAAAGTAAATAATAAATAGCTAAAGTAATAAGCCAATAAGATATATAATATATTCCAGTCATTAATTTAAATAAACCATATATTAAATTAATAATAAATGCAAAATACAAACTTTTCTTAACAACACTATCAAAATTATTATTATATAATTTATACAATCTACTATTATTTTTTATATATTTATTTATTTTTTTTAAATAAGTTATAAAAATAAACACAAGCAATTATCAAACTATAAGTAGAAAGTAAATAAGAAACATAAGCAATCATAGTATTTTCTAAACTATTTAAAAATACAAAAACTTTTTCATAAATCACTTACTTTCTATTCTACTTCCTAGTGTACAAAATATTTCTAACACCAAATACTACTTATTAACAATATTAATTAGTTTTCTCTTTTCTTCCAAAAATCTTTCCAACGATTGTCCTAATCATTTTCTATCACTCCTAACTTTTTATTTATAATATTTTGAACATTTTAACATATACTATTAAAGACATAACTATTGACAAATACTAAATTATTTGCTATATTAATTATGTCAAAAGCAATTATATTTGCTTGGGGTTCGTGGTATCGCGGACGGTAAGAACTGGTTTATCCAGTTCTTATTTTTTATCTGGAGGGAATATTTTTATTCCCTTATTTTTGTAATTTGGATATCCAACTATTTTATCTTCAAATACTAAAAACGCCTTATCTTTAGTATTTCTTTTAATATATTTATGAATTGGATATGAGAATAAATCAGTTATTTCTAATCCAACATAAGTAGAACTGTATTCTTCATTCCATTTAGGATTAAAATATACTCCATCTATTTTTGATTTAAGTTCTTTTGAACTTATTTTTTTAGTACCCGTGTGATTAATAACTTTACTAATATGTTCTAGTAATTCTTTATCTTCCGCTTTACCTCTTGCTTCAAGCATTATTACACCTTTTTTATTATTATCAGTAGCATAAATATATCTTTCTAATAGAAAATCAAATGCTACATTATAAACATTATGGGTATACCCTTTCTTTAAATACTCATAAAGGTTTATACTGATTGAAATTATTTTACATTGAATACTTTTCATAGCATCACTTAAATCAACCATAAACTCATTATAATTTATAACACTATCATTAAAACACTTATCACGTTTTCTTATATCTCTTGAATGAAAACATACGCACTTATCACGTTTTAATTTATTATCATAAAACATCCCATTTTCCCAATATTTATTTTTTAATGATTTTATGTTTTTCTTTGAACTCATATATTCTTCTATTGTAAAAATGCAACCAGTAATGGTAAAGTATTTATCATCTTCTGATATCTCTTTTTCATTAGATATTTGTTTTAATACATAAGTTAAATTACTACTACTGCCATTTTCATCAATACACATTACATAATCAATATCTTTTTTCATCGATATAATTTTAGTAGGTTTATCATACCATTTTGACACTTTACCATCTCCTTACTTTTTTATCATTATTCAAATATTCTTTTATGTTATCAAAAACACCACTCATTATCAACAATCTAAATTAAAATAGGTACCTATTTGGATACCTAATATATATATTAAAGGCGCAAAGCCCTTATAAACAAAGTATCCCGCCATTTCTGACGGGATTTCAGGGGGTTTTGGTTGAATCACTCCTACATTTTATTTCGTAGAAAGTGGTCATATTTCTATGACAATAACATTGTAATATATTTCCAAACAAAATACAACATTTTTTAGTTAACTTTACACTTTTTCCTAACATAAGTGTAAAGTTATTCTAATGTGTCTAGTTTACGTAATTCATCTAAAACATAATCGTAATCATGATTTTTACCTTCCAATAATTCATCAATAAATTCTAAAGCATCATCTTTTGCCTTTAACATAATATTATAATCTCTACTTATATTAGCAATATTAAATGACATTAAACCACTTTGACGACAACCAAATAAATCGCCTTCACCTCGATTTTCAAAATCATATTCGCTAATTTTAAATCCATCATTACATCCTTCTAACATTTCTAAACGCTTATAAGGCTTATCAGCCACTAATAAGCAATAACTTTGAATATTACTTCTACCTACTCTTCCCCTTAACTGATGCAAAGTAGATAAACCAAACATATTCGCGTTAAATATAACAATCATAGAAGCATTAGGAACATTAACTCCTACTTCAATTACAGTAGTAGAAATTAAAATATCAATCTTATGATTAGCAAAATCTCTCATTACTTTATCTTTTTCTTTAGAATCCATCTTACCGTGAATACTACCTACTTTAAATAATTTTCCAAACGCAATATTCATCTTTTTTTCCATCTTATTAACGCTCATTGTATCTTCATCTTCTAAATCATTATCAATAGCAGGAGCAATAACATAAATTTGATGATTATTATCAAGTTCAATTTTCATCATATTTAAAACATCTGCAATTTCTTTTTCTGTCTTAAAATAAGTAATAACTTCTTTTCTACCTACTGGTTTAGTTTTAATACTAGATACATCCATATCACCATATATAGTTAATGCATAAGTACGTGGAATAGGAGTAGCACTCATCGATAAGACATCAGGACTAATCGCTTTATCCTTCAAATTATTTCGTTGATTAACACCAAAACGATGCTGTTCATCAGTAATAACTAAACCTAAATTACTAAAAACAACATTATCTTGAATCAAAGATTGTGTTCCAATAATTAAATCAATCTCATTATTTTCTAAAGCTTTTAAAATAGCCTCTTTCTTCTTTTTAGTAACCGAACTAGTTAAAAGCTCTATTTTAATATCAATACCATCAAAAATCTTTAAAGCCTCATCATAATGTTGTTTAGCCAAAATCTCTGTAGGAGCCATTAAAGCTGTCTGATAATGAGCTAAATAATTTGCATATATTGCAATAAAAGCAATAACAGTCTTACCACTGCCAACGTCGCCTTGTAATAAACGATTCATTCTTTTTTTACTCATCATATCATCTAATATTTCATCTTTAACTACAACCTGATCTTCTGTAAGTTCAAAAGGCAACTTTTTAATAAACTCATTAATATCCTTTTTACTAATCTTTCTAGAAATTGCAAACTTATCTTCAACAATCTTTTTCTTCATATAATTAATCTTTAATAAATAAGTAAACAACTCATCATATTTTAATTGTTGTCTAGCATGCTTTAAAGAAATAACATCAATAGGCAAATGTATTTGGTATAAAGCCCATTTATAAGAATCAAAATAATACTTATCATTAATATATTTAGGAACAAAACTCTTAATATCAAACTCCTCATCTAAAGCTGTTTTAATAAACTTAGCAATAGCCTTAGATTTAAGTCCATTGGTAGTATGATATTTAGCCTCAATTTTAGGAGCACCACCAAGTAATTCAAAACGAATATCACTAGCAATGATTGTATTTTTTATCTTATCAAATTTTCCAATAATAGTTACTTCCTTACCATACTTTAAATCTTTATATAAATAAGTCTGATTATAAATAGTAACATTTAAAATAGTCTTATCAGTACTAATTCTAAATATAATCTTCTTTAAATTCTTATGTAAATAAATAAGCATTGGTTGTCCTTCAATAATTCCATCAATAATAATCTTATCACCATTAGCTAAACTCTTAATATCACTTTTTTTTAAAATCTCGTATTTATATGGATAAAATTTAATCAAATCTTCTGTCGTAGTAATTGATAATTTTTTAAACAGTTCAACCGTTTTCGGACCTACACCCGATATCTTATCTAATTGCATACTTCCATCCTTCTTTCTACTACATGATATATTTATATTATATCATAACTAAAATTAATGACAAGACTAAATTTAAAACTATTACGAATTAATACTTACTTGTCCCCTTTCACATCTATTACCCCAAGCATCAATTATCTTATTATCACGACATACACATATAATCTCACAATTATTAGAACAACGATGACATTCTAAACCTCGTGTCTCATAACTTACATTTTCAATATCAAAATCAAAATCATTTTCTAGTTTACTCTTGCGTGCCATAATCGCAACTCCTAAAGCTCCCATTAAATGCGAATTTTTATCAACTATAATATCTTCACCTGTCAAATCACTAAAAGCCTTAACTACCCCAATATTTTTACTAACACCACCTTGAAAAACAATAGGAGCCTTTATTCTTTTTCCTTTACCTACATTATTTAAATAATTAGAAGCAACCGCTTTACATAAGCCCGCAATTATGTCTTCTTTCTTATGACCTATTTGGGCTTTATGAACCAAATCAGACTCTGCAAAAACAGTACAACGAGCTGCAATATTAGTAGGCTTTTTACTCTTAAGCGCAATAGCGCCAAAATCCTCTACTTTAACACCTAACCTATTAGCTTGCGAACTTAAAAAAGAGCCTGTACCCGCTGCACATAATGTATTCATTGCATAATCAGTTACAATTCCATTTTCTAAAATAATTATTTTAGAATCTTGACCACCTATTTCAAAAATAGTTCTAACATCTTTATAAATACTAGTAGTACCTATCGCATGAGCAGTTATTTCATTTTTAACTACACTAGCTTTTAAAATAGTGCCAATTAACTTTCTAGCACTACCAGTAGTCCCAACTGATACAACTTTATATTCTTTAAAATCAAAATCTTTTTTTAAAGCCTTAATCAACCTTTTTACCGCATTAATAGGATCTGCTTCCGTATACAAATATTTACTAGCTATAATATTATTATCCTCATCAATAATTACTCCTTTAGTAGAAATACTACCAATATCTACACCTAAATAAGCTTTTTTCATAATATCCCTCTTTCCTTTTTATTTTATGTATAAATCAGCCTATTTATAACGTCATAAAAATAAAAGTAACAAAAAGTTACTTTTATAAGGAGAGTTGTATTACAACAATAAACATTTTCGTTAGTTCGCAGTAAAACTAGATTGAAAACATTACTGCAGTCCGAATAATTTCTGAATACACTAGTTGTAATACATGTGTATCCATAATTATTATAAACAAAAAATCTATTTATTATGATACTTAACTGCATTCATCGCCATACCTAATACAAAAATAAACGACAAAGCATAAATCCAAATCATCAAAATAATTAAAGTAGATAAATTTCCATAAACTATATCATAACTAGCAAAATTATTTACATAATAAGAGAAAATAGCAGTAGCAATTACCCAACAAATTGTAGTAAAAAAAGCGCCTTCAGTAGTCTCACTACTAGATACTAATTTACTAGGAGCAATCGTATAAATAAGTTTTAAATTAAAATAAATAATTAAAAAAGTAATTGGCCATTTTAATACATCATAAATAAATGCAATACTAGGTATTAAATTTTGAATACCTTCAATATTTTTAAGTAAATTAATAATTTGCTCACCCAATATAGGAACAACAATTAAAAATAAAAGCAATATTACTATTATTATTAATAATAAAATAGATTTTATACGATCTTTTAACATATCATGTTTTTTAACCTTATACAAAGTATTAGACGCAATTACTATAGCATAAGTACCATTAGTAGCAACCATAAAAGCAATAATATTAAAAATACCTGTATGTGTATCCAAATTACTAGTAGTAATTAATTCAGTAACTGTATTACTAATACCTATAGGAAATAAATCATGAACTAAATCAATAATTAAATCAACAGAAATAGAAAAAGAAGAGGCAAGCAAAATGATTATTGTAAAAAGTGGTATAAGTGCCAAAACAAAGTAAAATGCAATATTTGCTGGTAAAATACTCATCTCTGGTTTAGTCAAAATATCAATTAAACTTCCTAAATAATCCTTTACTCTACTCTTCATATTAATCGTCCCTTTTTATAACTTTTCTTTCAATGAACGCATCTCTAGCGTCGCTTCGTTAATTGCATCATCAATAGTCTTCAAATCATCTTCAATCATACTGTAACCAATCGCTGCTCCAAAGCCATGTGGTAGATTTTTTAACTCTTTAAAGATTCGTCTTACAAAGGCAACTACTTCTTTTTCATTATAACCAACCATATAAATCAAAAACTCATTTCCATCAGTACGCATAATATCAGTTTTTTCAAGTTGATTATTAATCAAAATTGAAGCCGCTTTTTTAATTTCCTCATCACCAACCTCATGACCAAAATTATCATTAATATATTTAATATTATTTAAATCTATTATTACAACCGCTTGTGGATAAATAACATTCTCTTCCCATTTTTTCATATTATAATTTAAATAATTTCTATTTTTTAAAGAAGTCATAATATCAATAAACTTAATCTTCTCATCTTTAGCAATCGTTTTATTTTTCTTTCTTCTACGCTTAGTACCTAATACAATAAAGACAATACCAACTACTACTAATACTATTACTAAACCATATTTTAAAATTGCTTTAAATATATCAGCCTTTGTAACATCATAAGTAGTATTATATTCATATTTTATTTGATTATAATCACTACTCATAACATAATTACTAAAAAGTTTAGCAAAAGTAGCATTTTTATTAACGTCGCGAATTACAAAACGATAATCACTATCTAGCTTATCTTCATGTAAAATCTTATAATCAGCAAATTTTCTAGTCTGATAAAACTGATAAGTAGCTTTATCAACCATTACAACAGCATCATTATCTATATTTCTAAGTAACTCATCAGTATTAGGATACCTTTTTACTTTAATATTATTCGCAGTTAAATAATCATCAATATAACTATTTGCAACACATAAAACCTCTGAATTTGCTAAACTCTTAATAGAATTAATAGCAAAATAATTTTTCGATAAAACTACATAATCTTCTCTAAAAGGAGAAATAGTATAAATCTTATCAATATTTGTCCCATCGGCATTAAAATTAGCAAAAGCAACATCAACTTCTCCACTAGATAAAGCTTGCTTTAAATCTTTTATATTATCATACTTTACTAATTTAAAGTTTACTCCAAACATATCCTCAAAATCACTTAAATAATTAGATAAAGTACCAACAAAAGTATCATGATTAACATTTTCAAAAGGCATATTTATAACATAACCATAAACATAAGGATTACTATTATAATTAGCAATTTCAGCCTCACTTATCTGACTTGCAGTATACATATTATTAGTAAAGTTCTTACGATAAGATATATCATATTCACTTTCTTTAAACTGATTAGTATACTTTTTCATAATATTTAATAAAGTTTCATTACCAGTAACAGTCAATACATATTTTTGCTCTAAATCATTAATATGATATAAAATATTTAAATTATTTTTAAACACATCATCTATATACATAGCTTTAGGAACAATTATATAATCAACCTTATTATCCTCTAAAGCTTTAATTAACTCTGATACACTTTTATATGGTGTATAAGAAATATCAGCAACATCAGATAAATAATTAGTAATAAGATCACTATCAGTATTTAAAACACCAACACTAGTATTAAATAAATCAGAGTTTTTATCAATATTTTTAAGTTCATCAGAAACAACTATATAATTATCTTCATAAAGTAAAATATCATCATTAGAAAGTTCATCATCAGAATCTAAAATACGAAAAGAAACATTTTTAAAAGTGGTATTACTCTCAGTCATATAAGATACTTTATTAAATTTAATACCATATTTCTCACTAAATTTATCTAAATAATCAAAAGAAACTCCCGCTCCATTTTGTCCATATATAGGTATATCATTATAAATACTTACATCAATTACATTATTAGAATTATCTTTTAACCATTTTTTTTCTAATAAAGAAAAACTAGATTCATCCTTACTATAATTTAAAATAAAGATTAAAACTGTTATTAGTAAAATTACACCAATAATAGTTAAAATTATTATTTTATTTATTCTATTTTTATTCTTCATTATATCACCTAGCTATTAACCCAACCAATACCATCAATTTTAGGATGTCTATTTCCAGTAACTACAAAACCATCTTCTTCTTTATTTTCTACTAAAAAGAAACTAAAATCATAAAAACCAAGTTCATCTTCTTCAAAATTATCTAAAGCTTTAGTCGCAATCTCTTTAGCGGTATCTATTTTAGTACCCTCACTAAAGGTAATATTTAGATAAACAATCTTTCCTTGAATACGAGCACTACAATCTTCAACTGCTTCATTTTCCTTTACTTTATCGCTTACATCTTTTAACTTATCATCACTAATTTCAACATCTTCAATTCCATCTAAACGATCACCATAAGAATTAGAAAATTTACCAAAAAACATACTAATAAACATAATTAACATTATGATAAATAATACAAGCGCTAAAGCACTAACAATAAATAATCCTTTATGATTTGTATATAATTCTTTTAACTTTTTCATAAACTCCCTCTTTTCTATCTAAAAGTATTATACTATATTATAATATATTAATCAAGAATTTTTATAATTTTGTTGGCTCAAAGTCAATTATAATATCAACCTTACTTTCTTTTTTATAATGCTCATCAATCGATTTTAAACTATTAAACAAATTATCATCTTTTCTATATTTTATTATGCATTGATAATTATAAATATTATTAATACGAAACACATTTGCCATAGTAGGTCCCAATATAATAGTATCCTTATCCAAACATTTGCGCAAATAATTGCCTATTTTATATGCGTGTTTAAAACCTAATTCATAATCTTTGCAACTAATTTTAACTAACACTAAAAAATAATAAGGAGGATATTTAAGAGTCTTTCTAATCTTCATTTCCTCATTATAAAATCCAATATAATCATGATGACTTGCATACTTTATACTATAATGATCTTCATTGTAAGTTTGAATAATAACTTCCCCAGGACACCCTGCTCGACCTGCTCGACCAGATACTTGAGATAAAAGCTGAAAAGTTCGTTCACTACTACGAAAATCTGCAATATTTAAACTCATATCAGCATTAATAACCCCAACCAAAGTTACAAGTGGAAAATCAAGTCCTTTAGCAATCATCTGTGTTCCAAGTAAAATATCATATTTATGTTCTAAAAAATCTTTAGTAATCTTCGCATGGGATCCTTTTTTATAAGTAGTATCTGTATCCATCCTAACTATATTATATGATGGATACATATTATGTAGCTCCTCTTCTAATTTTTGAGTTCCTAAACCATAATCTTTTAAATCACGGCTACCACAATTAGGACAAACATTTATCTTATTTACTTTATAGCCACAATAATGACAACGCAAACTATTACTAGTTTTATGATAAGTAAGACTAATATCACAGCGGGGACATTTAGATACATAACCACATGCTTGACAAGTAAGCATTGATGAATAACCACGACGATTAAGAAGTAAAATAACTTGCTCATTTGCCTTTAACTTTTCTAAAATTTTATTTTTTAACAAATCAGAGAAAATAAAATTATGTTTTTTTACTTCTTCTTTCATATCGACAATATGAATTTTTGGTAACATTGCTAAACCGGCTCTTTTAGTTAAAGTAAGTAATTTATATACATTATTACCAGCTCGTGCAAAAGATTCCAAACTAGGAGTAGCACTTCCAAGTAGTAGAGGACAATTATGATAAGCACATCTTTTTTTAGCTATCTCTCTAGCATCATATCTAGGAGAAGAATCTTGCTTATAACTAGAAGTATGTTCCTCATCAATAACAATTATTCCAAGGTTATGAAGCGGAGCAAAAACAGCACTACGCGCCCCAATTACAATCTTCACTTGCCTTCTTACTATTTTTCTATACTCATCATACCTTTCTGCATCCGACAAGCCACTATGCAAAATCGCAATCTCATCACCAAATTGGCTAACAAATCGACTAACTATTTGCGGAGTTAAACTAATCTCAGGCACTAATACAATAGCAGTTTTACCTAATTGTAAAACTTGTTTTATAACTTCTATATATACTTCAGTTTTCCCACTTCCAGTTACCCCATATAATAAATAAGTAATATTTTTAGAAAAATTACTTACTATCTCATTAACAACGCTTTCTTGTTGAGAATTTAATTTAACTTCTTTTTTACTTGTAAAAGAATCAACTTGATATCTTGGCTCTTCTTCTTCAATAATTTTAACTAATCCATGTTTTAATAAAGTGTTAATAGTACTATTTAGGCTACTTATTTTAACCTTATCTTCAATAATTATCTTCTCAAGTAGTTGTTGTTGCTTAATATATTTAGTATTCTCAATATAATCACTAACCTCTTTTACTGATTTGTTCAAAACCAAAAATCTTGCCATTTTTATCTTAATATTAGTATCATGACTAGCTTTTAGAGCTTTAGGTAGCATAGCTTGATAAGCAGTAATTAAAGAACAAAGAGTTGCTTTATTAATAAACTTACCAAGTAAAATCATCTCTTTATTTAAAATAGGTTCTAAATCAACTAAATCATAAATTTCCTTAATATCAAAATCAGCCTGATATTCATCTAAAAGCTCCATAACAAAACCTTCCAGTAATTGATTATTAAACTCAACTAAAATACGCATACCAACTTTAATATTATTAACAAACTTATCCGGTACTTTGTAAACAAAATATTTATCTACTGCCTTTGCACTAATTTCTACAATAACATTTGCATACATAAGACCACCTCATAACCATCTAGAATTAACTTGTTCTAAACTCCTCATATTAATATAATCATTTTTATAACTAATAATTTTACTAACTAATTTATCGTTATCCATATTTATATCTTTAATCTTAATTATTCTAGATAATTTCTTTTTAAACAAAATATCACTAATATATAAATAAATAGCAGTATCTAAATCACTAGCTAAATCATAAGAAAGTAAAAAAACAACTTCTTTATACCAATCAATAAGCTTATAACTAAATAAATCACTATTAGAAAATTCATAATTAACAATCTCTTTAAAATAAAAAGGAAGAACTAAAGTAGACAAATTATCAAATCCTCTCTTATTTATATAAATAATATTTTATCAATTATTAAATCTTAATAAATAACCATCTGGATCTTGAATTAAAAACTCTTTATCCTCATAAATAACATCATTAACTACATATTTATTAACCTTTAATTTCATAAATATTTTAATATTTTTATTTTTAACTTCTTCATAAAACTTATCAATATCTTTAACAGACATACTTATATTAATACCCCTACCAAATGGATATTCTAATTTAGCAGTATTCCAATTGTCATTTATCTGCTCAATCATAATCTGATTATCTTCTAACTGAAGAAAACAAAACTTATCTTGAGCTCTCTCATAAACTATATTAAAACCAAGTGAAGTATAAAAATCAATACTAGCTTTTATATTGGAAACACTAAACTCTGGTATAAGAGAATTAAAACGCATAAACACACCTTCTATCAAATTAATTGTACCAAATTTCTTACGAAAAGTCATCTATTTTGCTTAATTTACAAAATAAAATGTTAATTTTCATTTGGAATGCCGTTTTAATAAATTTGCGGCATTTAGTCTGATTATAGTATAATATATACCA
>CALVSA010000033.1 GCA_944358825.1 uncultured Bacilli bacterium
TAGAACAATTGTCAAGTCAAGTGTCAACAAAATAATTACTCTAAGTAATTAAAGGAATTTTTCATGCTTTTGTCCTGGCATATTTATTCTTCAAATAATTTATTTACTAATTTATTTATTTTATCCTTTTGCCTTTTTGTTTCGTCTTTATCGTATGTAATATATATTACATCGCCTTCTTTATTATCTTTAAATAATCTTTTATCTATATTATAACTATTTTCATTATCATCTATTAATATAGCATAATCAGCTTCAAATCTATCTATTACTAATCTCATTATATCCCTACTTTTCTGTATCAATTGCTATTTTATTACCATCAGTAGATACTGTAATGGTTCCATTTAAATCAGTTCTATAAACATTAGCTCCAATATCTTTATATCTTTTTAATATTTCATCATGTGGATGAGAATAACTATTGTCCTCTCCTACTGATATGATAGCATAAGTTGGACTTACTCTTTTTAAAAAGTCTATACTACTACTTGTATTAGAACCATGATGACCTACTTTAATGATATCTGCATCAATATCCTCTGTTATTTGTTGTTCTACTTCTTCTTCCGCATCCCCCATAAATAGGTATGATACATTTTTATATGTTATTTTTAAAACTACAGAATAGTTATTTAAATCATCATATGTATTTTTAACTGGTGATAATATATCTATAACTAAACCATTTTCATTTAATATATTTACATTGCTTTTGGCTGTTTTTATTTTTAGATTTTTATTATCTATTTCCTCTAATAGGTTTTCATATGTTTTAGTATTCGTTGTTACTTTTGGCATATAAATGTTACCTATTTCATATTCTTCTACTATTTTTTCCATTCCTCCAATATGATCAGCATGTGGATGAGTTGCAATCAAATAATCTATTTTATTATATCCTAAGGAATTTATATAATTAATTATAGTTTCACTACTTTCATTAGTTCCAGCATCTATTAGCATGGTCATCTCATCATTTATTTCAATAAAAATACTATCTGCTTGTCCAACATCCAAATAATGAACTTCTAAATATGCCTCTGTTAATTCGTTAGTTATTTTATCTTCTTTAGCATGAGTATCTTTTACTTCATCACCAAATATATATATTATAAAACTTATTATTAATAATACTAAAAATATTAAACTTCTTTTTTTCTTCATATTTACCTCAACTAATTAAAAATCCTATTATTTCATTTATATTTACTTTTGATATTAATATTAAGATAGCAGCCATACTTAAAAACGGCCCAAATGGTATTAAGTTATTTTTTCGACTTATTAATATGACTATTGCAATGGGAAAGGCAATAAAAGTTGCTAAAAATATGGTTACTATTGATAGCTTATAGCCTAATACTAGGCCGAATAAATACATTAATTTTATATCTCCTCCGCCCATTGATTCGCGCTTAAAGACTAAATCTCCTATTATTTTGATTGCATACATGATAAAAAAAGCAATTATTCCATCGATTATATGGTAAGCACAAGTATGAAAATCAAATAAAAAGAAATATAAGATTATTATTAAACATATTCCAAATAATAATACTTCATCTAATATTATCATATATTCGATATCACTTATTATATTTATAATTAATATCGAAATAAAGCTTAAGGCAATTATTAATTCGCTACCAAGTCCAAAAGCATGATAACTTATTGAATATAAAATACCAGTTGCTATTTCTATTATAATATAGCTTATTGGTAATTTTTTTTTGCAACTAGTACATCTTCCTTTTTGTATTATAAAAGAGATAATAGGAATTAGCTCATACCATTTTAACTTATGATTACAATAATGGCAATGAGAACTTGGTTTAATTATTGATTCTTCTTTAGCTAATCTAGTGGCAGTCGCATGGAAAAAAGATCCCATTATGGCACCGATTATAAAGAAAATTATATATAATATTGTTTGCATACAACTCTCCTATTCTATAATACTACCATACATAGAAAACATTGGAATAACAATTGATAATAAAATTATACCAACAATGATAGCAAGAGTTATAATCATTACTGGTTCGATTAAACTCTTTAACTGGGTTACTAAATTTTTTTGTTCTTCTTGATAATAATCTGCAACATTTTGCATCATTGGACCTAATCTTCCTGTTCTCTCTCCTGTTACTAGCATTTCATAGGCAGTGGCAGGAAATGCCCAATGGCCTTGGAAAGCTTTAGATACTCCTTCACCAGTACTTAAGTTATCTATTGCTTTTGATATTAGTTTTTTATATATTTCATTATTACTAATTGTTCTTAATATTTCCATACTATCGGTAATAAATACATCGTGATTTACTAAAGAGGCAAAAGTACTAGTAAACATTACTACTTCATTATATATAATGATGTTTTTGACAACTGGAATGTGCATAAGAATCTTTTGACAGACCGCTCGAAATGATGTTACATTTTTATATAGTAGAACTATACCTCCTATTATTAAAACAATTATAATTGCCATTATTATGTAATTTGCTTCTAGATAATCACTAATATTTATAATAGCAACTGTTATCCATGGTAATTCAGTTCCTGCCTCATCATAGATACCAACAAATTCTGGTATTACATAGACCATAATAAATGTTACTATTATGACAGCAAATAAGAATACGACTGTTGGATAAGTCATCGCACTTATTATTTGTTTTCTAGTTGCATCGCGATTACGATAATAATTAGCCATATCGTCTAATATGGAAGTTAAATCACCTGTTAATTCAGATGTTTTGACCATATTTATAAGTAGACTTGGAAAAACGCTTCCTTGCCTTGCTAATGCTTCACTAAAGGAGGTTCCTTTATTTAGCTCAAAAACTAATCGTTGATATAGATAACGATCTTCTACTTTTTTAGTTTGTCGACTCAATATGCTAATAGATTCTACTAATGGAATTCCCGATTTTATATAAGTAGATAATTGAGTTAAAAAGAAATTCAGTTCTTTAGCTCTCATTTTCTTACGTGGAGCAAGGGCTGCTAATCCTAGTTTAGTTGATATTTTATCTTCAACTATATTTACTATTTCATAATTTTGTGCTAATAAAAATGAGTGAACATCTATTTTAGAAAATGCATCAAAATGACCGTTAATTACTTTCCCATTTTGGTCTTTAACTGTATATTTATATCTTATTTTTTTTGGTTTCTTTTCTATTTTATTAACATTATTACCTGGATTTTGACTGATGTTATCCATATTTACGACAACTTGTTTTTGATTTGCTTGATTAACTTGATTTGTATCATTTTTCATAATATCATTTCCCCTACTCTTTTTATCTATATATATTGTATCATAAATTTTCTTTTTTTTTAACTTTTTTTAGTTTTTTTACATATATTATTTTAGGAAGGAGGCTAGTTATGTACCCAAATAATTTTTATGTTCCTTTTAATACGGCTTATCAAGCTCCTATGATGAGCAGTTCTTTATACAATATGCCAAGGATGGCTAGTAGTGGTGGTGGCTTATTTTCACGTTTAGGTCGTAGTATTAGTTCTATTAATTGGAGTGGTCTTTTAAATAATACCTCAAAAACTTTAGGTGTAATTAATCAAGCTATTCCAATTGTTAAACAAACAGGTCCAATGTTACATAATATGCGTTCTATGCTACGAGTTGCTAAAGTCTTTCGTGATGAGACTAGTACAAATAATAGCACTGTTAATAATGGCAATAATACCAATAACACTAATAGTAATAATATAAATAATTATCAAGAAAAAAAGCAAGATATTAATAATGATAATACCTTACCTAATTTCTTTGTATAATTACATATATTTATTCATTTGTTTCATCATTTGATTAACTTGTTTTTGTGATGGAGTTCTTCCCATCTGACTCATCATCGCTTTAATCATTTGCTCATTAATTGGGGGATTTTCTTTCATGTATTTTTTCATATATTTTCTAGCTAGGAAAAATCCTAGTACTCCACCAATTAGTAAGCCTACGACTAAATATAATATATCTCTTAATGCAAACCATTCCATAATATCTTCCTCCTTTATTTATTTTATCAGTTTTTATACTGTTTGACAATCTTTTTTTAGCCAAAAATAAGTTTTATTATTAAAATCGCAGATAAAAATATTATTATCATAATTATATAAATAATTAAATATACTAGGATTCGATTGGTTAGTTTTTATTTTAATGCTATCTTTGTTTACTACTAATTTAGTATATTCATAATTGTCGCATATAATATGTATATTGCTTTTTTTATAGTAATCTTTGGTACTTGATAGATTTTTATAAAGATAGCGATTTATTTCTTCTTGGTTAAAATTATCTACTATTTGTTTAAAATAACCTGTGATGAGTTTTAAATCACAATCTTTAGAATAATATATTTCTTCTAATAACTTATACATTTTATAGGCCTTATTTTGATAAACATAAGAAAAATATTTATTAATTTTAAATATATAAAACACTCTCATAATATCACCATTATTATTATAAGAGTGTTTATTTGTATTTTTTGTCGATTTATAGCATATTTTTAATTTTAATAACAATACTTGCAATATCAAGATCAAAATCTTGAGCTAGTTCATCTGTAGTGGCACTTTTGCCAAAATTATTTATATTAATTAAATCATTTCTATTATTTACAAATTGATAGAAAACAGGATCATTAGAAAATTCTATAACTACGCGACGATAACCTTTTGGTAAGATTTGTTCTTGATAATTTTCATCTTGTTTTAAAAACAATTCAACACTTGGCATACTAACGACACGAGCTTCAATATAATTTTTAAGTAATTCTTCTTTAATACGAATGGCAAGTGGTACTTCACTACCAGTGGCAATTATAATTAAATCAAGGGCGTTTTTTACTTCACTTACAATATATGCGCCATATTTTACATGTTCATGAGATGAAAATTCTAAAGCTTTAGTATGAAATTTAGATAAAATTAAGGCTGATGGATGAGCATTTTTTAAAATTAGATTCCAACTACCAATTAATTCTTGATAATCACAAGGGCGATATACTGTTATATTAGGTGTGCTACGCAACATGGCAAGCTGTTCGATTGGTTCGTGAGTTGCTCCATCTTGACCAATTAAAAATGTATCGTGAGTAAATATATAAGTTACAGGTAATTTCATCATACAACTTAATCTTAAGGCTGGTTTTAAATAATCAGAAAAAGCCAAAAATGTTGAACCGAACGCTCGTAAATTGCTTAGCGCTAGACCATTTAAAATAGCCCCCATTGCATGTTCACGGACTCCGAAGTAAATATTTCTACCAGAATAGTTTTCACTATTGAAATCACCTTTTGATTTTAAATATGTTTTAGTAGAATTTACTACATCACTACTTCCTCCTATGAAATTAGGGATAAAGGCTGCAATAACGTTCATTATTTGATAATTGACATCTGTTAGAGCTTTATCGATAAATAATTTAGACATATCTATTACTTTATCTAATTGTAATGTTATTTTTTCGTTATTAATTATATTGTTTAAGTGTTCTTGTCTTTCTTCTGTATTATTAGCGCAAAATTTTTCATATTCATGATACCAATCAGTATATAAGCCAGTTAGACGATCTTTTAAATTAGTACGAGCCATAATCATATTATCTTTGTCATAACCAAATGGGGTTGTTCCTCCTAGTTCTTGTCTTATTTGTTCTAAATCATCTTTTTCTAATCTAGCATGAATTTTATTAGTATCTTCGTATTTAGAATAAATTCCTAAAATTGTATTAACAATTATTAACGATGGTTTATCGCTTTTAAAAGCTGAATTAATAGCTTTGTCTATTTCTTTTACTTTTTCACCATCTTTTACTTCAAAAACATCAAATCCCATGGCATAAAATCTCTCGGCAACGTCTTCTTGAAATGTTTTATCGGTATTTCCGTCTAGTGAAATATTATTTTTATCATAAATAACAATTAAATTGTCAAGATTAAGTGTGCCCGCTAAAGAAGATGCTTCATAAGATATACCTTCCATCATATCTCCATCGCTACAGAAGGCAAAAACATTATAATCAAATAAAGTTGCTCCTTTTTTTCCATCAGTATTATACATAGCTCCTAAATATTTGGCTGCCATGGCCATACCAACAGCAGTTGCTAATCCTTGCCCTAATGGTCCGGTTGTTGCTTCAACTCTTGTTTTTAAGTTATATTCAGGATGTCCTGGGGTTAAAGAATCAAGACGACGATAATTATGTAGATCGACAATTGAATAATCATCAGTTAGATAAAACCCAATTGCGTAAAGTAAAGCTGATGCATGACCTGCTGATAAGACGAAGCGATCACGATTAGCCCAATTCTTCCTTTCTAAATCGTAATTAAGATGTTTCATAAAAAGAGTATAAAGAGTTGGAGCAGCTCCTAATGCAACACCAGGATGACCACTACCAGCTTCATTAATCATATCAAGAGCAAGTAATCTAATATCATCTATTGCTCTTTGTTCGTTAAATCTTGCCATATCATAACCTACTTTCTATTAACATTATATCACAAATTTATATATTTAAGAATTTTTTTTACTTTTAGAGTGTAAAATTACAAAAAAGATATAAAATCTCTATATCTTTTTCATTTTTAAGTTAAGTTTTAATAAATGTAGTAATTTGCTATCAAACTTAAGACTTTAATTTATTTATATTTTAATCTTTTATTGACATTATTAGTTATTAGACTATAAATAATGGAAGTAATTGGTACACTTATGATCATTCCTATTAATCCCCATAAACTAGCCCCAATAGTTATTGCTACTACGACCCATATTCCTGGTAGCCCAACTGTTTTTCCTACTACTTTTGGATATATAAAATTTCCTTCTATTTGTTGGAGAATAATTATAAATATTATAAAAGTAATAGTCTTAAGTGGTTGTGTTACTAGTATAAATAAAGCTCCAATAGCAGTTCCTATTAAAGCTCCTACCATAGGTATTAAGGCAGTTATGGTAATTATTACTGATATAATAGTTGCATAAGGTATTTTTAATATAATCATTCCTGTAAAGCATAATAGTCCCAATATAATAGCTTCTGTTAGTTGTCCTCCTATAAAGTTGGAGAAGACTTTATTAGATAATTTAGCTATTTCTGTTATTGATTCTACTTTTTCTTTAGGAAGATATGCATTTAATGTTCTTTTGGTTTGGATTAATAGTTTTTCTTTTTGTAATAGTAAATAAATTGCAAAAACTATTCCAATTGCTAAGTTTACTATTATTCCTATTACCGAAGTTAGTGTATCTAAGACAAAGGTTATTACTTTAGTGTTAGATACATTTATATATTTTAATATTTCATCTTTGCTAGATATTATATAATTACTAAATTCTTTAATATTATCATTACTTATTCCTATATCATTTAAGCATATGCTAATTGTATTTATATAATTATTTAAATTGTTACTAATTAATTCTATTGAATCTATTACTTGAGGTACTACTAATTTATAGATTAAAAATATTATTAGAATTACTATACTAAAAGTTATAGTTAGGCATATTATACGATTAGCTTTTTTCTTTTTAAATATTTTTTTATATCTTTTTTCTATTTTTACTAATAAAACATTTAATATAAAAGCAATTGCTATTCCTATTATGAATGGTAAAATTAATCTAAATATTGCTTTTATTATGTTTATAGTAAAATCTAGATTAAATAGTAAAAATATTAATACAATTGTGTAAGTTATTAGTTTTAAAATATCTTTAATTTGTTCTCTTGTCATTTTGCACCTCTATTATAATAGTTCCCTATTTATAATAAAAAATGCAAAAAAGAAACTTTATTTTGTTTCTTTTTCTTCTGTTTGTGCTTCTTTTTTAGTTTCTTTCTTTTTTTCTTTTTTAGTCTCTTTTTTAGCTTCTTCTACTACTTGTTCTTCTTTATTTTTTGATAATCTATCTTCTTTTTTATAGAAACCACATTCTGGACAAACTCTGTGTGGTCTAATCATTTCACCACAGTTTGAACATTTTACTAAACCATTAGCACTTATTTTATAATGAGTTCTACGCATATTGCGTCTAGTTTTACTTACTTTTCTAAATGGTACTGCCATTATATTATCTCCTTTCGTTAATTAATTTATCTAAATCTTTAAATGCATAATTTTTGTTACTTTCATCTTCACTTATGAAACGCCATCCTCTACCTTCTATATTTTCTATTTTGTTATTAGTAGTTATTTTAGATGGTATTTCTACTTGAATAAATTGCCATAGATAATTCATTAAGTCAACTTTACTATCAGTTATTTCTTCTGTTAATTCTTCTTCAATTTCACTGTTAAATTTATATTCAACATCATTAATGGTTATATCATCTTTTAAAAGCATTATTCCCTCTAGTTGTCCTATTATGTTAATACTATCTAATATTCTTTTTATTTTTCCAACAAATTTTACTTCTTTTAATCCACATATACTACTTTTTTCTAATAAATTAGATGGAATATCTAAATTTGTATTTATTATTATTTCATCTTTTTTACCACTTAAAATTGGTTCTAAATCAATAATCATTTTTACCTACTTTCTAGAAATTGTAATTGTATATTTATTGTTTGTATCATTAATATCAGTACTAGAATTAGTATACATAAATGCACTAAGTTCTATATCTGAATTAATATTATCTGTCTTTGTACTTCCTGTTAGTTTTATAGAAGTTAAAATTGTATCTTCATTTACTTGTTCTTCTTCTATATGAGTATATGTAGTATTATCTAGTTGATTGATATCATCATATAAATAGATTTGCATATAATCATATATTTGGGTAGTATCTTCAGGGGAATAAATTGTTTTTTCAATTGTTCCATTATCAGTTGTTGAAAATTTAATGTGATATGCTATTTTGGGATTTAAATCTTGATACTTATCATAATATTCATGCCAAACTTCTTTTTGTTTTGCTCCTCCAAGATTTGTTTTTGTTGTATTATATACTTCTACTGATAATAAATCTTGATTTAAGATAAAATCTGTCTCATAGTTATCTAATAAGATTCTATCTTCGTTGGTATATAAATACATACCAATATCTATTTTTTCTTCTTCTATTTGTTCTTTTTTATCTGTTTGTTCTTGTTGTGTACTCTCAGTATTATTTTTTATATTATTACTATTTTGTTGTTCTTCTTTAGAGCACCCTAGTAATAGGGATATTGTAATAATAATTAAGAGTAGTTTTTTCATATTATGCTTCTTTCTTGGTTGTCTTCTTTGTTGTAGTCTTTTTTTCTTCTTCTTTTTTGGTAGTCTTTTTAGTTTCTGATTTTACTTCTTTTGTTTCTTCTTTTTTAGTTTCTTTTACTGTTTCTTCTTTCTTTACTTCATTCTTTTTTGGTTTATAATCTTTTCCATCAAGAGCATCTTTTGCTATTTTTACTAATTGGCTAAATGCTTTTGGATCAGAAATTGCTATTTCACTTAACATTTTTCTATTGATTTCGATTTTTGCAATAGTTAGACCATTAATGAATTTAGAATATGAAATTTCATTTTCACGACATGCTGCATTGATTCTTGTAATCCATAATTTTCTAAAGTTTCTTTTATTTTGACGACGATCACGATATGCATATTTTAATGAATGCATAACTTGTTCGTGTGCTGTTTTATATAATCTATGTTTACTACCAAAATAACCTTTTGCTTCTTTTAATACTTTTTTTCTTCTTGCGCGAGCTACTGTTCCGCCTTTTACTCTTGCCATTTTTTCTTCCTCCTTATATTAATTCTTTAATTCTCTTGTAATCTGATTTGTTTAATGTACTTCCGTTTCTTTTTTGTCTGCTTCTTTTTGCAGAATTTTTACCAGTATTATGTAAAATACCTTGTCTTGTTATTTTAATAGAACCGCTTTTTCTTTTTCTAAATACTTTGGCGCTTCCTTTATGGGTTTTCATTTTATTTTTCTTTGCCATAAATATTTCTCCTTCCTTATTTTTTAGGTGTCAATTGCATAAAAATGTTTCTGCCTTCCATTTTAGGCTCAATCTCAACCTCTGCGATATCAGATAATGCATCTTTAAACTTTTCAAATACTTCTTTGGCTAATTCAGGACGAGCAATTTGACGTCCTTTAAAACGAATACTTGCTTTAATTTTAGCACCTTTTTCTAAATTTTTTCTAGCATTTTTTACCCTCGTATCAAAATCGTGTTTATCGATTGTTACTGACAAGCGAAACTCTTTTATTTCAACTATACTTTCACGTTGTTTTTTTATTGATTCTTTGCTCTTCTTTTTTTTCTCATAACGGAACTTATTATAGTCCATTATTTTACATACTGGGGGATTTGAACTATCGTTCATTAATACTAAATCAAAACCAGCATAATTTGCTAATGTTAAAGCATCTTCTTTCGTTTTTATTCCTAATTGTTCTCCATTAGGACCAATTACCATCATTTCTTTACATCTGATATTCTCATTGATTGGATTAACTCTTTCTTTCGTAATATTCACACCTCCATAACAAAAATGAATACAAAAGAATTGTATTCATCAAAGCACATGAAAAAACTTATATTGGCTTTTTACCTATTGCTAGTTGCAATCAGGTGAGATAAATACATCTTCTTTCCTCTTCATTTAATGATTATATATACTTTTTATGATAAAGTCAAGTATTTTATGCTTTATTTTCTTGTTAATCCCATTTTATTAGTCATTTCCATATATTTTTCTTTTGCTATTTGTCTAGTTTTTTCAATTCCTTTGTCTAATATTGCATCTAATTCTTGACTATTTATTAATTCATAATATCTTTTTTGGATTTTTTCTAATTTTTTTACTACTACATCTGCAACATATTTTTTAAAGTCTTGATAACTTTTCTTGGCAAATTTTTTTTCTAGGCTTTCAATTGTCTCATTACTTAGAGAAACACATATATTCATCAAATTTGATATTCCTGGTTTGTTTTCCATATCGTATTTTATAACTTTTTCTGAATCAGTTGTTGCAGACATGATTTTCTTTATAATTTGTTCTTTGGTATCAAGTAGAGTTATTACTCCATTAGGATTTGCTTCTGATTTACTCATCTTTTTAGTAGGATTTTTTAAATCTTTTATTTTTATTCCCTCTTCTTTTATTAATGGTTTTGGTAATTTAAAAGTTTCATTATACATTTTATTAAACCTACTAGCAATATCGCGGGCTAATTCTACATGTTGTTTTTGATCAATTCCTACTGGAACTAAATCAGCATCGCAATATAATATATCTGCGGCCATTAAAATAGGATAAGTTAATAATCCCACACTGAAGTTAGCGTTTTGTTTACTTTTTTCCTTGAACTGAATCATTCTTGATGCCTCGCCATAATAAGTTGTACACTCTAGTAGCCATGAAATTGCGGGTATATATTCATTTTCTGATTGTAAATAGATAATATTTTTATTTGGATCTATTCCACATGCAATATATAAAGCGATAAACTTTCTAATACGATTTTTTAACTCCATAGGATCTTGATTAACTGTTATTGCGTGCATATCAGCAATAAATATATATGATTCATATTCTTCTTGTAACTCTACCATAGGAACTATTGCTCCAATATAATTTCCTAAAGTTATTTCTCCAGTTGGCTTTAGACCTGTTAATAATTTTTGCATTTTTTCCTCCTTATACGTTTGTTTGTATTTTACTATATTTTATTTGTTTTTTCAATATTTATTTAAAATATGAACTGTAATTTTGTTATTTTCAACAAAATATTCATTTGTCGTATTTATTTGTTTTTTATATATACATTTTCCTAGAGGACTATTTAGAGTTATTTCTTTATCATTATCTGGTTTATATTTTCCAGTTAAAGTTAAAGTTTCTTTTTCTATGTCACTATTAGAATATATAATTTTTACTTCGAAAGTATCTCCTAGATTAATTAAATTATTTATATACTTTTTATCTTCTATTATTTCTAAATAAGCTTCTTCTTCTAGCATTTTATTTATTCTACTTGCTATTTTTCTACTTTCTCTTACTGACTCTTCAAAATCAAAATTATCATGCCAGCCATCACCAATTGCGTTCTTATAAGCCTCATTTCCTATAGAAGCACTATTTAAACTCAACTCTTTTAGTTCTTCTAAAATTTCAAAAAATTGTCGATATCCTTCTTGTGATACTAATATTTTATCCATAATATCACCCGTTTTTCATTATAACAAAATAACTTAATTACTGCAAGTAATAATTGATATTAATAATTAAAGAGCTAAATTTATTAGCCCTTTATCTATATAAACGCAGGAACATGCGTACCTACGACTAATATATTATATTAATTATAGGTATAAATGTGTAGTTATTTTATCTAAACTAATTTATATTATCTATACAACTTATATATATTTTTAATTGAGAAATATATTCCTTTTTCTTATAATTATTTATTATTAATTTTTTTATACTTAATTTATTGTTTTTAATTTTAAAAATAATACTTCCATCTTGATCGGTTCTATAAATTTTACTGTGTTCTAATTTTTTTAATACTTCTTTATTTATAAAAATTGTCTTACTTTTATTGTGATATACTGCCACTGTATTCTCTCTTATAATTGTCTTTGAGTTAGATTATTAGTTTTAGATATATTTATATAATATAATATTTCATCATAATCATTTAAAGGTAATAAAAGCAAATAATGTGACCACGTCAATTGTGTCAACATTGTTGTCACTTTCTCGTTGTTAAATACATTATAGAATTGTTTCATTCTAAATAAAGTCCTTCGATTATACTTTTTGCCAACTTCGATAACTAACTTTTTAGAATACTCATCTATAATATTATCTCCATATTTACCGCCAGCTTCGTTTAATAATTTACCTATTTCAAAATATGTAATTACTTTATTTTTTTCTTTTGAATAATCTTTTACTTTTGAATATATTTCATTATCAATTAATTTATTTTTTATCTCCTTATAATAATTCATATCTACTCCTTTCTATGGACTACAATTATCTACTTTTAATTTATTATTTATTATTTTAAACATAACACTTCCATCTTGGTCTGTTCTATATATTTTTGAATCATTTAAAGTATTTAATACTTCTTTATTTGGATGTCCATAACGATTATTCTTCCCAACACTAATAATGTAATATCTAGGATTCATCTCATTAATAAAACTTTCACTACTACTTGTTTTAGATCCATGATGCCCTACTTTTAGTACATCTACATTACTTATATTATATTTATCTAATATATCTTTTTCTTTCTCTATACCAGCATCGCCCATAAACATAAATTTATAACCATCTATTTCTGTATAAATAACATTAGAACTATCATTTTCATTATCATATTCTCTTGTCTGTAAAAAATATAATTTATTATTATCTATATTTATGGTTTTAATATTTTTATCTTTCAATAAATTAATAAGGTTATTTTCTAAATCATTATAATTATCATTATTAAATATAACTTTATTTACCTGAAATTCATTTATTAAATTAATAGCTTCTCCCATATGATCATAATCTCCATGTGGTGATATACAGTTATGCACACGAATTAAATAAATTTATTTGAGAAGAAAAAACTACCATTTTGTTGATAGTTTATTATTTTAAAGTTCTATTTTTTTCTGGTTCAATAATTACATCACCATCACGTAAAGTTTGGTACGGTAAATTATTATCTTGTAAGTATTTTACAACATCATACATCAAATGCGATTCAGGATGTTCTGGAGTATCAAAATGAGGTACTGGCATATAATCTATTATTCCTATACCATCCCAAATAATGTTTCCATAGTTATAATGGTCTTTTTCTGGTTTATCAGCTAAATGAATTCCATGTAAGTCTTTTGCTAAAACACATATGCCAGCACTAAATCCTGCGTATAAATAATTATCTAACTTTGAAATGTCATTAAGATAGTTATCAAATCCACTTAATTTCATTGCTTGTCTTAATACGAATACATTACCACCCAATACGTAAAATGAATTATAATCTTGTAAATAACGTCTTAATTCATCTTCTTTATTAAAATAGTTTCTTAAATCTAATATTTGTGTTTCAAATCCTAGTTCTTGTAAATCTTTGCATTTATCTAAAATTCCATTTGTTTTTCTTTCACTATCTTCAAATACATCTAAAGCATTTGGAATTACCAACATTTTATTATTATTCTTTACCCATTCTTTTAATAATTCTATATCATTGCCTAATTTATAGGATGATAAGTATAATTTCATAGTAATCAACTCCTATATTTATTGTACCAAATTTCTTACGAAAAGTCATCTATTTTGCTTAATTTACAAAATAAAAGATGTAATTTTGTGTTATCAT
>CALVSA010000034.1 GCA_944358825.1 uncultured Bacilli bacterium
ATATAAAATATCCTCGTTTTCTTTATATTTTATAAGCCTTTTCTAAAAATTTGCTCCCCACTCAAATTTGTAGAGCCCTTTTTTTCTTGATAAAAATTAACTGATATGATATACTTAATATGATTAAGGAGAGTGGTTAATATGTTAAAAGAGCGAAGCTTAAATATAAATAATAAAGTAAATAATGTGTTAACTACAAGTAAATGTGGGGGGCAAATTTATTACTAAAAAATAATAAAAAAATTAATAATAGAATAATAAAAACAGAAAATAATTCTAATTTTTAGAATCTTTTTCTGTTTTTTTTGTTATGTAAAGGAGTAAAAATATGAAAAAGAAAGTAATTATATTAGTTATATCAATAATAGTAGTTTTATTAATTTTATCAACTACTACTTATGCTTTATTTTTTAGAAAAGATAAACTAGAAAATACAGAAAGTTATACTGCGGGTATATTAGATATAGTAATAGAAAACGATGAAGAAGGATTAGGAGAAACTCTAAATCTAGCTAATAGTTTACCTATTACAGATAGTGAGGGTAAGAAATCAACTCCATATAAGTTTAAGATAACTAATAAAGGTAATTTATCTTATACATTTGATTTGTTATTAAATAATACAACTACTTCTAATCAAATAAATACTGATTATATAAAAATAATGGTAGATAATAATGAACCAGTTACTTTATCTAATCTAGATAATAATGTTATTGCTAGTGATTTAACTCTAAATCCTGAAGAAAGTAAAATAATAAGTATAAGAATATGGTTAGATATAAATACACCAAATACAGAAATTGGAAAAGTTTTTAGTGCTAAAATAACTAGTAATGGAGTAGGTAGTGAATATGTTGAGTCAAAATTAGCTACTGATGTAATAATATCATTACTTGCTAGTAATCCAGATACTATGAATAATGATGATCCAGATGGTAATATAAGATATATGGGAGCAGATCCTAATAACTATGTAAGTTTTAATAATGAATTATGGAGAATAATAGGAGTATTTGATGTAAAATCTAGTGAAAATGGACAAAACGAAAAGAGATTAAAAATAATAAAAGATGAGAGTATAGGTAATATGGCTTGGGATTTACCACCTATAACAACACGAATACCAGTACCAGAACCAGAACCGAATTTAGGCTTTTATAATGATTGGCGTGAGGCTAATTTAAAGGACTATTTAAATAAAGAATATTTAAATAGTTTAACAAGTGAAGCAGAGTCTATGGTTGGTAATACTTTATGGAATTTAGGGGGAAGATCTTCATATGAGGATTCATCTAATGGATTAACCAGTCAGTTTTATAGTTATGAAAGAGGAACTGAAGTGTATCCTAGTAACCCAACTATATGGATAGGAAAAATAGGATTAATGTATCCGTCAGATTATGGTTATGCAACAAGCGGAGGAGCAACTATAAATAGAGCTTTATGTTTAGCAAAAGAATTATCTAATTGGCATGATTCAGGGTATAGTGATTGTAAAAATAACAGTTATTTATATGATTCATCTAATTGGCAATGGACTCTTACTCCTAGTTCTAGTAGTAATCTTAATGTCTTTAATATTTCTAATACTGGCTCTATTGAGAATTTCAGTTATGCTAATAATGATTTTGCTTCTTATCCAGTCCTTTATCTAAGTTCTAATGTTACAATAACTTCTGGAGATGGAACTAAAAATAATCCATATATATTGCAAGCTGGCGCTTAAAATAAATCAATATTAGTTTACAATTTTAAATATAAATAGTATAATAGACTAATAAAGGAAGTGATTATTTTGAGTATAAAATTAGATAGATTATCTCATATATTTGTAGAAGAGATTAGTAAAATACTTATGAATGAAGTAAATGATGAACAACTTAAATTTGTAACTATTACGTATGTTAAAATTACTAGTGATTTATCGTTTGCTAAAGTTTATTTTACTGTGTTAGATGAAAATAGAAAAGAAGATGTAGCTAAGGCTTTAAATAAAGCAAGTGGTTTTATTAGATCTAAACTATGTGAGCAAGTTGATATTAGAAAAATGCCAGAGCTTAATTTTGTTTATGATGAGTCTATTGATTATGGTGATAAAATTGAAAATATTATTGATAAACTAAAGGAAGATAAACATGAATAATGAAATACTAGAAGTTATTAAAAACGCTAGGAAGGTTGCTATTTTGATTCATGAATCACCTGATGGAGATGCAATTGGAAGTGCTCTTGGAATGTTACTTGCATTAAGAAAGTTAAATCTTAATGCGGATGCGATTGTTAAAGAGTATCCACCTATGTTTAAGATTTTAGATGGCATTGAATTATTTAAAGATAGTAGTGATGATAATTATGATGTTGCTATTGCACTAGATTGTTCTAGTAAAAATAGAATTGGTGGTATTGAGATATTTGATAATGCTAAAATTACTATTAATATAGATCATCATAATACTAACACATCTTTTGCTACATATAATTTAGTTGAGCGAGGTGGTCCAGCTTGTTGTTTGACTTTGGCTTATTTATTTAAAAGTTGGAATGTAGAAATTGATAAGCAAATAGGGCAAGCTCTAACAACTGGTATTATTACTGATACTGTTGGTTTTAGGTATAATAATATTAGTCAAACTTATGATTTTGTATCAGAAATGATAAAAATAGGTGTTGATGTTACAAAACTATATTATAAGATATTAACTGTTAATACTAAGGCACAATTTGAATTAAAGAAGATTGCTCAAAAAAGACTTACTTTTTATCATGATGAAAAGATTGCGTTTACTTATATTACTTTAGAAGATGATCAAAAACTAGGAACAAAAACAGGAGATCATGAAGGAATTATTGAAATTGGTAAAGATATAGAAGGTGTTGAGGTATCGATATTTGCGCGTTTTACTGATGGAAAATATCGTGTTTCTCTTCGTTCTAATAACGATGTTGATGTATCTGAAATAGCTACTTTATTTGGAGGTGGAGGTCATAAACAAGCAGCGGGTTTTGTTTCTGATTTACCATTAGAAGAGTTAAGGGATAAATTAATTTTAGAAGTTGGTAAAAAGTTATAATGGATGGAATTGTTGTTGTAAATAAAGAGAAGAATTATACTAGTCGTGATGTTGTTAATATAATTAGTAAAGTTTATAATACTAAAAAAGTTGGACATACAGGTACGTTAGATCCACTTGCTGAAGGTGTTTTAATTGTTTGTTTAAATCGTGCATTAAAGGTAAGTGAATTTATTACTAGTGATGATAAAGAATATTTAGCAACTGTTGTTTTAGGTATTGAGACTGATACTCTAGATATTGAGGGTAATGTTGTTTATAGTAGTAATAAAAAAGTATGTAGAGAAGATATCGAGAATGTTTTAAAGAAATTTATTGGTAAAATTAAACAAGAAGTTCCTCTTTATAGTGCTGTTAAGGTTAACGGTAAGAAATTATATCAATATGCTAGAGAAAAAAAGGAAGTTAAATTACCTGTAAAGGAAGTAGTGGTTTATAATTTAAAATTAGCCAGCGATTTGTTTTGTTATGATAAAAAAATAGCCTTTCAAATAAAGTGTTTAGTTAGTAAAGGGTGTTATATTAGAAGTTTAATTCGAGATATTGGTAGAAGTTTAGGTACTTATGGGACAATGGTTGATCTTATTAGAACTAAACAGGCTGGTATACCTATTAGTTTGGCTAGTAAGATAGATGATATTAAAAATGGTAAAAATAAAGTATATAAAATAGAGGATATAATTAAATTGCCGAAGGTAATTGTTCCTGATGAATTTTTAATAAAGATTAAAAATGGAGCAGTAGTTGATAGTTTTTTTGATGAAGAAAGAGTTTTTGTTACTAATAAGGATGGAAGTATTATTGCTATTTATGAGAAAAATAATATAGATAGTAAATGTCATCTTGTAAAAATGATAAATAATCAATAAAAAGTATTATTTTTGTTGACAAAATTACTTTTTTTTAGTAAAATCATAATCGGTACATTTTATATCTGATGGCTTATGTATTGGGACCACATAAGAGGTAAGATATTATATTAAAAAGATAAGGAGAAAGATATGAAAACATTTATGCAAACAAAAGAAAATGTCGTTCGTAATTGGTATGTAATTGATGCTAAAGATATACCACTTGGTAGAGTTGCATCAAAAGCTGCAATGATGTTAAGAGGAAAACATAAAGCTACTTATACTCCTCATATTGATTGTGGTGATTATATTATTATTATTAATGCGAAAGATGTTGTTTTAACTGGTAATAAGTTAAATAAGAAAATTTATTATGATCATAGTAGATATGTTGGTGGTTTAAGAGAAAGAACCGCTAAAGAGATGAGAGAAAAATACCCAGTAGAAATGATGGAAAGAGCTGTTAAAGGAATGCTTCCACACAATCGTTTAGGACGTCAAATGTATAAAAAATTATTTGTATATGCATCAGCTGAACATCCACATATGGCACAACAACCTAAAGAAGTAGTAATGAAAGGTGGTAAGAACTAATTATGGCAGAAGTAAAGAAATATTATGGTACTGGTCGTCGTAAAAGTGCTGTAGCAAGAGTTACTCTTGTTCCAGGTACAGGAAAAATAACTGTAAACAAAAAAGATGTAAGTGAATATTTACCACATGCAGTGTTAGTTATGGATTTAAAACAACCATTAGTTCTTACTAATAATGCTGATACTTTTGATGTTATAGTTAATGTAAATGGTGGTGGTTTTTCTGGGCAAGCTGGCGCTATTAGATTGGGTATTACTAGAGCTTTATTAGAATATGATAAAGTAAATGAAGGTAAAGAAGATTCATATCGTTCTATACTTAAAAAAGCTGGATTTGTTACTAGAGATCCAAGAGTTAAAGAACGTAAAAAGTATGGTCTTAAAGGTGCAAGAAGAGCTCCACAATTTAGTAAACGTTAAGATATTAAAAAAGCCTTTTATGGCTTTTTTTAATGGTTAATTTTGTTTTTTTTGAATTTGATGGCGATTGAAATAATTATTATTAAAAGTAGTAAGACACTTAGAATATAAGGATAAATGTGTACAATATACATATTAAAAGCTGTATTGTTTTTAAATACGTATATTGATAATATAACTATTAATGATACTATTAAAATGGCTAGTTTTTTAGGTTTATCGTTTTTCTTAATAGTATTTGTAATATAGTATGAACATATACAAATTGTAATAAAAGTACTTATTATCCAATGGATACATACCATATTTTCTATTCTATCTATAAAATCAAATAGTTTTATTTTTTTTAGAACAATATATTCTGGATATTGATATATATCTGATAAATATTGACCTAAAATACCAATAGTTAATGTACTTATAATAATTATAGTAACTGCGCCAATTATATAGGAAATTATAATGGCTTTGTTATAATTTTTTTTATCTATTATATTATTTTTTGGTATCATTAAAATTGTAAATATAGGAATACTAACCATTAACATTGTTGTAAATCCTCCAATTAAAGGTCTTTCTATGCCAAATTCTAAAAATGGTTTTAAGTTATCAATTTCAAATTCATTTGTTAGGCATAATGTAAAAAATATAAATAATACCATAGCTATAGTAATTAAAATAAGACTACTTCTACTAATTGTTTCTATTCCTTTAGTTAGGGCATATATTGTTAATATTCCAAAGAATGCTGCTATGTATATGATTGGAGTATTGGATAGAAATTGTGAAACAATAAAATTTACAACTGAAAAAAGAGTAGTAATAGCAATAATTGCAATTATTATTGTGATTATTAAATTAATTATAAATCCAATTTTTTTACCAAATAAATTATTTATTTTTTCTTTTATATTTAAATTTGGTTTGAAATTTGCTATATATAGCATTAGTATGATGGGAATAAAGCCTAAAATAGCACTTATGATTGTAGCGATATAAGCATCTACTCTTGCAATTACAGATGCATTTAAAATACCTAATCCCATAATAACGGCTGTTATTATTGATACGACTAATGCTCCTATTTGTAGAGAATTAATATTGTTTTTTTTCATAAATAGTACCTCCAACGGTATTTCCTTTTTCATATAATTTTAAGTTTACTTCGACGTTGAATTTTAATTCTTTAAATGTTTCGTCCCAATTATTATAATGTTTTTTTAAATAGTTTGGATTTTTTTTATAAAACATATCTCTTATTCCAATGACATCTGTATTATAAGTATTTTGAATAGTATAAATAGTATTTTCGATTATTTTTTTTAGTTCATTTTCTATTTCTTTGTCTATTTTATCAATAGTATCTGTATTTTTGATATTTAAATTGCAATTCATCTCATTAATAATAGAATGACCTTCTATTTTAATATTTACTTCTTTATTTTCTATATTAGTATCTATCGAGCTTTTAAGTTTATCTATTTCAGTTGTAAAATAGTTATTATCACTACATTTATGCGATAGCATAGTCATATTAGTTTTATTTAATAAAATGTTTAGCCCAATACTTTCTTGTTTAGTTAAGTATCCTATTAGTTTGTCATTTTTAAATATTGCAGTTGTGGCAAGTTTAACTTTGTTATTGCTATTTGTTTGTTCTATATTTGTTTGTTTTTCACCTTTTTCTTCTTTTCCAATTAATTCTAAAGATGGTAGAGCTATTTCTAAATAAGGATTTAAATAACTATTTAATGTTTCGTTAAAGGTTTGTTCTATACTAACACCGAGGTTTTGATTATTAGTTTGAAGTAATGTTTTAATATTGGTAGATGATAAGTTTATAAGAGGAGTAATAACACTTATTTCATCTTCTGGGTCACTATCTTTTGCAACTAAAATACTAAATTCACTTCTTGCTTCTGGTTCTCTTGCAAAAAAATCAAATATTTTATCTATATGGTTTTTTGCTACTTCTTCGCTTATTATTAATATTTCTAAATGTGATCCGTAAATGCGATTGGGGGAAGTATCTACTATATTTCTAAAAGCTTGTTGTAGTGTTTTTTCTTCAGCTTTATAGATTATGAAATCTGGCTCATTTGCACTAGAGGTATCTTGTTGTTTTTTGGGATTTACTACTTGTATGGATACTTCAAAATTATTATTGCTATTATTATAATCTATTGCTATAGCACTTACGATTGCTAGATCGTTTAATTCACGATAGTTATAACATCCGCTTAGAAGTAATAAAGATATTATTAGAAGTATTTTTTTCACTTTGTATCACTCCTATATTTTGTTTTGTTTTTAGATAGATATGGTAATCTATTAGTTTGTTTATTTGTACTAAGTCTAATAAAGCTGTTTTTAAGTCCTGATATATATGTTGGTGCGTATGGCATAAGATAAGGTTTTCCGAATGAATTTAAGCTTGATAATTTTAATATAAAGAAGATGAATATAAAAATTACACCGATTAAGCCCATAAAGGCTGCTCCTAACATGAATAAAATACGATAAATTCTAATTGCATATATTACTTCAGGTTCACTAAATATTAGTGCAGAGATTGCTGTTACGGAAATTACTATTATCATAATAGGAGATACTATTCCAGCATTAACTGCGGCTTCTCCTAGAATTAGGGCTCCGACTATTGATAAGGCACTACTAGAAAAGTTTGGTATTCTAAGATCACTTTCTCTTAATATTTCGAATGATAAAATCATAAGTAAAGCTTCAAAGAATGCGGGAAATGGAACTAAACTTCTTTGGGAGGCAAAACTAATTAATAATTCTGTTGGCAACATTTCTTGATTGTATGTTGTAATTGCAATATATACTCCTGGAGTAAGTAGGGTTATAAAAAAGGCAAAAAATCTAATTATTCTAGTAAAAGATACATTTATTGCTTTACCATATTTATCTTCTGTTGATTTAAATATATCATTTAGAAAATTTGGTAAAATTAAGACAAATGGTGATGTATCTACTACTATTACTACTTTTCCTTCTAATATTGCATTACAAGCACGATCTGGTCGTTCTGATGTTGCAATAGTAGGGAATGCATTTTTATTTTCTTTTTCGATTAAATTTTTTATTGTTCCAGAATCAATAATATTGTCAATATCTATTTTTTCTAATTGTTTTTTTACTTCGTTAACTAATTTTTTATCTGTTATATTATTCATATAAAATATTGATACTCTAGTATTACTATTTCTTCCAATTTGTAAGTTTTCTATCCATAAATCATTTGTTTTTATTCTTCTTTTAATTAGTCCAGTATTAGTTTGTATATCTTCAACAAAGGCATCATTTGGGCCTCTTAAGGTTGTTTCGGTGGTAGGACTAGCAATTGATCTTGATAAGTTTCTTTTAGTCTCAAAGGCTAGTGCAGTGGCGTTTTCAAATAAAATTATTGTAAAGCCATTGTGAAGATAAAATACTATATCTTTGTAGTTTTTTACATCTGTTACTTTGAAATTATTAATATCGTTTTTTATTACTGAATATAAGTCTATTTTCTTTTTATATTTTTCATCTATGTGATCTAGACTTCTGATAATAAAATCACTTATTTTATCGGAAGATACTAGTGGTTCATTGTATATAATATATATTTTTTGGTCGTTTATATATTTAATTCTATATATTATATCAGATAAATTGTTAGTTTCTTTTTTTAATCTTTCAACTATTTTTTCCATATTTTCACCTATTTTCTATCTTTATTATGTTTATTTTTGAAAAAAATATAATCTTATTGTCAAAAAAACTATATTGTGTTAAAATTAATATGTAATAATAGAAAGTAGGTAATAAATGTGAAAAAGATAATTTTTAGTATTTTTATTTGTCTGTTTTTTTTGACAGGCTGTGGTAGTAAGGATGATGAGTTGGTACTTGTAACTGAGGCAGGTTTTGCACCGTATGAATATTATGAAGATGGAGAAATTGTTGGTGTTGATATTGATATTGCAAAAGAAATTGCAGATAGTTTAGGGAAAAAATTAGTTATAAAAGATGTTGCTTTTGATTCAATTATTAATGAAGTAAAAACAGGAAAAGCAGATATTGGCGCTGCTGGTATTAGTTATAGTGATGAGCGTGCTAAACAAGTAGATTTTACTATCAATTATGCAACATCTAGACAAGTTGTTATTGTAAATGAAAATAGTAATATTACTAGTCCGAGTGATATTTATAATAAAAAAATTGCTGTACAATTAGGTAGTGTTGCAGATAGTTATGTAACGAAAAACTTTACTGACGCTACCATTGTTAGACAAAAAAAGTATTTGGCAGCTATTCAGGATTTATTAACTAATAAAGTTGATTGTGTTGTTATGGATGAACTTCCTGCTCAAGAGATGATAAAAAGTAATGATGGGCTTAAAATTTTAGATGGAGAGCTTGCAACTGATAATTATGGAATGGTTGTTCAAAAAGGCAATGAAGAATTATTAAAAGAAGTAAATAAAGTTTTGCAAAGATTAATTGATGAGGGTAAGATAGATAGTTATATAATAAATCACAGTACGAAATAGAGGTAGTTTATGGAATGGTTATTTAATATATGGGAATTTTTTGTTAGTATTTGGGATAATTTTTATTATAGTGTTATTTATGATAGAAGATATGAATTTATATTAGAGGGATTATTTAACACCGTTATAATTGCATTATTTGCGGTTATTTTAGGTATAGTTATTGGTGTTTGTGTTGCTCTTGTTAGAAATTATCATGATAAGACTAATAAGTTAAAAATTTTAGATAAAATAGCTAAATTATATGTAAATATTATAAGAGGAACACCAGTTATTTTACAACTTATGATTATTTATTATGTTATATTTAAATCTGTTGATATTAATATTGTAATTGTTGGAATATTAGCTTTTGGAATTAATTCAGGAGCATATGTATCAGAAATAATTAGAGCGGGTATTAATTCAATTGATGCTGGGCAGATGGAAGCAGGATATTCTCTAGGTTTTACTTATTCTAAAGTTATGCGTTATATTTTGATGCCACAGGCGATTAAAAATATTTTGCCTGCTTTGGGTAATGAATTTATTACTTTGTTAAAGGAAACATCAGTAGGAGCATATATCGGAATTATTGAACTTACTAAAGCATCTGATATTATTGCTTCTAGAACTTATGATTATTTCTTCCCATTAATTATTATTGCTTTAATTTATTTAGTTATGACATTAGGATTATCAAAATTAGTTAATATGATGGAGGTAAAGTTAAATAATGATAGAGATTAAGAATTTATATAAAGACTTTGGGAAGAAAAAAGTTTTAAAAGGAATTGATTTGACTATTAATAAAGGCGATAAGATTGCTATTATAGGTCCTAGTGGTTGTGGTAAGTCAACTCTTCTTCGTTGTATTAATATGTTAGAAAAGCCTACTAAAGGAGAAGTTATTTTTAATGGTATTAATTTGTGTGATAAGGATGTTGAGTTAAATAAAATTAGACAGAAAATGGGAATGGTTTTTCAACAGTTTAATTTGTTTTCACATCTATCTGTTATTGATAATATAACATTAGCGCCTATTAAGCTTGGTTTAATGAGTAAGAGTAAAGCTGAAAAGGAGGCTTTAAGGCTTCTTAAATTGATTGATTTAAGCGATAAGAAAAATGAATTTCCAAATAACCTTAGTGGCGGACAAAAACAAAGAGTAGCAATTGTTAGATCTTTGATTTTAAATCCAGATATTATTTTATTTGATGAACCAACTAGTGCACTTGATCCAGAGATGGTAAAAGAAGTTACGGAAGTAATGAAAAAAATTGCTGATGATGGTATGACAATGGTTGTTGTTTCTCACGAGATGAGTTTTGTCAAAGAGTTTGCTAGTCGTGTATTATTTATGGATGATGGTAATATTATAGAACAAGGTAGTAGTAATGATATTTTTAAGCATCCAAAAAGCGAGCGTTTGAAGGAGTTTTTATCTAAAATAGGTAATTAATTTATTGACATTTAATGGTTAATGCGATAGAATATAGAAAACTTGAGGTGATGAAATGAGAGAATTTAGTGAACAAGAATTAGTTAGAAGAAATAAGTTAGAAGAAATTGCAAAAGTTTGTAATCCTTATCCTGAACGTTTTGAAATAACTCATGAATTAAAAGATGCAATGTTATTAGAAGATGCTACTACTAATGTTAGGGTAGCAGGTAGAATTATTTTAATGCGTAAAATGGGAAAAATGAGTTTTTTAACTATCGGAGATATTGAAGGGAAAATTCAAATTTCTTTGAAGTTAGATGTTTTAGGCGAGGAAAGTTATAATAATTTTAAATCTTTTTATGATTTGGGAGACTTTATTGGTGTAGAAGGAGAAGTGTTTACTACTCATACTGGGGAGAAAACTATTAGAGCATCACATATTGAATTTTTAGGAAAAGCATTAAAGCCACTTCCTGAAAAATTTCATGGTGTAGAAGATATTGAAACTATTTATCGTCAAAGGTATTTAGATTTAATTACTAATGATGAGTCTAAAAAGAAATTTTTATTTAGAAGTCGTTTTATTAAAGAAATTAGAAGATATTTAGATGAGTTAGGTTATATTGAAATAGAAACTCCTATTTTAAATAATAAAGCTAGTGGTGCGAGCGCTAAACCTTTTATTACACATCATAATGCTCTAGATATTGATCTATATCTTCGTATTGCGCCAGAGACTTATTTAAAAAGAGCAATAGTGGCAGGTTATACTAAAGTATTTGAAATTGCTAGATGTTTTAGAAATGAAGGAATGGACGCTACTCACTTGCAAGATTTTACAATGATTGAAGGATATGGTGCTTATTTAAATTATAAAGATAATATGAAACTTTTAAGAGAAATGTTACAAACTATTATTATGAATTTATTTGGTACTCTAAATATTAATATTGAAGGACGAGAAGTTGATTTATCAGGTGAATGGGGTAGTGTTAGTTTTCGTGATTTAATATTAAAATATGCTGATATTGATATTAATATTGCTAATACAAAGGAAAAGTTATTAGATGCAATTAATGATAAGAATATAGTAATTGAAAGTGAAGTAGCACTTGAAGATTTAGGATTTGGTAATTTAGTTGATCAATTATACAAAAAAGTTGCTCGTCCACATTTAGTTAATCCAGTATTTTTAGTGGAGCATCCAACGGATTTATCTCCACTGGCACGTGCTAATGATGATAATCCTAATATTGTTGATCGTTTTCAATTAGTTATAAATGGTGCAGAAATTATTAATGCATATTCTGAATTAGTTGATCCACAAGAACAAGAAAAAAGATTATTAGAGCAAGCTAAGTTAAAGGAAGCTGGCGATGAAGAGGCAATGCCAATGGATTATGATTATATTGAGGCAATGGAATATGGTATGCCACCTATTTCTGGCTGGGGAATGGGAATTGATCGTATTATTCAATTACTTACTAATTCTGATAATATTAAGGATGTAATATTATTTCCTCTTATGAGACCAAAGGATTAAAATGGTTGAATTTAGTGATTTTTTAAAATTGGATATTCGCGTTGGAACTATAATTGATGCTAGTATTAATGAGGGCGCAAAAAAGCCTTCTTATGTATTAATTATTGATTTTGGGGCTGATATTGGTATAAAAAAATCATCTGCGCAAATTACTGATTTGTATGCCGTTGATGATTTAATTAATAAACAAATTCTTGCAGTTGTTAATTTTCCACCACGACAAGTAGCTCATGTTATTTCTGAAGTATTAGTTTTAGGTACTTATAGTGATGGTAAAGTTGTGTTAATAATTCCAGATAGAAAAGTCGAAAATGGAGATAAGTTAGGTTAGAGGGATCTTTTGATCCTTTTTTATTATTTATTTTGTAAGAATTATTTATTTTTTTTGTTATTTTTGTTATAATAACTATAGAAAAAGCGGTGATATTATGGAGAAAATAAATGAAGTAGTTAAGGTTAAGATAACAGGTATTCAAACATATGGAGCATTTGTTACTACTAATAATAATATGGATGGCTTAATACATATATCAGAAATTTCTTATGGCTATGTAAAAAATATTAATGATTATATTAAAATAGGGGATAAGATATATGCAGAGGTCATTGGTTTTAATGATAATAATAAGCAGTTAAAATTAAGTATTAAAGATATTGATTATAAAAATGATGGTTCAAAATTGGTTAGAATTGCAGAGACTAAATCAGGTTTTAAACCTCTTAAAAATAATTTAGATAAATGGATTAATGATAAAATTAAAGAGATTATGGATAAAATGTAATTTTTTCCTAAAAAACTATTGACAAATGGTATAGATAAATGATATATTATTAAATGTCAAACGAAGTTTTGGGCGATTAGCTCAGTTGGTTAGAGCACCTGCCTTACAAGCAGGGGGTCATAGGTTCGAGTCCTATATCGCCCA
>CALVSA010000035.1 GCA_944358825.1 uncultured Bacilli bacterium
TCTGTTGGTGCTGATATTTCAAACTTTCCAACCCATATTCCGGTTAGTTCTGTATCTCCAAATGTAAATGCTGGATGAGTATAATACTGTCCATTACTTCCACTACATGTTTCATTTGTTACACTACTAGATGCAGTTGCAAATGAATAGTTATTACAATTTATTTCTCCTGTTGATGTTGTACCTTCCTCAAATACTATATCTATACCAGTTGTTTGTGCATCATAACTATCTGTTTCGATTGTTTTTGTTATATTCCATACTTTATATTTATATCTTGGTATCCATACATAATATGCAAGTACTTCAGACTCTGGTATTACAGTACCTGCTTCTGCTTCTACATATGTATTTCTATTTGTACTACTTACTAGTACTGCATTAGCCCATTGTTTATTTGTATAATCATACCATCCATATGTTGAAGTTGATGATGTTGTATCTGCTTTAACCCAATTTGTTCCATCATACATTACTGGTATTAAATTTTCTATATAAGATGGTGCATTTGCCCCACTATCATCTATTTGAGGATATGTTATAGGTGGCTCACTACCCACTCCATTACTTACTATTTTAGCGCTAAAATTCTTACCTATTTCTGTATTAGGAGTATTTATATCTAACCATATTCTAACATTTATTATTTTACTTTGACTTGGATTTAGAGTTAAATCACTAGCAATAATATTATCAGTTAAATCAGAAAGCAATACTGGTTCATTATTATCTATCATTATCTTAATATAATTATTACTAATTGCATTAGATGAAGTAGTATTATTTAACAATAAATCAAAAGTATAAGAAATATTTCCTTTATTAGTTATTTTAAATCTATAAGGAGTACTACTTTTACCCTCTTCATCTGTTATAGGCAAACTATTTGCTAGATTTAGAGTATCTCCTAATCCTTCTTCATCATTTTCTATTACTATATCTAGTATTCCTGATGTATAACTTTCAGTATTTTCTAATTTATCTTTTCTAAAAAATAAAGCATAAGTTGTTGTTGATAATATAATTAATACTAATACAATAGAAATAACTAAAATAATTACTTTATTTTTCATAAGCTCCCTCTTTCCTATTTCTATAACAATTTTAACATAATAAAAAATATTAATCAATATTAAATAAAAAAAAGTATCTATTTTCTAGATACATATTTTCCATCTTTAGTAGAAACAATAATTTCTTCACCTTGTTCAATAAATAAAGGAACTTTTACATTCATACCAGTCTCTATAGTAGCATCTTTAGTCGCATTAGTTGCAGTATTTCCCTTAATAGCGGGTTCAGTAGCAGTAATTACATAATCAATTTTTTCTGGAAGTTCAATACCTAACATTTCACTTTCATAAAATGTTAACATAACTTCTAAACCTTCTTTTAAGTATTTAATTTCATTTCTTATTTGAGATGCATCTAATTCTACTTGCTCATAAGTTTCCATATTCATAAAACTATAAGTATCTCCAGTTGCATATAAAAATTGCATTTTTACCTTACTTACACGAGCAGTCTCTACTTTAATACCTGCATTAAATGTTTGCTCAACAATTGATCCAGTACGAAGATTTTTTAATTTTGCTTTTACTATTGCTGCTCCTTTACCAGGTTTTACATGTTGAAATTCTAAAACTTGATAAATGTTATTTTCAAATAAAATAGTTACACCAGTTTTAAAATCATTAACATTAATCATTTAATCACTTCCTTATTTCTTTTCTTTATGTTTTGTTACTTTACGACATTTATTACAAAATTTATTTAATTCTAAACGTTCTGTCGTATTTTTTTTGTTTTTACTAACATTATAATTTGGACTTTTACATTCCTCACAAATTAAAGATACTAAAGATCTATTTTCTTTATTTTTAGCCATAACTTCCCTCCTTAAATCAAGTCTTATATATTATATCATATTATTTATAAATTTCAAAGAATTTATTAACAGTATTTGCAGATATTCTTTTAGTAACAGCACTTTGATAAGTACTATAACCATTAGAATGACTAATATCAGGACTAACAACAATAATACTCATCTTTGGATTTTCACTTGGTGCATAACCAACAAAAGAAGAAGTAATTGTCTCTGTATCTACTACACCATCGCCATCATTATCAATAAAACTTTGACTAGTTCCGGTTTTTCCAGATGAATTCATATAATTGCCCATATAACCATAACCTAAACCATTACTAATAACTCTACTAAAACCATATCTAACTCTATCCATATATTTTTTCTCTACATCAACTGTTCCTAATAGTTCTTTTTCACTCTTATAAACTAGCGCCCCTAGTTTTTCTTCATTATTTTCACTTGGTGCATAAACTTCTTTTAATAAATATGGTTTATACCTATTACCACCACTTGCTATAGTGTTTATATATTGCGATAATTGAATAGGTGTATATGTATCATACTGTCCAATTGCAAAATCAAGTAAATGTCCAGGTAGTTTAGATTTTCCCATATATCCTAAACTTTCAACGGGAAGATCAATTCCTGTTTTTATTCCTAAACCAAACTGGGCATACATATCTCTATATTTATCAAAAGCAGATTCATCTAATGATAAAGCTTGATTATATTGATAGTTTCCCCCACCAATTTCTATAGCAATTTTATACTGATAAACATTAGATGAATACTCTAGTGCATATATATCATCAATATAACCCATAGTTTGCCAAGAACACTTCTCTGGAGTATCTTTTATCTTAATACATTCATCTACTTGATATTCTCCAATATCAATTGCCCCATATTTATAACCCACTAACATTGATGCACCTTTGACAACAGATCCTGGTGTTACAGGAAGCGTTACTATTCCAGGAGTATAATCAACTATTTTTAACACTCCATCAATCTCTTGTACCTGTTTACCTGCCATAGCAAGTATTTCTCCATTATTTGGATCACTTACTACAACAAAAGAACGATTATAATACTCTGTATTAGGCTCACTTTTCGCATTCAATACTTCTTGTGCTAACATTTCTTCTATATACTTTTGTAAATTAATATCAATAGTAAGTACTATGTCATTACCTCTTTTTCCTTCTTCTAATAATTCATAAGTATTATTAGATAAAACTCTATAAGTTGCTTTAGTACCTCTTAAATATTCTTCATATTGATACTCTAAATAACTAATACCAACTCTATCATCTAAACTATAACCATGTTCCAAATAATAATCAGCAAGTTCAGAGGGAATACCTTGATTATTAGAAGAAACAGTACCTAAAATACTTTTAAAGACATCACCATATAAATATATTCTCTCCCAATCTAGTTTAGTATTAAACCCACTTAAATTATCAATATTCTCCGATATAATAGCATATTCTTCTTCTTTAACATCAGTATTTTTAATAATCTTCTCTGCATAAGAATAACCCTTATTCATCAAATAATAAATATAACTGGCTTCTTTATCAATATCTTTATAAGCACTTAATTCTTCTTCTGTAATTCTCTCAAAAATCAATTTTTTAATATCATCATCAGTTAACTTTCTTTCACTTTTTTGTTGCCATTCCTCTTCTTTTATTTTTTCTTCAGCTTTCTTCTTATTATTTAAATACCAAAAATTCTTAAGCATCTCTTCACTTACTTTACTAAAATCAACTTCAATTAAATTAGCAACTTTATAAGCAAGTTCTATTTCTTCTTTAGTAGTAATATCATCTGGTTTTTTATAATAAATAGTCTTTATCGCTTCATTATCTACAAGTAAATTATAATTTCTATCATAAATTCTTCCACGTGGTGCAGAAGTACTACTAACAGTTTTTTCAGTTGCCGATACTAATTTTTCTTCATAATCTTCATTATCTAATATTTGAAGAGAAAACAAACGAAAAACAATAACCGCAAAAAATAGTAAGATTATTACTATTAATACAATATATCTTTTTTCTATTATATCTTTTAAATATTTATCATGTTCCTGTTTTTTCTTATTAATTTTCTTTCTCATGCAACCACTCCATTATTTATTATATCATATATTACTAATTTATACATATACTTTATTGGTGAAGAATATGAATATTTATTTAATTTCTCAATATGTAAGTAAACTAAAAAAAGAAGACATAAATAATTTTGCTCTAAAACAAGGATTAACATTAGATAAAGAAGAACTAGATATAATTTATTATTATGTCAAAAACGAATATAAAACATTTATCTATGGAAATCCAAGAGGAATATTAGACGAAGTAAAAAAGAAAGTAAAACCACTTACTTATAACAAAATAGAAAATTTATATCAACAATTTAAAGATTATTTATAATAAGAAATAATATCATTAATTAAATTAGAATTAAAGACTTTTTCTCTAATCATTTTAATTTCAAATAAATAAGGCGGAAAAGCTCTTTTTTTATCCCCATTATCTATATAAGGAGTCTCTAAAATTTTAGGAATATTTTCTAACTTTTTATTATAAATGACATTAATTAAATTATCAAACCCAATATTACCATATCCAATATTCTCATGTCTATCTTTATGAGATCCTACTACATTTTTACTATCATTTACATGAATACACATAAGTTTATCTAGTCCAATTATATTATCAAACTCTTCTAATACTTTATCAAAATTATTCAAATCATAACCGGCATCACTAATATGACAAGTATCTAGACAAACACCTATTTTATCACTAAACTTAACTTTTTTTATAATCTCATTCAACTGTTCAAAATTTCTTCCAATCTCATTTCCTTTACCAGCCATTGTCTCAAGTAATATTATAACATCAAAATCATTATCTAATATAATATTTAAACCAGCTATAATATTATTAATTCCCTCATCTTTACTAACATTAACAGCAGAGCCTGGATGTAATACTAACTTATTTATTCCAAGTTCACTACATCTTTTTACTTCTTGTTTTAAAAAAGACACAGAAAAATCAAAATTATTTGTATTAGCTAAATTAACAATATAAGGAGCATGAACAATAACATTATTAATATCTATATTATTATCTTCCATAAGCTTTTTAGCTTCTTCTACATATTCTTTATTTATACTAGATCTATTAGTATTTTGAGGAGCACCAGTATAAAACATAAAAGTATTTGCATTATAACTTAAAGCCTCTTTTACACTTCCTATTAAACCAGTATCTGTTTTATAAGATACATGAGATCCTATTATTAAATTCATATTATACTTCCTTTCTCCATTTTCAAAAAAAAAGCGAAAATAAATTCGCTATGAAGATACGACCATACCATTAGTATCTTCTGACCAAGCATAAACTGTTCCACCACCAACAGCAAACTTACCATTAGTAGTACCTACTAATATAACTTCTACTTTACCACCAGTAGTTTGTCTAATAGCTGAACATGTAGTAGCACCAACATTAGTTGATGATGGTGTAGCATTAGGTGCAGTTCCTGTTAAAACGAAATCAGCACTAGTAAGCTCTGCTAAATCAGATAAAGTAGTACCACCACTAGCAGTAAAATCTCCAAAGCATTTCCAAGTTCCAGTTACTTGATTAGCAATAGCAGTCGGTATAATCTTATCAGCCTCATTAGTAGTAAGTCCATCCGCTAAAATTGATTCTGAATACCAGTTAGCTACACTCTTTGCTTTAGAATGAATTGAACTAACCCTTGAATTATTCATTGCATTTAAAACATTAGGAATTGTTAATACTAAAACTAAGGCAAGTATAACTATAACTGCTAATAACTCTACTAAAGTAAAACCTTTACTATTTAATTTTCTGACCATTTCTTAATCCTCCTATTCACAATACAAATATATCACAAAAGAATTTAATAGTCAATTAATTTACTTATTTTTTTATCTAAATTGTCAACTTCAAAATACTAACATATTTATTAGAATATTTTTTCTCCCTAATAACTGTATAATTATTATTAAATTGTATCTTGCTATCAGATTCTAATATAACTAAACTATTTTTAGATATTAACTTATACTTAATAAGTTTATCTAATATATCATTATATACATCTAACCGATATGGAGGATCAATATATATAATATCAAAAACAATATCTTTATTCTTAAAATATAATAAAGCATCATTATAATCTTTATTAATAACAAAAGACTTATCACTAATATTAAAATTATTTATATTTTTATTAATAACATTAATAGCCTTCTTATTAATATCAGAAAAATAACATAACTTTGCCCCATTACTAACAGCCTCTATTCCTATGCTACCAGTACCCGCGAATAAATCTAGAAAAATAGAATCTTTAACATCATTAAAAATAATAGCAAAAATAGATTCCTTTACTCTATCCATAGTAGCCCTAGTTCCTTCTATATTATAACCATCTATCTTTCTTCCTTTTAAAAAACCACTAATGACTCTCATAACTACAACTCCTATTTTCTAAATATAAATTATATTTAGAATTTATTTTATTAACAATTAACTTTAACTCATTATATGCCTTAATATAACTCAAATAATTACTATTATTTAATATCTTTTTCTTATAAGTAATATATTTACTTTCATTACTACACTCATTAGCAATTTTAATAAGTTCTAATAAATCATTATCCACTAAACACAAATCTCTATATTTAACTAAATCATAAATTAACTGACTATTATCTAAATAATCAATAAATTCATAAGTTTTTCTTATTACTTCATCCATAAATATCACCAACTAGTGTTTTTTTAATTTTTTTAACTTTAATTCTTTGTTCATATTATTTCCATTATTTATATACATAATAGTAGTTTTTAATTTAACTAAATCACAGTAAGTTTTATAATCAATATATAAATTATTATAATTACTTAATATAGATTTATTTTCTTTATTTTCAAGTAAAATTTTATTTAATTTTAAAAATAATTTTTTTCTCTTTTTCTTATTTAACGAATTAATATCATGTTCAATTTCTAATATAAATTCTTCTAAATTAAATTTATCACAAGTTTTAACATTAGAAACAATATCACTTTGTTTAAATGTATTTACAGTAATATTTCTAATATCAGCTTCTACCATCTTTTTTTCTAATAAAAGATTATCTAATATCATATAAAAACTTTTAGTATAATTTTTATTTTTACGTTTTTTAATTTTAAATACAATATCTGTTACAAACTTAATAGGTAAATAAATTAAAATATTACTAAATATAAAACTTAATAAATTAATATTTATTAAACTACAAATAGCAGTAGGTACAATTAGAGAAATATTACTAAATTTATTATTTAAAACAAAAACAATTAAAAATATTGCAATAGAAATAATAACAGTATAAGAAGCCTTTCTAGCATCAAAATTTTTAAAATTATAAATATCTACTTTATCTTTTATCTTAATTAACTTATCTAAAAAACTTCCCTTTTTAGTATAAGTTTCAATTTCTAAAATTTTACCTTTAACATTTTTAATATTTTCATCTATTATACTAAGCCTATTTCTAAGCCTATAATAATACTTATACTCTTCATCCATAAATACCCTCCAAAGTAAGGCTATTATAGCAAAAAAAAGATGTTATTTCAATACATCAATAAACATCTGTAACATATTAATATTATCTAACATTTTATTAAATCTATCAGTTGCCTTTAGACCATATTTATCTTTCATATCATTAACAAAATCCTTAAAATAAGCTGGATCTCTATTTAAATATTTATACCAATAAGAATTTTCTCTTAAAAATCTTATATAGTTAGGATCACTATTAATTTTATATTGAATATCAATACTCATTAATCTTCAAAACTCCTATATAAAGGACGTGGACGATAATTATTAGTAGGTTTATTATCCTTAACAAACAAATCACTAACTAATCCCAAAGCTTTTTGCAAAGAAGTAATACCACTTTGTACCTTATCAACATCAATATTTTTAGCCATATCAATAATATCAGATAAGCCATGAGACTTATTATTATTAGTAGTATTAGAACTACTATTAGTAGTGGTATTATTATTAATATTTCTATTATTTATATAACTATTCCATACTTCATTATCTTCTCCATACAAATCATAAATCTCATAAAACTTTTGCCAAGTCATCTCATCATTTTTAACAAAAGAAACTAAACTCGGATTTTTTCTAACAAAAGACTTAAACTCCTCTAATTTACTCATAACATCACCTAAAATATTATATGTAAAAATAGGTAAAAGTTTAATCTTTTGCCTGTTTTAATACAAAATATTTACAATCATGAGCACAATAATTTTTTAAATAATTATCTAAATATTTAATATCATTAATTTCTTTAGCATTTACATTATCACTATCATAAAAACCTTTTAATCTAAGTTTACTATAAGCAATATCACCTAGTATATAATCATAATCATAAAAATAATCTGTATATCTACTACTAAATTCTTCTAAATCAAATGCATCTTTATAATTAGTAATTAATTCATATTTATGATCTTCAACTGTTATCACTATTATACACTTCCCCATAATCTATATCAAATGCTGATTTTTGTAACTTATATTTTTCTAAACTAGAAGCCGAATTCCAAGTAATATAACCACCAGTTGCCCCAGCATCATATAATCCTTCGATCTCTTTTTTTACATTATCACCATTATAAGAAATACCATTTGGATCGACATGACTCATAACATCATAAGCTTGTACCCAAGTTCTAATAACTGCAGGAGTTGGACATTCACTTTGTCTTTTAACCGCATCACTTGCCCAATTATACATAAGATCATATGGATTATTCCAAGGCTCACTTATACCGTAAGAATTAGCGGCAAAATGATCTGGATAAGGCATACCACTAATAGCATCACAAACATTTGAAATAGCCGGCCAATATTGCCCATAAGCAGTTGTATAAGATCCATTAGTAGACTCACCGAATACATCAATTGATACATATACTCCTAATTTATGTAACTCATCTGTTGCATATTGCACAAATCTTTGAATTGCTTGAGTTTTATCCTCATCATATTCATTTTGCAAATCAACACTATTTTCAATCGAAGTCATACGATCAGGAAATCTAACATAATCATAATTAATCTCATTAAACCCAAATAACTTAACTGCTTCTTTAGCAAGTGCTACTTTATAATACCATACATCACGAGAATATGCAGATGGCCAATATGCATTATTATGTAAAAATGGACTTCCGTTTTTAGAAATAGCATCTTCTTCATGATCTTTTACATAATAACTATCTTTAAAAGCCGTAATTCTACCAATTACATAAAATCCAGCATTTTTTAACTTATCAATTGCTTCTTTATACTTATCAACACTATTAATGGCATTAGCATAACTAGTAGGACTAATTTCTTTCATAACATCTGATTCATAACCAATTGCCGTATCATCTACTATATCAACTACAAAAGTATTAATTTTAGTTGTTTTTGCATACTCTATATAAGCATCAACATTCCCTAAAACTCCAGCATTTAAATAAAGAGAATATACATTACTAGGCATCTTATTATCTTCAAAGCTAGGCTTTTCATTCGGATAAAAATCCAAATTAATTGCTTCCCCACCATTATAAGTATTTTTAATCTGACTATGAATCGGATCATACTTACTAGCCTCATAATTAGCCTTTGCCTCTTCTTCACTAAAGACTACATACTTACCATAAATATAAGCCTCACTATCACCATTTTTAACCTTATAAGTAGTAACTTTACCCTCACTATCAACATTATCATAACCAACTACTTCTAAACTGCTAGCTTTAGATGCAAAACCTGAAATAGTAGACTTATCTAAATCACTAATTAAAGTAGCAGGAGTTCTAACATAAATAGTATCTTCTAATACAACTTTATTTTTATCATCAACTAATTTAGTAGCATCAACATAATACTCTTTATCATCAAATTTAATTTTTACATAATCAATATTATCTTTAGTAATCTTATCAGAAACATTAACACTAACTTTACTACCTCTAACTATTGTTGTATCTTTAGTAAGACTATTCTCTTCAGTATTATAACTAAATACATCAACTGTATAATTATCATTTGCAATATATTTAGTCTCTAAACTAACTGCATTCTTTACTCCTTTAGTTAAAAAAACAAAACCAACTATTAGTATAATTACTATAATTAAAGCAATTATAATTCTACCTACTTTTATCTTTCTTTTTCTTCTTCCCTTTTTCATTCTCATACACCTTCCTACTATGTTTTATTATAACCAAATTATAATAAAATTAACACTTAAAATAAGTATACCATAATATGAGGATTTTTGCTACAAGAAAAATTAGCTATATTTATAATTTATTAAATTATAAAAGTAAAAAAAGATTCAATTACTATGTGAATCTTTCGCTATTTCATCTAAAATTTTCTTATTTATACAAAATACCGCATATAAAGGTATAGATTTAATATTATTTTCAAAACCAAAATTTTTAGATGATAATCTAATACCATATTTTGGCTTAAATTCTTTCATATAATTATTTAAACTCCTTGATTTTGTATGAGTACTAGTCTTTACTTCTACAGGTATTATTAACCCGTTTTCAGATTGTAAAATAAAATCTAATTTACTATCATAATCATTTTTCCAATAATTTAAGTTTAAATTATTATATTTTAAACAACAAGCCACATAATTTTCAGTAAGCATCCCAATCATTGTCTCATTAACTGCATCCCTATTTTTAATTAAATAAATTGGAAATTCACTTAAATTAGTAAGTAATCCAACATCATTCATATAAAGCTTAAACGAATCTAATTCTTCATACATCTTTAAAGGTATACCTATTTTAGTTTTAATACATTTATTAACTATACCAGCATTTACAAGCCAATTAATTGAATCTCCAAATATAGTGCTAGTACCACCCTTTTGCACTAATTTATATTGAAATTTCTTATTATCTTTAGCAAGTTGAACAGGAATAGAATCAAAAGCAGAAATTATCCTAGGGCTATTAGTAGGATCACTATATTTAGTAACATCATTTTTATAAGATTCAATTATACCTTTCTGATAATCAATCGCATTTATAAGCGAATTAGAATCAATAAATTCTTTTACTACCTCAGGCATTCCTCCAATAGATAAGTAATCATAATATAAATCTAACGCTTTTTTATGCATTAAAGTAGGCATTATTTCATTATTAGAAAAACATTTTTTAATTTTGTCAACTAATAAAGAATTATTTGCATTAATTAAAAACTCTTCAAAAGATAAAGGATAAATAGTTAAAAAATCAACCTTACCTACCGGGAAAGAAAATTCTTTTTTATTAATATGAACTCCAAGTAAACTACCCGCTCCATTTGAATACAACTTACGGACTAATTAAAGTTCGTAAGTTTTTATTGAATGGGTAAAATTGATGAACAACTACAAAAATATGGCTGAAGAAATTATTTTAAAAGACCTAATTTATACTAAAAATGTGTGAGGACAAATTAAAATTTATGTCCTAGCCAGCACTGAAAACCTACTCCCGCACGTTTTCGATTTATGGGTAAATCCCATACCCTTAAAAAATAGAAAGGAAATCAAAAAAATGAGAACAAGAAATATAAAAATCAATGTTTATCTTAACGAAGAAGAGAAGAAAATGCTAGAAGAAAAATCTATTAAGATTAAAAAATCTCAATCGGATTTTATTAGAAATTTAATTGCATATTTTAAAGAAGATTCTTTATCAAATAAAGATGTAATTTATATAGCAAATAGTTTACAGGAAAGTATAACTGAATTACTGAAACTCAAAAAAAGACTTCACAATTTTGGCTATTTTGAAGATGAAGAATTTTTGAAAAATAAAATGGTCGATTTTGACTTTTGGATAAGCAGACTAAAAAAATAATTTTAAAATATCATTCCTTTGTTGGAATGATATTTTGCTTCTCAAATAACTCTCTTTTTATTTTAATTTTAAAGGTATGCCCCAAATTATCATTAAAGAAAAATAAGAATATTTTGTTGTCATTTTCTAAAGTTAACTTTATTTGTTTTTGATCTATAAAAAAATTTAATGAATCTCCGTAGGATAATGGAACACCCAATTTATAACCATTATAAGATTGTAAATTAGGTTTATATATCATATAAGAATTTTTACTAATCCTTATTTTAGGAAAAGATGAAATTTTAATAAGATTATCTTTTGAATTATTGATGAGAGTAACATTTATTCCAATAATGCTTTCCCCATTTGTATCTAACATAGTTACTGTATCTGCTTTCATTTTATATTTGATTTTTTTTGAATCAAACAACACCCATAAAGAAAACATAACCGCACCAACAGTGCCTACTGCTGATAATCCATTAAATATTAAAGTTAAAATATCATATAATCCACGCCCACACATAGTATTACCTCTCGTATAATCTTATCCATCCTAATTTTAGCCACAAATCAATTTCTTCATAGCATTGAACTTCTTTACTTGGCATTTTTAATATTACCAGCTCAATATTTTTTTCATAAATAAGTTTTTGTGCTAATCCAAATGTTAATTCTGCAAAAGATTCTGCTCCAATATATCCAATTTTTCCATTCTTATCTTCATTCATAATAAATAACATATCAGTTTTGGTTATATTTTCAAAAAATTCTTTATGTACATTGGGATAAAGTTCCATAAATCTCTCTTTTTCTATTGCTTTTGGATAATCTAATATTTCATAATTATTATTAGAAAATTTTTCTTTCCAATAATTTATATTATTTTGTAATTTTGCACTACCTACAATTACCACTTTCTTCATATATAATCTCCACTTTACAATTTAATTATTTCTTTTAAGTTCTCATCGGCGGTACCTACTAATCTAACAATATTAGGTAACTGATAGAAGTTAACTGTATTTTTAATATTAAATTCTTCTTTAGTTTCAGAACATAAAAATATCTTTTTATTTAATGCTAGTGCCATTCCTAGTTCAATATGAGTCCCTCTT
>CALVSA010000036.1 GCA_944358825.1 uncultured Bacilli bacterium
CATACGTCGAACCACGGAGTGGTTCCCTTGTGAAACTGTCATTGAATTTCCCTCAAAATATAATTGAACAAGGGGAAGTAGTATAAAATTTTTGCGAGTTTTGGATATGCGTAGGCTCGCCCGAATCGTGCTTTGAATCTTGACTTGGAGTTGCGAAGCAACTTGAGGGCGAGAACTTGGGTTATTACCACATATGGTAATAGTGTGATTTCATTTTGATTTTATATGATATAAATAATATATAATAAATATAGAAAGTAGGTAAAAACTATGGCAAAAAAGAATAATTTTACGGTTTTAGTTATTGAGGTAATTGTAGTAGTACTTGCTATAATAGGAATAACGTTTGCAATTAATTATCTCATGGATAATATAAATATTAATGCAAATACAGCTGATTTAGCGGTTGATTATACTGGTAATTTGACTTTACCTAGTACTAGTTTATTTCCTATTAGTGATAGTAGTGTTGCTACTAATACTGAAAATGTAATGAGAGTTAATTTTACTGTTAAAGGAGCTAGTAGTAATCCTACTAATAAAGATATAATATATGATGTTATATTATCTGATTTATCTATTGATTGTCAACTTAAAAGTCCTTATTTAAAATGGCAATTAAATAAAAATGGAGAAAAATTAAGCGAAGGAAGTTTTTCACCTACTTTTGATACTATTAAAGATGGTAAGTTATATTTAACAGAAATACAACAAGATTTACCTAGTAATAGTAGTACTGCAGATAGTTATGAGTTTATTATGTGGTTAAGTGAATCATGTTCTGATATAAATAATTGTACACAAGAACAAGATCAAAGTAATATGTTAAATAAAACAATAAGTGGTAAAATAGAAACTATATTATATACAGATAGTAAAAAAGAATTAGTAAGAGAACCAGGAGATAATCCAGGTTGTCCTAATCCACCAAAGTTAGTAGATAACATGATACCAGTAATGTATGATGGAACAAATTGGGTAAAGGCAGATACAACGTCATCAACTTCAACATATGGTTGGTATGATTATGATAAAAAGAAATGGGCTAATGCAGTGCTAGTAAGTAGTACAAATAGAAATACATATGTAGAAGCAGAAGTAGGTACTGTAATACCAGAGTCTGAAGTGCTCGCATATTATGTATGGATACCAAGATATAAATATAAAGTATTTAACGTGGCTAAAACGATGGGAACAGATAGTTATAATGCGAAAACAACTGGTATAGATATAGTATTTGAACAAGGAACATCATCAACCGGAGAAATAAAATGTAATAACTATTCATTTGCTTCTGCTACAAGTAGTGCAACAAATGAGACATGTAGTGGAACAAACGGACAGTATTATACCCATCCAGCATTTACATTTGGGGATACAGAACTAACAGGAATATGGGTTGGAAAGTTTGAAGTATCAGGAAGTACTACTCAAATAAAAACAGTTCCAAATGTATCAAGTTTAAGAAGTCAAACAGTAAGTAATTTTTATAGTGCAATCAAAAGTATGCAAAATAGTGGTAATGTATATGGTTTAAGTAGTGATACAAATAAAGTAGATTCACATATGTTAAAAAATTTAGAATGGGGCGCAGTAGCATATTTAACACATAGTGATTATGGAAGATGTAATGGAAGCAGTTGTGAAGAAGTAACAAGAAATGGTAATAGTAGTTATACAACAGGAGGAGGAAACTACGTATCAAATGTAGCCCAAAGTAGCACAGGAAATATATATGGAATATATGACTTATCAGGCGGAGCATTTGAATATGTAATGGGAAATATGTCAAGTGGCAGTGGAAGTTATACATATAATGCAAGTCGTGCCGGAAGTAACTTTAGTTATAGTGCATCAACAGCCAAATATATAGATACGTATGCCTATGGAACAAGTTATGGTGATCAAACAGCATACAATCGAGCAAGATTAGGAGATGCGACAGGAGAAGTAGTATCATCATCTTACACTGCATGGTATAATGATTACGCGTACTTCGTCAACTCGTCTGCCCCGTGGTTCGTACGCGGTGGCAACTATCACGATGGCTCTTACGCGGGCGTGTTCTACTTCACCTACGACAATGGTGATGCGTACTCTAGCCACTCGGCTCGTGCGGCTTTGCTTGCGCTGTAAAACTTCCGAGGGACAAGTCATACGTCGAACCACGGAGTGGTTCCCTTGTGAAACTGTCATTGAATTTCCCTCAAAATAAGGTTGAACAAGGGGAAGTAGTATAAAATTTTTGCAAGTTTTGGATATGCGTAGGCTCGCCCGAAGCGTGCTTTGAATCTTGACTTGGAGTTGCGAAGCAACTTGAGGGCGAGAACTTGGGTTATTACTACATATAGTAATATATAAGAGAATTAATAGAAAGGAGAGTATTATATGATAGTAAAAGATGTATTTCATGATATATTACCTGAAATATGGCCTATGATTGTTATTATTACTGTTATATTAGTTACTTTAAGGTTAGCTAGTATATTTAAGGGTAGTAAGAAAGTGGTTATATATAGGGAATTAATTATGTTATTATTTATTATATATATTTTATGTTTATTTCATATAGTTACTTTCCAAGATATTAATTATGGTACTAATAATTTTGTTCCTTTTAAGGAGATTTTTAGGTATGATATAGGTAGTGCTAAATTTATTAAAAATATTGTTGGTAATATTATTATGTTTATTCCTTATGGTTTTTTTGCTTCATATTTTCTTAAGAATAGAAAGTTTTCTACTATTGGGATACTTGCTATTATTGTGTCTTTAACTATTGAAATTGTGCAGTTAAATATAGGTAGAGTATTTGATATAGATGATGTTATACTAAATACTATTGGAGCAATTATTGGTTATTTATTATATGTAGGATTGGATGCTATTTCTTCTAAATTACCTAAAATATTTAGAAGTGATGCTTTTTTAAATATTTTAGTTATTGTTATTATTATATTTATGATAATATATGGTTTTAATATAAATATATATAATTGGTATATGTAGGGGTGATGATATGAATATTTCTAAATATAATACTAATTTGACTTTAGATTATTTAGTAGGTAGTTATGAAGGATCTTATTTTGATCGTAAAAATGCAAAAATCGATTTAAAAAATTTGGCAAATATAATTGCGTCTTTTGCTAATGCTAATGGTGGTTTAGTAGCTGTTGGTATTGATGATGATGGTGTTATTAGTGGTTTTGAGGCTATTGGTGAAGATAAATTTAATAATTTTTTAAAAATTTTATCTACTTCTTATTTTAAAGTTGTACCAAAATGTTTAATTGAAGTAATTAGTGTTAATAATATTAATAATAAAGAAGATAAAATTATTCTTTATCATGTTGATCCTAGTGTTAATAAAGTGATTAGAAATAGCAAAGATGAAGTTTATTTAAGACAAGGAGATTCTTCTAATAAGTTAGATAGTAATCAAATAAAGATATTAGAATATGAAAGAAATGAGACTGTTTTTGAAGATGAAATTGTTGTTAAAGCTAGTTTAGATGATATTGATGAAGATATGGTTGAATTATATAGAAAAGTATTAAATACTAATATGAATACTAGAGAATTGTTAAAAGCAAGAAAGTTTATTTTGATTAAAGATGGAAAAGAATTTTTAACTAATGCAGGGGTTTTATTATTTACTAAAGATCCGTCTTTATTTTTACCAAGTGCTAGAGTTAGAGTAATTAGAATAGATGGGACTGAATTAAAAACTGGAGTTAATATGAATATTGTAAAAGATCAAACTTTTGCTCTTCCTTTATATAAAGTTATTATTAAAGCTCAAGAGTTTATTAAAACACAGTTAAGAGATTTTACTCATTTGGGTGATGATGGCAAATTTGTTACTGTATCAGAATATCCTGAATTTGCATGGACTGAAGGTTTAGTTAATGCTGTTACGCATCGCGATTATTCTATTAGTGGAGAATATATAAAAGTATTTTTATATGACGATCGATTAGAAATTGTTAGTCCTGGTAAATTACCTGGGTTAATTACTTTAGATTCGATGATAAGTGAACGTTTTGCACGTAATCCTCAAATATCTAGAGTTTTAACTGAATTAGGTTTAGTTAGAGAACTAAATGAAGGTGTTAAGAGGATTTATGAAGAGATGAAAGATTTCTTTTTAGATGATCCTGAATATTCAGAACCTAATGGTAGATCAGTTAAATTAATTTTAAAAAATAATATTGTTATGCGTGATAAAAGAAAAGCAGAAAATTTATTAAAAAATACTATTGTTAATGATAAATGGAATGAATTAAATGAATTGGAAAAACAAATAGTATCTGCAATTCACGATCGTGGAAAGATGACTACTTCTGAATTAAGCGAGCTTACTTCTAGAGACAGAAAGACTGTACAAAGAAAGTTGAAAAAATTACAAGATTTAGGTATAATAAAATGGATTGGTACTTCTATTAAAGATCCACAAAAGGTATATATGATTAAGTAAAATGTCGCAGTAATGTCGCAGTAATGTCGCAGTAATGTCGCAGTAAATGGGAGGTTTATATGTTTGAGATAATTAATAATTATAATAAGAAGATAGATGAGTTTGATATTTTAAATAATTATGTTAAATTTGTCGTTGGGAAAGAAAAATTAAATGATTGTATTTTTAATATAATTTTAGTGGATAATGAATATATTAAAAAGCTTAATAAAGATTATCGTAATATTGATAAAGAGACTGATGTTATTAGTTTTGCTTTAGAGGATAGTGATAATGATTATGATAGTGTTATTAGGGTTTTAGGGGATATTTATATATCGGTTGATATGGCTTATTATCAGGCTAATTTATATAATCATTCTAATATTCGTGAGTTATGTTTTTTGGCTACTCATGGTATTTTACATTTACTGGGATATGATCATATTAATGAGGAAGATGAAATTGTTATGTTTAAGAAGCAGGAGGAGTTATTAGATGCGTACAAAATACAAAGATAAGACTTTTTTACAAGGTGTTGGTTATTGTTTAGAAGGTATTGCTCAAACTTTTAAGTCGGAGAAGAATTTTCGAATTGAAATTGTTTTAGGTATTTGTGCTGTTATTTTGTCTTTTGTTTTAAAGATATCTATTTTAGAGTGGGTTATTATTGTTTTTATGATAACTTTGGTATTAGTTTTGGAACTTATTAATACTGCTTTTGAGAATATGGTTGATTTATATACTCAAGAATATAATAAAATAGCTAAAGCTACTAAAGATGTAATCGCGGGTGCTGTTTTGGTTACTTGTATGTTTTCTTTGGTTATTGCTTTTTTGATATTTGTTCCAAAGATTATGGAGAGGATGGGTTAGATGAAATCAAAATTATTAGAACTTTTAAATAATGCTTATGCTCCTTATTCTAAATTTAGAGTAAGTTGTGTGGTTGTTACTCGTGATGATAAGTGTTATAGTGGTGTTAATATAGAAAATGCTTCTTTTGGGGCGACTATTTGTGCAGAGAGGGTAGCTATTTGTAAGGCTGTTAGTAATGGGTATCGAAAAGGTGATTTTAAGTCTTTATATATAATGGTTGATAGTGATAAGATTAGTAGTTGTTGTTTTTTATGTCGTCAAGTTATTGTTGAGTTTTTTGATTTAGATTGTAGTGTTACTTTATATAATAGAAATGGTGATGAGAAAGTATTAAAAGTAAGTGATCTTTGTCCTTATCCTTTTTCTAGTGGTGATTTAAGATGAAGAGTGGTTTTATTAGTTTAGTTGGTAGGCCTAATGCTGGTAAGAGTACTTTACTTAATTCGATTATGAAAAGAAAGGTGGCAATAGTTTCTGATAAGCCACAAACTACTCGTAATATTATTCAAGGTATTTATAATGATGATGATACTCAGATGATTTTTGTTGATACTCCTGGTATTCATAAGCCTAAGCATAAGCTTGGTCAGATTTTAAATAAAGAGGCTTATAGTAGTGCGATGGATGTTGATATTATTTTATATGTAGTTGATGCTAGTAGTGAGTTTGGACGAGGGGATCAGTTTGTTATTAATTTTTTAAATGATGTTAATAAGCCTGTTATTTTGGTTTTAAATAAGATTGATAAGCTTAATCAGGAAGAGATTTTGAAAAAGATATCTTTATATAAAGATTTATATGAATTTAGTGAGATTGTTCCAATTTCTGCTTTAAAAGAAAAAAGTGTAAATTATTTAATTGATGTAATTAAAAAATATTTAAAAGATTCGATTAAATATTTTGATGATGATACATATACTAATGTAAGTTTAAAGTTTTTAATTAGTGAATATATTCGTGAGAAAGCTCTTATGCTTACTTATGAAGAGGTTCCACATTCTATTACTTGTATTACTGATAGTATAGAGGATAATACTAATAATCTTAGTATTAGTGCGACTATTGTTGTAGATAGAGAAAATTTAAAAAAGATTATTATTGGTAAAAATGGGGAAATGATTAAAAAAATTGGGATTATGGCGAGACGTGATATTGAGGCTTTATTAGGTAAGAAAGTATATTTGGATTTATTTGTTAAAGTAGTTCCTAATTGGAAAGATAAAGAACAATTTTTAAATGAAAATGGTTTTTCTGAATAAAATTATTAAATTCTTCTCAATATTATAGTGAGAGGTGAATTTATGAGTAAGAAAGAACTATGGGAATTATTTAAAAAAACAGGTAAAATTGAATATTACTTAGAATACAAAAGGAAGTAAGTGATATTATGTTAGCTAAAATTAAAGGAGTTATTATAAGTGAAATACCATATAAAGAGTCTAGTAAAATAATTAATGTATTTACAAGTGAGGGAATTATTGGGATTATTGCTAAAGGTGCTTATAAGCCTAAGAGTATTTATGTTAATTTAACTAGTAAGCTTACTTATGGTATTTTTCATATTAATAAAAGAGTTGGTTTGTCTTCTTTAATTGAGGTTGATGTAGTTGATGGTTTGAAAAATATAAAGAAAGATTTATATAAAATTAGTTATGCTTCTTTTATTACTGATTTATCTGTTCAGGTTTATAATCATGATAATGATAGTAAGATATATGATTTATATATTGCTAGTTTGCTTAAGATAAATGATGGTTTTGATCCTTTAGTAATTAGTAATATTTTAGAATTAAAATTACTAGATTTTTTGGGTATTAGACCAATTATTGATAAATGTAGTGTATGTGGTAATAGTAATGATATTGTTACTATTTCTAGTTATAAAGGTGGTTATGTTTGCAAAAATTGTCTAAATAATGATATAATAGTTAATGTTAAGACTATTAAGTTAATTAGAATGTTTTATTATGTAGATATTGCTAAAATATCTAAATTGGATATTAGTGATAATATAAAAGAGGAGATTAATAGATTTTTAGATTTATATTATGATAGATATTCGGGTTTATATTTAAAGACAAAAGAGTTTTTAAATAAGTTAAATAATTTTTAGGAAGTGATTGTATTGAGTGATTATAAATATATTATTATACCTATTTTAACAGTTATTATTTCACAGGTAATTAAGGCTATTATAGAGACTATTCATACTCGTAAATTTAGTTTAGAGCGTTTATTTAATGGAAGTGGGGGAATGCCTTCTTCTCATAGTTCTTTGGTTATTAGTTTACTTACTTTAATTTTTATTGATTTTGATGTAGATAGTATTTATTTTGCTATTTGTTTAATTTTTGGTTTAATTGTTTTATATGATGCGATGGGTATTAGATATGAGACAGGAAAACAAGCGGAAGTTTTAAATGAAATTAGTAGAAAAATAGATTTACCTGGTATTAAGTTTTTAAAAGAAAAAATTGGCCATAAGCCAACAGAAGTATTAGGAGGTATTATTACAGGTATTTTACTTGCATTAATTTTAAATAATTTCTTTTAAATACTTGACAAGTTTTTAAAAATAATATAAGATTATATATGTAGTCTTATGGAGACATACTCAAGAGGCTGAAGAGGCGCCCCTGCTAAGGGTGTAGGCTGGGAAACTGGCGCGAGAGTTCAAATCTCTCTGTCTCCGCCATATAAAAATAATCCCTTGCTTGACAAGGGTTTTTACATATCACTTTTTAGTATTAATGATATGAATAAGAAGTAATTTTCTTTTTTATTTGGATTATCACTAAAGTATTTGATATCATCAAATAAATAGCAATAGTTATATTTTATTTTTTTTCTTTCGATTATTTCTTTTATTATTTCATAGTTTTTATCTATATGTTTATTATTATGTTTTATATTAAGGTTAGTTTTTTTAACTAATTTTTTTATTTTTTTTGATTCTTTGGAAGCAATTGATAGTACTTCTGTTACTCTTTTGGTAATTATGTATTTAAATATATCATGTGTTATTTTATCTTTTAATATGTCATTAAAATAGTCTGATTCTAAAAATATATTGATAATAAAGGCTAATTCGTGTTCTTCTATTTTGAATTCTTCTTTAAAATAAGAAATAAAATTATCTAAATTGTTAATAATATTAATGTTGTTATTATCAAAATAATTTTTATTTTTTTTATAAATGGCTCTAAATTCATTTTTATTTACTACATTTTTATAATTCATTTTTACTCCTTTTCTTTACAAAATTTAGACCATTTATTTAAAATATGGACTAATTCATTGTAATATAGTTCTATTTGAGCAATAATTAGACTTGGAAGGTGCTGATGTATGAAACTTCGTTTGAAAATTATTAGAAAAGTTAATAATTATACACAAAGTGATATTGCAAGTATATTAGGTGTAACACAACGCACATATTCAAAGTATGAAACAGGAGAACTTTCACTCAAGATTGAACAGTTAGTGGAACTTAGTAATTTTTATAAATTAACAACGGACTATATTTTAGGAATAGTAAGTGATAGTCCTAAACTTGAATCGATTCGTAAGTTTGATTATGATAAATTTATAAATTACTTAAGATACTTACGATTTGAACACAATTATTCACAAAAGCAACTTGCCAATTTGGTAAACTGTTCGCCTAGTTTGATATCAATGATTGAACTTAAGAGAAGTGGTGTTCAACTTGATATGTTGATTTCTTTAGCTAATGTCTATGGTAAGACAGTGGATGACGTATTATTTAGTGAGTAAAAATCCTCTTGTTCACTTTAAGTATATACCTTTGATGTTAATTTTGTCAATCTAATTTATGGCAAAAGTTAAATAAAAATTAATTTTTTGGTAATATTTTTACCAAAATTGAAAAATAGTGTAAAATTATACTATTTTTTTTAAATTTTAAATTAAATTGTGTTATTATAAAGATGGTGATTAAATTGCGAACAAAAAAAATTGCTCTAAATATGATTAGTGATATTTTACCTTATATATTAATAGGTATAGTAGGTTTAATTAAAGTAAGTGTTTTGATTAATTATGTTGGCGATGTAGGTAATGGATATTATCAAGTTATTAATCAAATAATTGCTTATGTTTTCTTGGCACAAGCTGGTTTTGGTGATGCGGTTATTTATAAATTATATAAGCCTTTTGCGGAGAAAAATAAAGATGATATTAATGCGATTTATTCTGGTAGTAGGAAAGTATTTAGGATAATTGGTTTGATTATTTTAGGTATTATTTTTATAGTTAGTATTTGTCTTTATTTATTTTATGGTTTTGAGGATGGATATAGAAATAGTGCTTTAATATGTTTTTTTGTGATTTCTACTTCTTATTTAATTTCATATTTTGGAAAAACACAAACTTATATGGCAGTACTTAGTGCAGCTCAAGAGAAATATATTTATTCTTTGGTTATAAATTCTGTTAAATTAGTTTGTGATATTTTAATTGTTATTGTTGTTATGATTTTTCGTAATTTAGAGTCTATTGCTGTAGTTATTTTGATTATGAAAATATTAGAAGAAATAATTATGAGAATGGTTGTTAAGAAAAAATATCCTTGGTTAGAAGAAATAGCTCGTAAGGATACTTCGATGGTTAGTATGACTAAAGATTTAGTATGGTTACAAATTGGTTATTTGGTTTTAAATAATATTGATGCTATTTTACTTATGGCTTTTATTGGACCTGTAATGGTTAGTATTTATACTTCTTATAATTTTATTTTAAGGTATTTAAATGAAGTATCATCTAGGGTAGAATTAGGGGCAGTTTATTCTTTTGGTAATGTTTTTGCTAAACAAGAGGATGATAAGGCTTATCCTTTGTTTAAGGAGTTTTTAATGTTATTTATTATTTTAGCTTTATCGCTTAGTTTAACTTTCTTGGTAGGTATTAGGCCATTTGTAAATATATGGATTAATAAAGATGGTTATTTACTTGATTATATTGTAATTTTCTTCTTTAGTTTGACTTTATTTTTAAATATTATTTATTATCCACTTTTAGCTTTAATAAATGCAAATGGTTTATTTAAAGATAATAAAAGACATATATTTATATGTGCTAGTATTAATGTTATTTTATCAGTTGTTTTGATTAAACCTTTTGGTATAAGCGGAATATTAGCGGCTACTTCTTTAGCGTTTATAGTTAATTTATTTTTGAAAACTGGTTTAGTTACTAAAAAGATAATTAAAAATGTAAAACATAGTGAGTTAATTAAAAAATATAGTATTTTAGTCTTGGTATTTTTGATATTTAGTTTATTATTATATAAATTAGAGGCTTTCTATTTAAGTTTGGATTTAAATCTAATTACTTGTGTATTATTATTATTTGTAACTTTTGTATCAATTTTATTAATAACTTTTGGTGTTTTATATTTAGTAAATGAAGATACAAGAAAGTTGTTTGAAAGAGTTAAAGGGTTAGTTAGAAGAAAGGTTAGAAGTTAAAGTGTAGGCTTTCAAAATGGCTGAATATCTAGTAAAGGTGAATTTGTATCTAGAAGCACTTGATAGAGATATAAAAAAACACAAGAGAACTTTATTTTTGATGTTATCCGCTATAGTTTAAGGGATAAAGATGCTGTAGAATATTATCTTAACAAAAATATATTTCGAACTTTAATTTCTGAATATAAATTAAAATTAATTGATAAAAAAATTAGGAACTAAACCTCAGTAAAATGAAAAAACTACTTGAAAATAATGATTAAAAATAGAAATTGGATTGTGTATTGGGTGATGTTATGTATTATAATAATAGTTTTGAGATGCAAGTTTCTTTTAACCAAGATTTAACTTTTAATTATTTATTATCTTTGTTTAAAGATAAAGGTGTTTCATTAAATGAGTCTAATATGAAAACATTGGCAATGGTTAATAATGATAATTTGTATACTAATTTAGCTTTACTATTATCTGATCAATGTTCTTATAAAATTAAATGTGCTATTTTTAATGGTAATGATAAATTAGAATTTAGGGATAGAAAAGAATTTAGTGGTTCTATTTTAAAGCAAGTTAATGATGTTTTTGATTATTTGGATTTATTTAATAAAACTAGTGGAAAAATTGTTGGTTTAAGTAGAATTGATAGTAGAGATTATCCTGAATATGCTCTGCGTGAGGCTTTGTTTAATGCAGTTATTCATCAGGATTATAATTTTAATAGTAGTGTTTTAATTTCTTTATATGATAATCGAGTGGAATTTGTATCGATTGGTGGACTTGTAAAAGGTATTAATATTAATGATATTTATATGGGGGTATCTGCTACTAGAAATCCTAATTTAGCTAATATATTTTTTAGATTGAAATATGTTGAGAGTTTTGGAACTGGTATTAATAGAATAATTACAAGTTATAAAAATTATAACTTAAAACCATCTTTTGATGTTTCAGATAACGCTTTTAAAGTTGTTTTACCAAATTGTAATTATCATGATGATAATACTTTTATTCAGGATGATGAAATTGTTAGATATTTAGAAAATAATAAAAAAGTTACTAGAAGTACTGTGGAAAAGATATTAGGTGTTTCTAAAACAAGAGCTAATAATATTTTGAATAAAATGATTAAAGATGGAATATTAAAAAAAGTAGGAATTGGCAGAACTACTATGTATTCTTTAAAATAAAAGCTACCTTAATTGGTAGCTTTTATACTGTTTGCTATAGTACTTATTATAGTTTTTTTAATATCTTCATTAGAGTTTTTCCAAAGCAGTTCAAAGAATACTCCTAAACCAAGTAGAGGATCATCTTCGTTTGAATTAACTGATTCTTCTACTGATTTTCTAATGTCTTGTTCTTCGTCTTCTTTAAAGTTACTAATGATGTATTTTCTAATATCTATATTATCCATTTTCTTCACCCTTATTATTATGATTAAATTTTTTTAAAAAATGCGCAAATTTTTAGACTAAAGTCCGTTTTTTTACGGATTTTTTTCTTTTTCAGATTAAAAGCCTTATTTTGATATAAA
>CALVSA010000037.1 GCA_944358825.1 uncultured Bacilli bacterium
TGATAACATAGAATTACATCTTTTTACTATTAAATTTTCGAAAAGGGATGACTTTTCGTTAGAAATTTGGTACACTAAAGATGGTGAAAAATATGAAATTAATATATCAAGATAAAACAATTAACTTAGAAGACGCTATTACTTTTAGAGAAAGACTAATAGGTTTTATGTTTCAAAAAAACATAAAAAAAGCTATTTTATTTAAACACTGTAATAGTATTCATACTTTTTTTATGAAAGAAAATATCGACGTAATTATGTGTGATAAGAACAATAATATAATTTATTATTATAAAAACTTATCACCAAATAAAGTAATTTTACCAAAAAAGAAAGTATCTTTTACAATCGAGACACCCGCCAATTATTTTGATGTCAAACTAGATACTAAAATAACTATTTCTTCTTATGATCCCAAATAATATTAGTCTTAAATATAAAAGTAAGAACAATAACTAATAAAATAACATAAATAATTATACCAAAAGTATTATCTTTTAATACATAAATAATAGAAGCTGCTGCAAATAATATATCAACAAAATATATAATTAAAACAGTAGTACGTTGAGAAAAATGTAATCTCAATAATTGATGATGCAAATGATTCTTATCAGGAGTAGAAATTGGTTTATGATTAATTACTCTTCTTAATATTGCAAATAAAGTATCAAGTATTGGAATAGCTAAAAGTAAAAGTGGAACAATAAATGAAGTTAAAGTTACATTTTTAAATCCAAGTAGTGCAATTACAGATATAATATAACCTAAAAACATACTACCAGAATCGCCCATAAAAATCTTCGCAGGATTAAAATTATGCCACAAAAATCCTAATGTACTACCTAACATAACAAAAGTTAAAATTACATCTAATCCATCAGAATTTTTAAGTAAAATCGCAATAATTCCAACAGTTAAAAAGTAAATTGATGATAAACCACCAGCTAGTCCATCTAACCCATCAATTAAATTCATACAATTAATAATTGATACAATAAATAAAATCGTAATAGGAATACTAAGTGCTCCAAAATCAATATATAATCCAAACGCACTTATTTCTTTTAAAACAATTCCACCATAAATGGGAATAATTGCTGCTCCTACTAATTGACCCAAAAATTTATATTTGGCAGGAATTGGCTTAATATCATCGATAATTCCAGTTATAATAATAATGAAACTACCAATTAAAATCGAATTCATTTGAATTGATTCTTTACCAAAAATCATATAGCCCAATAAAAAACCAAAATAAATTCCTAATCCACCAAGTCTTGGAATTGGCTTTTTATGTACTTTCCTTTCATTTGGAATATCTAATGCGCCTATATGATTTGCAATTTTTCCAATTACAGGAATGAAAAAAACTGTAAATAAAAAAGTAATTGCAACCATTAATATAATATTTGATAACTGCATAAATAACTCACCTCAAAAACTTCTAAATATATTATACAATAGTTTTGAAAATTTAGCAAACTCATTATTATTTTCGATTAAAAAAATAAAATTATACTTGGTAATTTTTCTTAAAATTATACCATTTTTTTGCTCTTATAATTTAAAATTTTAAAACCAAAATAATAATGTAGTCTGAATAATTTTAAAAAAGGAGATGTTTGGCCGTGCTTTTCAAAAAAGTAAAAACAAGTTTTTTTCTTCTAATAATCGCCTTACTTATTCCAACAGAAGTTCTTGCTTATTCAGATTATATTATCGCTGGTGGTGAGAATATCGGTATTGAACTTAATTCTAAAGGAATAATGATTGTGGGTACTTATAAAGTAGATAATCAAAATCCATCTAAAGATGCTAATTTAAATATCGGTGATATAATAACAAAAATAAATGATAAAAAAGTAGAAAATATTGAGCAAATGCTAAATACTATAAATAATAGTAATTTAAAAGAAATAAAAATAACATATCAAAGAAATAATAAAGAATATAATACCAATTTAAAACTAATTAAAGATGATAATAACATATATAAAACAGGATTATATGTAAAAGATGCCATAACTGGTGTCGGTACACTTACTTTTATCGATCCTAATACCAAGTTATATGGAGCATTAGGACACGAAATAATTGAAAAATCAACTGGACAAAAACTAGAAATAAAAGACGGTAAAATATATAATTCAACCGTAACTAGTATTACTAAAAGTGATCGCGGAAATCCAGGAGAAAAAAATGCTAAATATGATAGTTCTATAGTTTATGGTAATGTTAATGAAAATACTAAATCAGGAATTTTTGGTAAATATACATCGACACTTCCTAATAAAAAATTGTATAAAGTAGCCCAAGCTAATGAAATTAAACTAGGCTCAGCCAAAATTCTAACCGTTGTAGAAAATAATGAAGTAAAAGCATATGATATTAATATAATTAAAAAAAGTAGCGAAGATCAAGAAATAAAAAACTTATTATTTGAAATCACCGATCCCACTTTATTAGATAAAACTGGAGGGATTGTTCAAGGAATGAGTGGTAGTCCAATAGTCCAAGGAGATTACATAATAGGAGCAGTTACTCACGTTGTTGTTGATAATTGCACTAAAGGATATGGAATATTTATTACTAATATGTTAGAAGAAGCCGAAAATTAAAAGACCATCAGGTCTTTTATTCTTTTATTTCAAAGTCTTCTAAATTACCATTATCAAGCATAATCTTATTGACTTTTTCGCTAACTTCATTTAATTTAAGAGAACACTCTTTAGCAAGATTCATAGCTTTAGTATATTTATCAATTGCTAAATCTAATCCAACTTCTCCACTTTCTAATTCTGATACTATTTTTTCTAACTCTTTAATTTTTTCTTCAAAAGACATTTCTTTTTCCATCTTACTGACCTACCTCCATAACTTTCGCTTCTATTTTTCCATTTTTAAGTTCAATATTAATTGAATCATCTTTTTTAACCAAATTTATATCAGATAAAACTTTATTTTCAAACTTAACTATTGCATAACCTCTTTTAATCGTATTTAGAGGGTTTAATACTTCTAATTTATTAATCAAATTATTTAGATTTTGTGATTTAAATTTATACAAAATATCAGAATTATTAAAAACATAACTATTTTTTAAACTATCTAGTTTATTATTATATAAATTTAATTTAATCTCCATAACTGTATTTAGTTTATCAATTAAACCATCTAATTTTTGTTCCTTTATCTCATAAATTGCCGTTGGTTTTTTTAAAACATAACTAGTAGTTATTTTATTTAATCTTAATTTATTATTATCAATTAAATTTAAAACAGCATTATAACTTCTACTTTTAGCAGTATCTAAATAACTAATAACAGTATCCATATCAACAACAGCAAGTTCAGCTGCCGCAGTTGGCGTTGGTGCTCTTAAATCAGCAACAAAATCTGCTATCGTAAAATCAACCTCATGTCCAACAGCACTAATTACAGGAATATGTGAATTATAAATAGCTCTAGCAACTACTTCTTCATTAAAAGGCCACAAATCTTCTAAAGATCCACCACCACGACCAACGATTAATGTATCAATATCATAATTGTTAGCAATCTCTATTTTTTTAGCAATATCACAAGCAGCCTCATTTCCTTGCACTAAAGCCGGAAATAAAATAGTCTCACAAATTGGAAATCTTCTTTTAATAGTCGTTAGAATATCACGAATAGCGGCCCCAGTTGATGCAGTAACAATTCCTATTTTTTTAGGCATTCTTGGGATCTTTTTTTTATGTTCTTTATTAAACAAGCCTTCTTTAGCCAGTTTTTCTTTCAATTGCTCAAAAGCAACATATAAATTTCCTACTCCATCTTCTAACATATCATCTACATAAATCTGATATCCTCCAGTTGCCTCATAAATACTAATACGACCAGTTACTAATACTCTCATTCCATCAGTTGGTAAAAATTTTAAACTGCGAGTATTAGAAGCAAACATAATCGCACTAATTCTAGAAGTTTCATCTTTTAAAGTAAAATAATAATGACCTCTAGTATGAGCTTTAAAATTAGAAATTTCTCCTTTTAAATATACTTTTCTAAGTAATAAATCCTCATCAAATTTACTTTTTAAATATTTTGATAATTCACTAATTGTAATATAATTATTATCCACTATTTTCCCTCTATTTCTAAATGATAAAATTTATCTAATAAACCATTTATCATTTTACTAACCGCTATATCAGAATATTGTTTAGAAAGTTCAATTGCCTCATTTATAACAACTAAACTAGGAGTAGAAGTAAATTTTAACTCATATAAAGCAATCAAAATAATAGCTTGATCAGTTAGACCCAATCTATCTAAAGTCCAATTATTTAAATACTTATTAGCGCTCTCTTCTAATATATTATAATTTTCAATAACTCCTTTAACAATACTTTCTATATACTCATTTTCCTCATCAACATTGCTACTTATAAGCTCATCAATATTTGTATTAATATTATTTTTTTGACACAATAAATCTTGATACAAAATAATCATTGCAATTTTTCTAGCTTTTGTTCTTGATAAGTCCAAAATAATCACCTCTTATTAATAATAACACAAAAAATTCTTCGTGAAAAGAATTTTTTAATTATTTACATACCAAGCTTCATTAATATTACAACTACTACTAACTGGAGGAGGATCTGGTCGATCAATAGTAGCGATAGTCGGAAACTTAAACGCCGTTCCAAACATAATACAAGTACCAGGATGTAAAACCTTAATCTTATTCATAACAATCTCATCAGCAGTTGAAATAATATATCTAACAAACTCTAAATCAGTTGGATGAAACATTTTAAAAACCAAAAAATTACTACACTGCGAAATAGCAGTTTGACTAATTTCTGATGGTCTTTGAGAAATTAAACCTAAAAGTATCCCATATTTTCTACCTTCTTTAGTAATACGTTCAAATATATTATACCCAATCAAATCAACATCAGTATCATTTTGAACATAACGATGTGCCTCTTCTAATACAATATGAAATGGCATAGTATTAGTCTTATGATTTTTAGTTATATAATCAAATAATAATTTAGAATAAATTTTAACCAAAGTTTTTGCAAAACGATCATCAACATAATTAATATTAAAATTAATTATTTGAGCCTTATTCCCATTATTTGCAGTAAGTAACCATCTAATATAATCCTCATAAGTAATATAATCTTCAAAATCAAAATATCTTGCATAATCACTATTAATTAAAGCATTTAATCTTACTTTTAAAACATTAGAATAACTATAAGCAGTCTCATCACTCATAATATTTTCTGATATCAAAGCAAACTCTAAAGCCATTAAAAAATCTTGCATAGTATACTTACAACTACCATTAGGAAGTGATAATTCAAAATCATTAGTAGTCAAAGTCTCTAAATAACTAATTACAATTTCAATATCTGCAAATTTCAAAGAAGAATCAACATAAACACACTGTCTAATTGTTCTACTCCATCCACCTTTAGTTAAAACAATATCCAAATTAATATTCGTGGTATTATATTTAGTTAAAATAGAAATTATTTTATTTCTAACTTCAATTGGTGATTTCCCACTGAAGATTATTTCTAATAAAGCTCTTGCAATTATATCATTTTTTCCCTTTATTACTTCTTTTTCATCAGTTGCAAAATAACTAACTAACTTTAAAGCTTTCTCAATAATTGGTATTTGTATTTGATTAGTAATATTTAAAAGCAAACATATATCATCAACTCCAAGTAACCAAAAAGGAATTTTAATAACTTCAAACTCATCACTATTTAAATCAGTAGTTAACACTTTATAATTAATATTTTCATTATTTTCTCCTATTTTAGAAAAAGCTCTTTGATACTCACCATAAGCATCAAATAAAAAAATATTAGTCTTAAAAGGTAGTGATGGACTATCATAAAAAATAGATTGTAAAATCTTTGCAACAGCATAACTCTTACCAGAACCACTATTACCTAAAATAGCAAAGTGATTAGAAAAAAACTTATTAACATCAATTTTAACTGGATAATTAGTATAAATATGTGAATGACCAACTGTTAAATTATTCTCATTATTATAGTTAAACATAACCTTTAACTCTTCATTAGTAATAAAAGAACATTTAGCACTAAAACTAGGTTTTCCAATATCCCCATAAATAAAATCTTCCCCATTAATCTCACCAATTAAACTAACAGTACATATATTATCTTTAATTGCTAATACTTCGCCTACCATTTTAGAATTTTGATCATAAAATACTACATTTTTACCAATTATATTTGTATACTCATATATATTAATATCTAAACTAACGAAAACTTTATCATCAACAATTGATATAATTTTGCCAATCATCTAACCACCACCTATTGTATAATTAGTATAGCACAAATTTCATATTTATACAAGAAATTTAAAATATAAAAACTAGTACGTAGATTTTATGCTATTTACAGAATTAAAAAGATAAAAACTAATATACTTAAATAGGTGAAATATGAATAAAATAATAGCCCATCGTGGTAAAACAACTAAAAAAATAAAAGAAAATACATATTTAGCTATCATTAATGCAATAAACGATAAAAACATAAGTGGGGTTGAATTTGATATAAGATTATCTAAAGATAATAAAATAGTCATAATTCATGATAATTATATAAATAGAACTTCAAATGGCAGTGGTTCAGTAGAAAACATGAGTCTAAAAGAACTACAAAAATATAATTATGGAACTAAAGATTTTTATCAAACTATTCCAACATTAGATAAAATATTAAAAATCAATACTAATAAAATATTATTAATAGAAGTAAAAACCAATAAAAATAACAAATTATTTGCAAACATCTTATTAAAAACATTAAAAAATTATAATAAAAATAATATATACATAACTTCATTTAATAAAAGATTTCTAAATTATCTAAAAAAAACTAATCTCAATATTGGACCACTTATCTTTAATAATAATATTAAAAATAAAAGATATAATTTTTATATTTTAAACTATTTAACTTTTAAAGATAAAACAATAAAAAAACTAAAAAAACAAAATAAAAAAATATTTATTTGGAGCCTTATAGATAAAGATATAGATAACTATAATAATTTATACTTAATAAAAAATATAAATTAAAAAAACTTTATTTTTTATCAATAAAGTCTTCTTTTACTTCTTCATCTATTTGCTTTTCAACCTCTTCATCTACTTCATCTGATATTACATCCCAAGGATCTTCATCTTCTTCAATTGCAATTTTAACCTTTGTATCACCGACTATTTCAATACCTAATTCTTTTTCAATTTCAAAATCAATAGATTTACCATTTTCCTTAGCGTTTATACAACTAGGTTGTCTTAAACTTCTAACTATAATATCTTTAGTAGCAGAATCAGTTGTAGCCCTTTGATTAACACTAACTACTTCACGATATTTAATTGTTCTACTAACAACAGTAGTTTTAGTATCATTATCATATGAATACCAAATATTTACATCAAAACTACCTGTTATTACAATTTTTCCATTTTCTTCAAAACCTTTAAATTTATGATTTATAACCCAACATCCAAGTACAGTAGTTGGTGTTTGTTCAACTGTAATTGAATAAGTATTTTTATAATATTTCTTACCTTTTCCAATTACTGCTTTTGTAACTATCTCTTTAAAAGATGCCAAGATATCACCCCTCACAATAATCTATGTAAAAAGTGATAAATTAGTACCATAAATTAATACACTTCTTATTTTTCTAACCTAAATCAGACTTTTTTATAATAAATATATTTCTATCTTTATAAAAAGCATAAAAAACCTCTTCTAAAGTAATATTTTTTCTTCTTAATATATCATATACCCACTCTTGTTTTTTTCCTAAAAGCTTTAAAGTATCTTCTTGAATATTACTATCTAAAATTAAAGGCAACGGTAGTGGTGTTTTTTCCTTCTTATTATTAAATACTGATAAAGTTCCATTATTTTCTAATATCGCATATTCAATCTCCTCAATAGAACGATATCCTTTCTCACGCATTTGCACTAATAAATCATCTAAATTATATTTTTGACGCATCATTTCTTTGTAATTAACCTTACCATTTTTAATTATAACAGAAGGATTACCATCTAAAAAATTTCTAAATTTTGGCTTTCTTAAAGTCAAATAAGCAAGTATTATTTGTAAAAAGGTTAAAGTAACAATCGGAACCAAAGAAACAATCATACTCTTATCATAATTCTCAATACTAATTACTACTAATTCCGCGATTAAAATAGAGACAATTAAATCAATTATACCTAACTGCCCTACTTCTCTTTTTCCCATAATTCTATAAATTATAAATATAAAAAAGTAAAAAAACAAAGTTCTAAAAAAAATAGTAAAAACTTCCATTTTCCTCACCCATAACTATTATGTTATATTTTGTTATTTTTTATACAATTTAGCATATATTTTATTAGGTGATTTGATGATTAAAAAATATTTAAAAGCTTATATATATACATTTAGTATCCTTATCATATCTTTAATTATTATAACTTTATTTAGCTATTTTAATATCTTTAAACCTACACTTATAAATATCCTAAAACTATTAACTGTTGTAATAAGTATGTTTATAGGAAGCTTTATAATAGGTAAAAATAGTATAAAAAAAGGCTATTTAGAAGGATTAAAATACGGATTAATATTTATAGTATTCATCCTTTTAATAAATATAATATTTATTAGATATTTTAGCCTTAAACTAATAATTTATTATTTAATTATATTAATAACATCTATATTAGGAAGTATGTTTGGTATAAACTTTAAAAAAAGCAATTAAAAAATAGGAAAATTTCCTATTTTAATTATCTTTTTCTATCCCCAAATGTAGATAAGCTTTATCAGTTACAACACGACCACGACTAGTTCTAATTAAAAAGCCATTTTGCAACAAATAAGGTTCATAAACATCCTCAATAGTACTAATCTCCTCCCCAATTGAATTAGCAATCGCATCAATACCAACAGGACCACCATTAAACTTATCAATAATAGACATTAAAAAATTATAATCAGTATCATCTAGACCAATCTTATCAACTTTTAGACGTTTTAAAGCTTCATTAGTTATATCTAGATCAATTTCTTCTTTACCATAAACTAATGCAAAATCTCTAATTCTCTTAAGAAGTCTATTACAAATTCTTGGAGTTCCCCTACTTCTTTTAGCAACCTCTAAAGCAGCCTCATCACTAATACTTACATTTAAAACCTTACTAGTTCTTTTGGCAATTAAAAATAACTCATCTTCAGTATAATATTTTAATTTAGAAATAATACCAAAACGATCACGCAAAGGAGATGATAAATCACCAGCCCGAGTAGTTGCCCCAATTAAAGTAAAAGGTGGTAAATTAATCTTAATACTACGACTTGCTCCCTCACTACCAACAATTATATCCAAACAAAAATCTTCCATCGCAGGATATAATATTTCCTCAATATAACGAGGCATACGATGTATCTCGTCAATAAATAAAACATCATTAGGCTCTAAAGTAGATAAAATTGCCGCTAAATCACCACTTTTTTCAATCGAAGGACCTGATGCAGTTTTAAAATTAGCTCCTAACTCATTTGCAATAATATTAGCAAGAGTTGTTTTTCCTAAACCAGGAGGACCATATAACAATATATGATCCAAAGCCTCATTTCGAATTTTAGCGGACTTAATAAAAACTGATATATTATCTTTTACCTCACTTTGTCCGATATATTCATCTAAACTCTTAGGCCTAATATTAAGATCTTTATCTTCTTCTAATTCTAAATTAGTTAATACTTCATTTTTCATAATATCACATCCATATTAATAATATACCATACATCTGTTTTTGTCAATATCAACTCTTCATTGCTTTAAACATTTTCTTCCATAAACCAGTAGAAGAATAATTTAAAATTCCCACTTTATATATTTTTAAACCATATTTATATAATAAGAAAATAGCTAAAATAAGTAACACTAAAGAAATAATAACGTCAATTATTCCAATTTGTCCAAGCAAGAGCAATGCCGGAGTAAGTAAAGCTGATATAAATGGAATATAAGAAGCTACTTTTATAAAAATAGATCCATCAAACATTGCTGCCATCATCGCTAAATAATAACCCACTAATGATATTATTACAATTGGTGTTTGTAATTGTTGAAAGTCTTCTAAATTAGTAGTCATAGACGCTAATACACCAGATAAAAGAGAATAAGCAATAAATGTAAGTAACATAAGTATTAACATAATTGGAATAACATAGGCTAAACTATCAATTACTCCACTTTCTTTTAAACCGCTAAAAACATCAGAGACTCTAACTTGTTCAATCATTTTATTAATTGAACTATCACTTGTAAATACTCTTATGAATAAAGCTATAATCGCATCTACAATTAAAATTAAACCTTGCAATATTACAAATGCATTACTAGCAATTATTTTAGAAGCTAAATGTATTTTAGCAGGCACATTAGATATAATAATTTCCATTCCTCTAGTAGTTTTCTCTTCATTAATTTCTGCCCCTATCATTTGTACTAAAAATATCGTTAACATAAAAAATGGTAAAATAACTATTGGAAAAATTACTCCCATTAAAAGTTCCATCATCTCATCAGTATTTTTACTATCATCTAATTTAACAGTTTCAACTTCCACAGGTGAATTTATTAAACTAAGCATCTCATTACTAATATTATAATAATTAAGTGCTAAATTAGTCTTAACTCCATTTAAAGAACTATTTAAAAGTTGCATAACAATCGCATCCACACCATCTTTACTAGTAACTTTAGCACTTATAAAATTATTCTCATCACTATTAATCTCAATTAAAATACTATCCTTATTTTCTACTTCCGCTAATGCTTCATCAACACTACCAGTATAATTTTTAATATTAGTAACTTTTATATCTTCAACATATTTTTGATATTCTAAATAACTAGCCTCTAAATTAGCATAAGAACTATTAGTATTGTCAATAACTAAAATATCAGTCTCTTCTTCAAAATCACCACCAAAAAACTTAACAATACTATCAGCATTAACTAAACCAACTATTAATACTAATAACAAAATATTGGTAATAGCAAACCATTTAGTTTTTATTTTTTTATTCAAACTAACTTTAATTAAATATTTAAGTTTACTCATCATAAGCCTCACCTACTTTAGCAATAAATATTTCATTTAAACTAGCATCTTCAACCATAAATTTAGTAATATTATCACATTTAGAAATCTTTTTAAAAATATTTGGAACTATATCATTACTCTCAACTTTAATTATATATTCATCCATCTCATAAATAACATCAACCACTCCATCAATTTTCTTAATCAAATCAACATCTATATTACCCTTAACAATAACATTTTTCTTACGATATTCTTCTTTTATATCTTTTAAATAGCCAGAAATTACACTCTTTCCCTTAACTAAAACAACTAACTTTTCACAAAATAATTCAACATGTTCCATTCTATGAGAAGAAAATATAATACTAGTTCCTTTCTTTTTAAACTCTAAAATTACATTTTTAAACAATTCCACATTTATCGGATCTAAACCCGAAAATGGTTCATCTAAAATAAGTAATTTAGGTTCATGAATAATTGCACTAATAAATTGTATTTTTTGTTGATTACCTTTAGATAATTCTTTAATTTTTTTATTTTTATATTCTTTAATATTAAATCTATCTAACCAATAATCTAACTTCTTTTCTATTTCACTTTCTTTCATTCCCTTTAAAATACCATAATACTTAATTTGTTCAAAAACATCTAATTTAGTAAGTAAACTTCGCTCTTCTGTTAAAAAACCAATCTTATCAGTAACAGAATAATCTATTTTCTTACCATCTAAAGTAATAGTACCAGTATAATCATCAATAAGTCCCATAATCATTCTAAATGTAGTTGTCTTACCCGCTCCATTTAAACCAAGTAAGCCAAAAATCTCTCCATTTTTAACATCAAAACTTAAATTATCAACGGCACATAAATCTCCATAATATTTAGTAACATTATCTACTTTTAACATATTTTCCTCCTCCAATAACAATTATATTATAAAGAACAAAGGAAACAAAATAAATTTTGTTTCTTCCTTGTCGTTACCTCCAAGGTTTCCTACTTCATAGATAGTCTC
>CALVSA010000038.1 GCA_944358825.1 uncultured Bacilli bacterium
TTACACATCCAAAGGTCTTATGAATTAAGATTGTTTGTTTTTCACTAGGATATAATCTAAATTTATAAGTTTTATAATTCTTCATAACGTATCACCTCGCTTGTAATTAAACTATAGCATACAAAACATATGTTTGTCAATACTTTTTTTAAAATTAAAAAGATTATTTTGTTACAGTTCTCTATTCAGTTTTGTTAGAATTAAATCTGATGGGACTTTTTTGTTTGTTATTGAACGGAGAACTTTCCTATTTAATAAAAAAAGAACAAAAATGTTCTTTTTTTTAATGATTATCTATTAAGTGTATATTATCTAGTAAAATTCCTGTTCCTTCGGCAACGCATGTAAGTGGACTTTCTGCAATGAATACAGGAACTTTTAACTCTTGTGATAATAATTGTGAAAATCCTTCTACCATGGCTCCACCACCAGTTAAAACTATTCCTTTATCAATTATGTCAGCGGATAGTTCTGGAGGAGTTTGCTCTAATATATTTTTAGCGGCTTTAATAATTGTATATACACTTTCTCTTAATGCTTCTTCTACTTCATCTGATGTAAGAGTTATTGTATGAGGAAGTCCTGTTACTAAATCACGACCTCTAACTTCCATTTTTTCATTTCTAAATCCAGGAAAGACTGTACCAATACTTACTTTTATATCTTCTGCTGTTCTTTCACCAACAAGTAATTTATATTTTTCTTTTATATATTTTATAATATCATTATCAAACGCATTTCCAGCTCTTCTAATGGAAGTACTATTGACTATGCCCCCTAATGATAGGATAGCAATATCTGTAGTACCTCCTCCAATATCAATAACCATGTTTCCACTAGGTTTTGATATATCCATACCAGCGCCAATTGCTGCTACTTTGGGTTCTTCTTCTAAAAATACTTTTTTAGCTCCTGTTCTTTCTGCTGCTTCTTTAATTGCATTTTTTTCTACTTGGGTGATATTTGATGGACAACATATTAATATTCTTGGACGGGAAAAAAAACTTTTACCATTTACTTTTTTGATAAAATAATTTAGCATTACTTCAGTTGTTTCAAAATCGGCAATTACACCATCTTTCATCGGTTTAATAGCTTTTACTTTTCCAGGTGTTCTGCCTAGCATTTCATGAGCTTCTAGACCAACGGCAAGTGGTCTTTTAGTATCTGAATCAATGGCTACGACACTTGGTTCATTTAAAACTATACCTTGTCCTTTTATATATATTAGTACATTTGCTGTTCCTAAATCTATTCCAATGTCTTTATTAAACATAATATCACCGTCCCTTAATTATTTTATCATATATTTGTGAATTTAGTTAGCATTTTTTACCATAAATTTTAGTTTTGTTGATTCTCCTCCACGAATGTGTCTAATTTCTGTATGAAATTGTAAAATTGCTTTTATTTGTTTATATTTTTCATTATCAATTTGGATTAGTCTTTCTTGTAAGTCTTTATGAACTGTGCTTTTGCTGACATTAAAAATTTTTGCTATTTGTCTAATTGTTTGTTTTGTTTTTATCATATGATCACTTTCTTGTAAGACTCTTTCAACAATCTTTTTTGTCATTTAATCCCCCTTAATATTATATACCAAATTTCGATTGTTATGAAAAAAGGCGATAAAATACCGCCTATAGGTCTTCTACATTTTTATCATAATATTCTTCTGGATTTACTATTTGTCCTTGATAATATAATTCAAAATGTAGATGATTACCAATATCTTTATTGATATTTGACTGTCCACTTTTTCCTATTATTTGACCCGCTAATATTTTGTCATCTTTTTTGACATCTACTTCTGATAAACTTTGATAAACACTTATTATATCGTTGGTATGTTTAATTTGTACAACATTACCTAATATTGCGTCTTCTTTTACTTCAATTACTGTTCCATCTAATATTGAGACTACGTCAAATACTTCTTCACTTTTATAATCTACACCAGAATTTTGCATATATGTGTTTTCATAATAAATAATTGCATCTTTTTGTTTATCTGCTTCTGCTTTATAATCATAAAAGTCCTTAGCAATACTTACATTACTTGCGGTATATGGTCTAATAATTACTGTTTCGTTTGTTACTACTGGTAATTGATTATTCGGCTCAATTATTTCACTATCAACATAATTGGTATCTTGATTTTCTTCTTTAAATGTTACTTTCCCAATTATTAGTTGGATCATATATAAACAGAATACAAAAACTACGACAGTTAGACTATAAAGTACTGGTACTACAAATGGTTTTAATTTTCTTTTTGTCATTTTTTCACCTCTATTTTAAGTTTTAACTAAAATAGAGAATATATACATTTTTTTTAAATTTTATTTATTTTTGTTCCAGTATAATAATGTTTTAAAATCTCATCATACTTATATCCTTTTAATGCCATTCCTTGGGCTCCATATTGACTCATTCCTACTCCATGTCCATATCCTTTAGTTTTTATCTCTACATTGCTATTATTTTGTATTATTTCAAAATCAGTTGAACGAAGTCCTAGTTTTTCATATAAAGTTCTACCACTAAATTCTTGGTTATTTATTTTTAATTTTAAGATACGATTAGTATCACTTCTTTCTAATATTTCTACTGTTAATTTTTTTTGATATTTAAGTCCTAATTTTTCATAAAATTCTTGCAATGAAATACTAGTTGAAGAATTAAATACGGAAGATGTTTCTTGATCCCAACTAGATTCAACGCTTTTTAAATAAGGAAGTTCTAAATTAAAAACTAAACTAGAATCTTCTGTATAACCATTACTAGTTGAAAAAAATAAAGCATCAATTATTTCTCCATCATATTCTAAATATTGATCGATAGTCTCATTAACAGCGGTTCTTACTTTATTAATATTTTTTGTATAATTATTTCCCCAAGCTTCTTTTAAATAATCTTCATCTAAATATACTTGGTTAAGTACACTATCGACTACATCATATTCATTTTCTTTATTGTAATCCAATCTTTTTAATACATAGCTACGCGATGCAACTGCTTGTGCTTTTAATGCTTCAAGTTCAAAATAAATAGGCATTTCTCCTGCTAATACACCAGCAATATATTGCTCTAATGGTATTGTTTCTATTTCATTTGTAGCTAATCTTTTTACACGGACATTTATGTTGTTGATATACTTTAATTCTATTTCCTTTACTTCATCAATATTAAATATTGTTACAATAAAAAAAGGAATAAAAATTAATAGTATGGTAAATATTATTATTTTTTTCATATTGTACCCTCTTTTTAAAATTTTATTACTCCTAAAAAATCATTTAAAAAATTTACTACTAAATATGATAATCCAAATATTAATGCCATATATATAATTCTAGCTTGATATGGTCTATTTTTTTTAAATATTTGATTAATGTTTATACTATCAAAAGACCATATTATAAAAGGCATAACTATTACGTATAAAACTACTTTACTCATTTTCTATTTCCTTTATTTTTTCATTTCTTCTTATATATTTATTTATATTAGAAAATGGTGTTTCTAAAAATCTTTTAATTATTTCTTTAGCTAATTCTTCTGATGTTTCTTCAGAAATAGCAATTACATTAGCATTATTATGTGCTTTTGCTAATGAAGCTTCAGCAGGTGTTGAGACTTTAGCACAATATATATTTTTCATTTTATTTAAAGCAATACTCATGCCAATTCCTGTTCCACATATTGCTATTCCTAAATCTACTTCTTTATTTAAGATAGCTTTTCCTAGTTTATAAGCATAATCTGGAAAATCAACTGACTCTTCTGTTTTAGTTCCATAATCTATTACATTATATTCCATATGTTCTAAATAATTTGTCAAAATTTCTTTCATTTTTACACCACGGTGATCATTTGTTATTCCAATTGTCATTTTATTACCTTCTTTCTATTCATTAATTAAATCTATTATATCTATATTTTCTAGTTTAACATATTGTTTTTTTATTTTTATCTTTTAGTATATTTATGATATTTTCTATATTGTTATTTGGCCTCCAAACTATATTTGTATTATATCATTTCTATTTTCGTTTGTAAACTTTAATTTTTTATTAAAATATGGTATTATATTAGTAAGTAAGAGGTGTAATATGGAAGAGATAAAGAAAGTTGATAATGATATATTTTTACTTTGTTATGATTTATGTGTTAAATCTAACTTCAACAGGAATAACTTAATTCCTATGATAAAAAATACGGGGTTAAATGAAGATAGTATTAAGTCTAATGCGATTAGATATATGAGCAAAAACTTGAATATGAAGAAAGAAGATATAAATAAAAATTTTGAGTTTTTTATTCCGAGAAGTTGTTCTATAATGTTAAAAACTTTTGATAAGTTTATTGATTATTTAATTAAAGAAAAAATTATATCTAAAAGTAATATTACTGATTATTATTGGGTATCTAGCGAGTTAGAAAAAGTTATATTAAAAGAGTTACATAATGTTTGTGAGAGTATTAATTGGCATGATGATTTAATTAGTAAAAAATCAAGTATGTTTTTTATTAGTCCTAATACTATTGTAAGTAAAGCTAGAGAGTATCGTAAGATATTTTTAAGAGAAAATGATAGAACTATTGATAATTATATTGCATCTAGAAAAAAGAAAAGAGTTTATGTTAAACATAATAATAATAAAGATTTATTAGAACAATTAATTAACACTGATATTGATAATCAGATAATTAAAATACTAACTAAAATAGATAATCTTCCTGTTGATAAGAAAATGAAGTTATTAGAAGGATTATTTGAAGAAGGGGATCAGAAGAAAATTGCTAATGTAAAAGAAAAGATTGATATTTATACAGAGTCAAAAAGAAAAAAAGAAAATAAAGAAGATAATATTATGGTAAAGAGTTTTTCTAAAGCAGAAAAAATTATTAGTGATTTTATTGTTTATCCGAATACTAATGTAGAAGAATTTTGTAAAGTTAATCAAATACCTTTGCAAGAGTTTGGTGATTGTTTGTCTTTAGTTAAAGTTAAAAATATTTCGTTATTTAATAAATATTTAGAAAAAATAGATGCAACTAGTAAAAAGAGGAGATAAAAAAAAGAAGTTTATGCTTCTTTTTTATTAAGTCCATATTTTTTATTAAATTTATCTACTTGTCCTTTTCTGCTACCAAAGTTTTGTTTTCCAGTATAGAAAGGATGACACATTGAACATACTTCAACATTTATTTTATCTGTTGTTGATTTTGTTTTGAAAGTATTTCCACATGCACATGTTACAGTAGCTTCTACATAATTTGGATGTATGTTTGCTTTCATTTTATCTCTCCTTCCGCCATGACATAAGTCATAGTAATAAATTTCGTTATTTATTATATCAATATTTTTATATTTTATCAACTATTATTTGAAAAATTTTATCATAAGCTGATTTTTCTGGATAAAATGTATTACTATTTTCTTTAAAATAAGTATTATTATTTAATATTTGATTCAAATCAATAAATTCAAAGCCTTGTTTGGTTACTATTTTATTTAATTTATGATTTACATACGTAAATATATCATTATTACTATTTGTAATATTATAATATCCTAAAACAATTACTTTTTGATGATTATAGCGATCAATTTCTATTAATAATTCTTGCATATCTTCTAGCATTCCATCAATGTAACTATATATATTGTTTTTGTTTAAGAAAAGCTTATAATATAATTCATTCATTCCTAATGATATGGTAATAATATCTGATTTTTTTAATAATTCATTTATTGTTATTTCGTCTTTATTTATAATAACTGTATCATGATATTTAATACTTTTTGTTATATCAGTAATGCGATAATCTTTATTAGTAAAACTAGAGTTATATCCTTTTAGTTTCTTATTTTCTTCTAAATAATTTTTTAATTTAATACTATATCCTTCAGTTGTTACGTTATTTGAGGTTATTCCCATAGCTAGAGCATCACCAATATTAAGATAATAAAGTGAGTTATCATTTGTTATGTTGTATACAAAATAACAAGAAAAACAGATTAATAGTATTAATATCGCTTTTTTCATAAGCACCTCTATTTAATTATATTAATACTTTAATCTATTAATTCGATATTTGCTCCAACTTCTTTTAATTTATTAACAATATTGTCATATCCTCTTAATATAAAATTAATATTATCTATAACGGTTATTCCCTCTGCTATTAGGCCACATATTAGCATTGATGCACCACCACGAAGATCAGTTGCACTTACATTTTCTCCTTTTAATGGAGTTTTTCCCTTAACATATGCAACTTTATTATTTTCAACTTCAATGTTGGCTCCCATTTTAATCGTGTCCATTATATTTTGAAAACGATTTTCCCAAATGGTTTCTTCAACTTTACTTATTCCGTGGCACTGTGTTAAAAATGGAATCATTGGTTGTTGTAAGTCGGTTGGAAATCCTGGGTACACTAATGTTTTTATATTTATTGCTTTGTATTCATTTACCTTATTTACTCTAATATAGTCATTTCCTATTTCCATATTAACTCCTGCTTCTTTTAGTTTTGAGACTAATGATTCTAAATGGTTAGGAATTACTTTATTTATTTTTAGATTTTCTCCTAATAATGATGCAATAATTAAATAAGTTCCCGCTTCGATACGATCTGGTATTACTTCATGTATGGCTTTGGTTAAAGTCGAAACACCAGTTATTTTAATTAGATTTGAGCCTGCACCTGTTATTTGAGCACCCATATTGTTTAAATACATAGCAACATTAACTATTTCTGGTTCTTGAGCGGCATTTTCAATAATTGTTGTTCCTTTAGCTTTTACAGCTGCTAGCATAATGTTAATGGTTGCTCCTACACTTGGAATATCTAAATATATTTTATTTCCTGTTAGTTCTTTTGCTTTGATAATAATATGATCATCTTTTTCATAAACGGTTGCTCCTAATTCTCTAAAGCCTTTCAAGTGCAAATCGATTGGTCTTTTTCCTATTGAGCATCCGCCAGGAAAATGCATATCGACTTCATGAAATTTTCCTAATAATGCTCCCATAAAATAATAAGATGCTCTTAATTTTGAAGATAATTCATGTGGTATACATTTATTAGTCATATTTTGACAATTTATAGTAACGTGATCTTCTTCTCTTTTTACGTCTGCTTTTAAATATTTTAATATTTCTTCTAAACTATCTACATCTGATATATTTGGAACATTTATTATAGATGTTTCTTCATCGCATAAAATGGCTGCTGGTATTAAGGCTACAGCGCTGTTTTTTGCACCACTTATATTAACAGTTCCTGTTAATTTATGTCCTCCCTCTATTTTTATTTTTGACATAAAAACCCTCCTTGCTATAGTATATGTAATTGTAATTTTTGTGTTTTTTAACTATTTATTTGCTATTATTTCCTTTACTTTATTTGTTGCTTTTTCTAAATCATCATTTATAACTATATAATCATATATATCTTTATATTTGTTTTCTTCTTTTGCAATTTTAATTCTTCTTTCAACATCTTCCAAATCATTTGTGTGTCTATTTATTAATCTATTTCTTAACTCTTCTATTGAAGGAGGCATTATAAATATTAATAATGCTTCTGGAAATAGTTTCTTTATTTGTTTTGCACCTTGTACTTCGATTTCACATATTATGTTTTTCCCCATATTGATTTTATCAATTACTTCTTTTTTTAAAGTTCCATAATAATTGTCATTATAAATTGCATATTCAATAAATTCATCGTTTTTTATTCTTTTTTCAAAATCTTCTTTGGTCGTAAAATAATAATTTATTCCATCTATTTCTCCGTCTCTTTTTTGTCTGGTTGTCATGGAAACAGAATATTCTAATTTTAAGTCTGAAATTATTTTTTTACATATTGTTCCTTTTCCAACTCCACTTGGTCCTGATATTACGATAAATTTTCCTTTTTTCATTTGTTCACTTCTTTTCTTTTTTTTCTTTTTAATTCTTTATCATCAATTTCTGTATCAATAATGATATCTTTACTTTTTGAATTATTATTTTGCATTATTTTGTCCATTAGATTTCTAAATTTAGGAACTAATTTATTTATTAGAGGTATATTATATTCTTCATAATGCCATGTTTTAGAGACTGCAATTACGCTTAAGATGGTTACTACTACTAATATTGCAATTGAAAATGCACTTAAGCTTGATAATAATAGTAGAGAACCTGCAAAATTACTAAGATCTACGTTAAAGACATTGACCTCGGGAAATAAAATTATGAATACGATTGTATATATTAGGGAAAATATTGCATATAAACCAAATAAGATAGTTGCTTGTGCCGAGTGTTTTTTTACAAATTCGCTTTTTCTTTCAATAATATAAATAATCATTGGAAATAGCCAGGCAAGATATCTTATTTCATTAAACCATGACAATAGTAAAGTTAATAAATAGCATGCAAGGACAATTATATTGGCATCTATTCCACTTATTGATGATTTTTTATTTTTCATATTTTCCCTCCGGTTCTTACATTATACTATATTTTATAGTAAAAGTCAGTATTTTTTGGATTTATTTGTTATATAGTTGACAAAAAAATATAATTATGTGGTAAAATATTATATATTAATTGTTTTTCACATATTTTAAACATAATTTTATTATATATTTATAAAGGAGGGAAATTATGGTTATATACAATTCTCTTACCGATCAAAAAGAAGAGTTTAAGCCTATTAACGAGAAAAAGGTAAGTATGTATGTATGTGGTCCGACTGTTTATAATTATGTTCATATTGGAAACATGCGACCTGTTATTACTTTTGACATGGTTTATAAATACTTTAAATATTTAGGATATGAGGTAACTTATGCTTCTAATTTTACTGATGTTAACTATAAAATAACAAAAGCTGCCATTGATAATAACATTACTGAAAGAGAAGTTGCAGATAAATACATTAAAGCTTATTTAGAAGATTTAGCTAGATATAATTGTGCTAATATCGATTATCGACCACGTGTTATTGATAATCTAGATAATATTTTTGATTTTATATCTAAACTAATTGAAAAGGATTATGCTTATGTAGTTGATGGAGATGTATATTTTAGAGTTAAAAAGATAAAAGATTATGGAATTTTATCTAATCAAAATATTTTAGAATTAGAAAGTGGTGCAAGAGTAGAAGTTGATGATAAAAAAGAAGATGCTCTAGATTTTGCTTTATGGAGAAAATCTGACGAAGGAGAAGTTTTTAAATCTCCTTGGGGATATGGTATTCCTGGTTGGCATACAGAATGTGTTGTCATGATTGATGGTATTTTTAATGGTAAAATAGATATTCATGGTGGTGGTATTGATTTAAAATTTCCACATCATGAAAATGAAATAGCTCAATGTATGGCTTTACACAATCATCATTTAGCTAATTATTGGATGCATAATGGACATATTAATGTTGATGGTGAAAAAATGAGTAAGAGTCTTAATAATTTTATTTTAGCTAAAGATTTTATTAAAGAATATAGTGCTAATGTTATTAAGATATCTATTTTTAAGAGTCATTATCGTTTTCCACTTAACTTTACTAGTGAGTTATTAGAAGATTCAATTAATATTGATAATAAAATTAGTAATGCGCTTAAAGGTGCAAATATTTATCGTAATCTTAATGGTTTAGAATTTGATTTTAATATTAAAGATGATATTTTTGAAAAATATATGAATGATGATTTTAATACTCCTAATGTTATTAGTTATTTATTAGAGCTTGTAAAGAAATTAAATGGATTAGTTCGTGAAAATAATAAGGATTTAATTAAAGTTGCTAGTAGTATTTTAGTTATAAGCGATGTTTTAGGCCTTACGTATAATATTGATAAATGGAATGATGAAGATATTTTACTATATAGAGAGTGGTTAGAAGCAAGAGAGAATAAAGACTTTGAAAAAGCTGATTTATTAAGAAGTAAATTAAGTAATAAAAACTTATTATAAGGAGGAATATATATGGATAGTTTTATAATAAATTATGGTCTACTATTTTTAGGATTAATTATTACAGTAGCCGCTGATATTTATGTAAATTCAAGTTATGGTAAATATAAAAAAGTACAAAGTAAATCGGGATTAACTGGATTTGAAGTAGCTAGAAAAATTCTTGATGAAAATGGTCTTAATGATATTGATATAGTTAGCGTTAAAGGAGAACTTAGTGATCATTACGATCCAAGAAGAAAGGTAGTAAGATTATCGGAGCCTGTTTTTAATGGCACTTCTATTTCTTCTGTTAGTGTTGCTGCGCATGAGGTTGGCCATGCAATTCAAGATAAAGAAAATTATTCTTTTATGAGAATTAGAGCGATGCTTGTTCCAGTAGTTAATTTTAGTTCTAAATTAGGTTATTTTGCTATTTTTCTAGGTTTTATATTTAACTTTTTGGATTTAGCTTTATTTGGTATTATTTTGTTACTTGCAATGTTATTATTTCAATTGGTTACTTTGCCTGTAGAATTTGATGCTTCCAAAAGAGCAAAGATGCAGTTAGCGGATTTGGCTATTTTAGATAGCGAAGAAGTGCCAAAGAGTTCTAATATGCTTAGAGCGGCTGCTTTTACATATGTAGCATCTTTGGTTACTACTTTACTAGAAATACTACGTTTAGTTCTTGTCGTATTTAATAATCGCGAGCGTTAATAAACTTGTTTATAGCAAGTTTTTTTCTTTTGATTATCTAAATTTGCAATTAATATAATTATCTGTTATAATTTATTTGGTGATTTTTGTGAAAATTAATAGTATTAATCAGCCAGTTACTGCGGTTAGAAAAAGTCAGTATCCAATTGATTTAAAACCAGAATTTTTACTAGTAGGAAGAAGTAATGTGGGTAAGAGTAGTTTTATTAATGCTTTAGTTAATAGAAAAAATTTTGCTAGAACTTCTGCAACTCCAGGGAAAACTCAAACTCTAAATTTTTATTTAATCAATGATAATTTTTATTTAGTAGATGTTCCTGGTTATGGTTATGCTAAAGTAAGTAAAAAGTTAAAAAGTAAATTTGGGATGATTATTGAAGATTATTTAGAAGAAAGAGAAAATTTAAAACATGTATTTATGTTAATTGATTTTCGTCATAAACCTACTAGTGATGATGTGATGATGTATGAGTTTTTAAAATATTATAATATTCCTCTTACAATTGTGGCAACTAAAGCTGATAAGGTTAAAAAAAGTAGTTATGATAAAAACAAAAAAATAATTTTAGCAACTTTGGGGATAAATGAAGAAGATTTAATTTTATTTTCTACAGTATTAAAAATAGGTAAAGAGGAAGTATTAGGAAAGATAGAGACTTTAATATAGTTTCTTTTTTTTATTTTTCACATAGATTAAATTAGGTGATATGATGATTTTTTATGAGGTTGATACTGATAATTATGTAGTTAAAATATTTAATGAAGAAATTTATGATCTTGATATTTTTAATATTGATGAAGTTGAAGATTTTATTAAAAATATTTTTAAAAATTTTGTAAAGACTTATAAATTAAAAGGAGATGTTTTATTAAATATTTATATAGATTTATATTATGGAATAATAGTGGAAGTAAAAAAAGAAGATAGTTTTTATGATAGTGATGAGATTGATGCTAGAGTTGTTTTTCATTTAAATAATGCTTTTTTATACGAAGTTGATTATTTTTATATTTTAGATAATACTAGTATTAAGAATGCAAATGTTTATTTTTATAATAATAAATTTTATTTAGAATTAACTGATGAAATTTCTATTAGTGATAAATATAAATTGTCAGAAGCTTGTGATATTATTTGGGATGATAGAAGTTTTGAAATTATTAATAAAGCAATTAAGCTTAAACTTGCAAGTTAATTTCTCCTATGTTATAATACATTTAAAAAGGAGGGATAACCTGAAAAAAACAAATTGTAGTTTTTGGTTAAAAATGTAGAAAAAGGGCATAGTTCCCCCTTTCCCCCAAATA
>CALVSA010000039.1 GCA_944358825.1 uncultured Bacilli bacterium
TTACACATCCAAGGGTCTTATGAATTAAGATTGTTTGTTTTTCACTAGGATATAATCTAAATTTATAAGTTTTATAACTCTTCATAACGTATCACCTCGCTTGTAATTAAACTATAGCATACAAAACATATGTTTGTCAATACTTTTTTTAAAATTAAAAAGATTATTTTGTTACAGTTCTCTATTCAGTTTTGTTAGAATTAAATCTGATGGGACTTTTTTGTTTGTTATTGAACGGAGAACTTTCCTATTTAATAAAAAGCGAAGTCTTTCGACTTCTTTTTACACTTTTTGTTACTTTCTTATAATTTTTATATCGTTTGTTAAATCTATTATTGTTGATGCTTTATTATTTGCTTCTTTATCCATTACTAATATAACATCTTCATTTTTAAATACTTCTTCTATTTCTTCTGTATTTTTACATATTTTTTCTTTTGATATATTACAACTAGTGGCAAGTATTGGACCTACTTGTTCTATGATATTTTGTAGATACTTATTAGTTGTTATCCTAATTCCAAAGTCATCTCTTTTAAAGTTTGAAAAATCTTTTAAATTTAGAATAAGAGTATATTTTCCTGGTAATTTTTGATTAATTATTTTTTCTTTTTCTTTATCTATATTTTTTAAATACTTAAATAAAACTTCTTTATTAGGAAATATTATAGATATTTTTTTATCTATATTACTTTTCTTTAATTTATTTATTTTTATTTCGTTTTCTTTAGTGGCTAAAGCCATAATACCATATACTGTATCAGTAAGCATAATTAGTATTTTATTTTCTTTAAAATACTTTATAATTAAACTTTCGTTTTCTTTTGTTATCTTTTGCATCTCATCACCTGTATTTATTATAATTTATATTGATTTATTGTCAATATTTTTGGTTATTTTTATTGACAGATAATGTTTTTTTTTGTATAATATGGGCATATTAAGCGTGGTGATTAATTTGAAAAGAGATCTTTTTTTTGTCGCAGAATTGTGTAGAGTAGTTGGTGTTGAACATTTAGATAACGGTTTTTCTAAAATCCAAACAAAACCTGTTAAAAATACTGTATTTTTATTTAAAGATGGTAAGTATTTTGATATAGATACAAATATTGCTTATAAATCTGATGTTTATGCTGATACGAAGTATTTTGTAAAAACTAGTTCTATTATTCCATGGCAAGATTATTTAAAGCGACATAAAATTAATTATGATGAATCAAAGGTTAATAAAAATTATGTTAAATCTTTATATAAAAAAATTAATGATAGTAAAAAAAGTAGATAACTTCTACTTTTTTTTATTTACTCTTACCTAGTGTAACTTTAGCTGTATTCTCTTTACCATCTCTTATATATGTAATATTAATCGTATCTCCTACATTATGTTTATATAATTCGTATCTGAATTCCGCTACTGAAGAGATATCTGTATCATTTAATTTAATGATAATATCTCCTTTTTGAATACCAGCATTACTAGCAGGAGAATTATTCTCAACTGTTAAAATTGCAACTCCTTCAGTAATGTTATTTGGTATTGAGATTCCATTTTGCCACAAGTAATATTGATCGGTTATATCTAACATTCCAATACCAACATATGGCCTTTCGACTGTATTTCCACTTTCTAGTGTTTCAGCATAATTTAGAGCATCTTCTATTGGAATAGCAAATCCCATCCCTTCAATTTCATCTTCAACTAGTTTTAGAGAATTGACTCCGATAACTTCGCCATTAATATTTAATAATGGTCCTCCACTGTTACCTGGATTGATAGCAGCATCTGTTTGTAAGACTTTCATATAATAATCTGATGTTGTTCCAGAAAAACTTACTGCTACTAGACGATCTTTTCCTGATAATGTTCCTTTGGTTACTGTGCCACGATATTCTTCTCCCATTGGCGAGCCGACTGTAAATACTGTATCTCCTACTCTAGATTCGGAACTATCACCAATTTCAATTACTGTTGTTAATTTATCACTTGTTGAGGTTAAAACAGCAATATCAGAATATGTTTCGCCACCAACTACTGTAGCATCGATTGTATTACCATCATCTAATATTAATTGAACTTTATCAGCACCGTCAATAACGTGATTGTTAGTCATTATATAAGATGTATCTCCATCTTTTTTGTAAACAAATCCAGTTCCAGTTGAAATCTGAATATTATTTTTATATGACATAACAACTACTACTGCATCTTTTACTTTGTCAACTGAATCAGCAATACTAGTTTCGTTATATTCTAACTTACTAACGTTTTCGACAATGTTTTTGCTGATACTAGGGACATTGGTAATTACTAAAAATGCTCCAACGGTACCACTTACAAATGATAATAAAACAGCAACTATTATTACAATTATATTACTTTTATTTTTATTTTCTTTCATTTTTTACCTCTTTCTATAAATCTAATATGTCCATATAATTTGTGGGCATTCCCATACGATCTAATATTTTTTCAATCGGAATAGAATCTATTCTACCATCTAATAGTTCTATTTCATAGTTTATTTCTTTTAACATTTGGTGAAATTCATCTTTTTGTAATAGGCTTTTTAAAATGATTATTAAACTAAATATATCATTCTTACCATAAATATATTCGCCATTTACTTTTTCTATTCTCATTTGTTCATGATAATGATTATCTGATATATATCTTTCTGTTTTATGTTCAAATACTATATCTTCATGAGCACATAAATTACGATAATTGGCTAATAATGGTAAATATTCTTCTAGTTCACTAGTACTTACTCCAAATATTTCTGCTATTTCTATTTTATCTGCTGGTTTTAGTATTGTATATAGTTCACAAACTATTCCAAATGATAATACTTTTACTAGTATCCACATTGGTATATAGCCATAGTTATATATATAATGCATAGTAGCATTATGATGAGCTCCATTTACTCTTATTTGTCTTTTCATCTTTTCAATTATGTCTTTTACTCGACGCCGTTTATCTTTTTCTTGTGTAAAGTTTTTAGGATTTAAATAATCTTTTTCTTTATATCCATACTTTTTTGATAATTGATATGAAGTTACTGACTTTAAGTTGTTTTCAATCATCAATAAGTTTTTAAACAAGATATTACGAAAATGGCGATCAAATTTGAATAATGAATATATTTCTCGAAAAGTAGTACCAACAATAAAGTTATGATCTGATGCATTATTTATAAATAAATGTCGATATCCACTTATAAAGAAATAGTTTTCTCTAAGAAGTATTTGTCCAGCTTCATATTCATCTTCAATAATCAATCCTTTTGATTTTAGAATTTCTATTTGCTCTTCAATAGTTTTAAATATTTTCTCCAAGTTATCACCCGCCAACCTACTTTACCATTATATCATAAAAAAATATAAAAAGATATAAAAAATTTGTTAGAAATATGGGAAATTATGATATAATTTTTTATAGAATAAACATATTAAGAATGGAGGTAGTTATGAAAGTATTGATAAGAAAAATTCGTCATAGTGATTATTTAGGTATTATAGATTTATATAATAATGTCTTTAATAAAAATATTATGTATCATGATGTCAATTCTGATGATGATAAAATAATTGTTGTAGCGGAAGCTGATAATGTTATTGTTGCTTTTTTAGAAATTAATGTTTTAAATAACGAGATTGAAAATAAACGTTTTGCTCTTATCAACAATATCTGTGTAAAAGACAAATTTAAAAATTCTAAAATAGAAGTTTTACTTATTCAAGCCTGTGAAAAACTATCTAAAGATAATAATTGTGTAAGTATTTATATTATGAAAAATAGTAATTTAAACTTAGATTTTTATAAAAAATTAGGATTTGATAATGATACTAACTTATTAGAAAAAGAAATAGTTTGATTTCTTTTTTATTTATAATAATTAATTACTCCTTCAGTAATAATTGATGATAGTTTTTCTTGATATTTATCTTGTTTTAATAAATATAAATCACTTGGGTTTGATAAGAATCCAGCTTCTATTAGTATTCCTGTTGTTCTTATTTGCTTATACATATAATAATTATTTTCTTTTTTTATTTCTCTTACAGTTGACATTTTCTTCTTTATTGTATCATTCATTATTTTGGCAAAATTTAAATTTTCTTTGTTTTTGCTATTATAAAATATTTGGAGTCCTCTCCAAGATGAATTAGTAGTTGAATTCATATGGATGGATATATACAAATTAGCTTTGGATTTATTAATTAACATAGCTCTATTTGTTAGATCGCTTCTTTTTCGATTAGATGCATATTTACTGGATAAATCTTTATCTGTATCCCTAGTTAATAATACTATTGCTCCTTTTTCACCAAGTTTATTAGCTAGTTTTTTAACTATACTTAAATTAAGATTTTTTTCCATGATATCACCTGAAATAGCACCACAATCTTTACCACCATGTCCAGCCTCATTCTTAACAAGGTAACTAATCTAATTTAATGACATTCATTTCAATGTCTATCTCTCTCTCATTTGTTTCTGGGTTAATTTTCCCTATCAAAACAGCATCTATAAATTCATCTATTATTTCTCTATTTAATTCTTTTATTTGCTTGTACTTTTTAAATATTTCTGTTGTAGTTGAAATATTTTCTTCTTTACTTTTTATTTCTGACAATTCTAAATCAATGATTTCTATTCTATTTTTATATTCATCTATCTCTTTTGAAAACTTTTCTTTAAACATTACAAAATCTTCTTGTGTAATTATTCCTTCAAGTTTATCTTCATATAATGATTTATAATAATCATTCTTTTTGCTTACTTTTTCTTGTAATTGTTCTTTTTCTAATAATAAGTTATCTCTTTTCAAAAAAGTTGAATCATTAAATGCTTTTTTTTCTAATTTATACATTCTATCTAATTCATCTAAATTATAGAATTTATCTAATTGATTATTTATTTCATTTAAAACTATTTTTTCAAGAACATCACATCTTATAGATGCTTTATTTATACAATCATGATTAGCAAGTTTTCTTCCCTTACATTTCATATAAGGGGTTTTACCATCCTTTGTATCATATAATTGTCTAGTAAATACTTGCCCACATTCTTTACAATAAACTTTTCTGCTAAACATATAAACTTCTCCTGTTGTTCTACTTGTTCTTGCTCTAGATTTGAACTTTGATTGAACATATTTCCAGGTTTCAATATCTATGATAGGCTCGTGTGTACCATAACTAGTAGTCCATTGTTCTTTGGGTTTTACTACTGTCTTATGGTTTTTATAACTTACATAAGTTTTTTTACCTTGTACTAAATTACCTATATATGCTTCATTCCTTAATAATTTAGCAATAGTATCTTGACTCCACTTTGTTTTAGTTCCATATTTAGCAGCTCTACATACATATTTACTACCATTTTCTTTTTTATAATTGCTAGGTGTTAATATTCCTTTTTCATTTAAATGCTTTGCTATATTATAATAACCAACACCAGATTTAAATAATTCAAATATTTCCTTAACAACTTCACTAGCAACAGGGTCTATCAACAGTTTATTTTTATTGTTAGGGTCTTTGATATACCCATAAGGTGCAAAACTACCTAAATATAATCCATCTTCTCTTTTATTTTGTAAAGATGACCTTATATTATCTGATAAATCTTCTAAATACCATTCATTGATAAGTCCATTGATTTGTCTTGCTTTTTTATTACCTTGGACTTCAGTATCGGCATTATCTACTATGCTGACAAAGCGAACTCCCCATTCAACGAACTTATTGTGAATATATCTTTCTACAACTTCCATATCTCTTGAAAATCTAGATTGAGTCTTACATAAAACAATATCTATATGTCCATTTTTGCAATCTTCAATTAATTTTTGAAATTGTGGTCTATTTATATCTGCTCCAGACCAATCATCATCACTATAAACATTATATACTTCCCATCCTTTATTAAGAGCATATTTTAATAGCATACTTTTTTGATTAGCAATAGATTCACTATCATCATCTTTATTTCTTTTGAATCTATCTTCATCTGATAGTCTAGTATATATTCCGACTCTATTCTTCATAAGGAGTTCCTCCTTCCCTTGTCACCATAGTACAATACTTTTAATTTTTTATGTATTGTACGAATTTGTAATTTCTAACATTGACAGTTTAAAGAAGAATTCTTATTTTCAAAAGATATTATTAATTTTAATAATTTTTCATTAAAAGTTTTTATCAATTCATTTTCATTCTGTGTATTTGTTTTAATAATTGTATTAACTTTATATTTTATCTCATTCTCTTTTTTCAAATTCTTCACTCCTCTCTAAACCATATGAATATTTTTTTTATTTAATACATTTAAAAAAAGTAGCTTTTACTACTTTTCTCTCACAGTTTCTAAAACTTTGTCTAATTCTTCTATTTGTTCTTGTGCTAACTTACCTACATAACCTTTTAATCTTGCTAAATCAAAAGTCATTATATCAGCAACTTCAATTACTGAATTAGGTCTTAATTCTTCAAATTGTTTAACAACTATTTGAGTATTTGTTAATTCACTATCATTTGTAATTATTGGTGCAACTGTAACTAATAATTCTACCTCATCAGCTTCAATAACTACAACAGGTACAAAATCTTTTTTATCTTCATTTTTATATACAATATCTGCATAATATATTTTTCCATAATTTAATTTTTTCATATTTATCTTTCTCCTAACTTTCTTTATCTTGGTGCTAGTATAGATATTGGGACACAAAATTTTACACATCATGATATAATATATATCACTTGTGAAAGGAGTTGTGTCTCATGGGAAGGACAAATAAGAAATATGATGAAGATTATAAAAAGAATATTGTTAAGCTTATAGAGAGTGGAAAACCAATATCTGATATTGAACGTGAGTATGGCATAAATCGCAAAAATATCTATAATTGGAAATATAAGTATGGAACAATTACTACACCAGATGGTAATACTACTAATAATAACGACTTAGAAAAATTAAGAAAAGAAAATAGATTATTGAAAGAAGAAAATGAAATATTAAAAAAAGCAGTTGCCATATTCACAAAGAAATAAAAGAACGTATCAAGTTTATCGAAGATAATAAAGATACATATAACGTTAAGTTACTTTGCAAGGTCTTGAACGTAACTAGGTACGATTATTATTATCATACTAAGAATCCAATTAATAGTTATAAAGAAGCAAATCAAAAATTAGACGTTGAAATAAAAAGGGTTTATGATGATTCCAAAGGAAGATATGGTTCACCAAAGATAACAAAGCAATTAAAAAATGAAGGCATAAAAGTCAGTCAAAAAAGAGTTGCAAGAAGAATGAAAATATTAGGGTTAAGAAGTATTGTAGTAAAGAAATATAATCATGCTGGTAGTTCAAAAACAGATGGTACAAAAGAATATTCAAACCTTTTAGAGCAAAACTTTTTTGCAGATAAACCAAGTGAGAAATGGGTTGGAGATATTACATATATCTACACTAATGAAACAGGATGGACATATTTGGCAATAGTAATGGATTTGTTTGATTTAAAAGTTGTAGGATGGAGCTATGGATTAAATATGACTGATGATTTAGTAATAGATGCATTTAATAAAGCATGCATTAACAGAGGTTTGAACAAAGATGGAATATTTCACTCAGATAGAGGTAGTCAATATACATCAAATGATTATGAAAAAATATTATTATCATTAGGAATAAAACATTCTTATAGTAAGAAAGGATATCCATATGATAATGCAAGTATGGAGAGCTTCAATGCCATATTAAAAAAAGAAGAAGTAAATGTTAGTAATTACAAAACATTTGAAGAAGCTAAAATAGCAATATTTGAGTTTATTGAAGGTTGGTATAATAATAGGAGAATACATTCTACATTAGGTTATATTACTCCTAACCAAAAATACAATAACTACATTGCTACTTTAGCAGTAGCATAAGTATTTAATTTTATGCCGAGAAAATCTATTTGTAATGGGCAGGTATAATTCGCCATACTTAAAGTAATCTTCTTTTTTTAGAAGGTTACAGTAACAAGATAGAATTATACCTGGGGTCCCATTACAAATAGAGGAATTGGAATAAATTTAAATACGGAAATATAAAATGTGTAAAAAAAAGTGTCCTAAAACTTGACATAAGTCCAACCCTTTCTTTTGTATTCTAAAAAAGAGCAGTACAAAAAAATATGTACTGCTCAAATCTTATATTTAAATTATTTATTTACTACTTTGTTCCACACAATTCATCAACATCTACATTGTAATATTCACACAACAAGATTAACTTATCAATAGGTATATTAACTTTGCCATTAAAATACCTATTAGTTGTTGATCTATTATTATTTATATATCGAGATATTTTTTCATACGAATCATTGTTGTTCACTTTCAACTCCTTTAATTTTTTCCTCATATAATCATAATCTATTATCTTTATTTTATCAGGAATTGAATGAATTGTCCCTACTCCAAGTATAAATGATAAAGGAACAGAGTATAATATTGCAAGTTTACTTGCTATATCTAATGGAATTATTATATTTCCAGTTTCCCAATTTGCATAAGTTGACCTATTGCACCCTAAATATTTTGCAACGTAGTCTTGTGTATATTCAAATTCTTCTCTCAAATGCTTTATTCGTTGGAAATACATAATCACCACCTATTTTAATTTTCTCACGATAAATAGGTGTTTTTTTATTTTGTCCAATGAGTGCAACGAAAAAAATGCAAAAAAAAATAATATAACAAGAATTGCTATACTATTTTAATCTTTTATCGCAAATTTTTCTTAAAGTTTTTGTTAATTTTATCCTTTCAATATTCTCTGCTAAATCAGTTTTTTGTGAAAATTCATCAACAAGTTTGTCCATACGATTAGTTTTAGCATCAGAATCATTGTTTCTATGAAAATCTATAAAATCATCATCAAATATACTTGCTCTAGGGATCCATCCAGAATTCTTAACAATAGTCTTAAACATTTCTACATTTAATGGATACTTTTCAGGATTTTCATAATACTCTATTTTTCTAACATTAAACAATACTTGAAGTAAAATCTCTTGACTTATTTCTTCATCAAAAAACATTCTTCTATATTCACATAATTTTTCCATTACATTTTCCATATTAAAACTATTTTTTATAGAATCTGGAATTGGAAAATTTGGATTATCTATTAAAAGCATAGTATCTATTAAACGCTTTCCATCTATAAATTCAGAAATTTCATTAATAGTATTAATCATAGTACTAGGAACTGATTTTAAACCATCTTCTTCAACAATAGTTTCAAATTCCCATACCATAGCTTCATGATATCCTTCAAATGTTCTGTCAGTAAATCTATTATCATATATTTCTATATCTTCTTTTAATTTTGCAAAAAATCTATATGAATTTAAATAATCATGATCACTCGCACTTCTTTTACTATCCCAAGTTGTATCAAAATAATATACACCATCTACATTATATTTAGGATCATTTACTCTAACAATATTTCTTCTATGACCTCTCTGTGTTTTATCTTTGTTTTTAATACTATACATCATAGTGTTAATTCCTAAATTAGATAACACTTTATCAAAAATATTAGCATATCCAACACAAACAATTTTATCTCCCAACAAAACGGATGTTAAATCTCTTGAAGTAGTTAAACTTTCATCTTCATTTTCTTTAGTATATACTCTATCCCTCACTAAATCATAAGCATACATAATCTGTTCTAATGGACTTAAATTATATTTTTTTATTTTTGCTACTATTTCATCAATAGCATTAACTGTCTTTTTGTAATCACTTATTGAAACAGCTTCATCATTGCCATCAATATGTAAAAAAACATTTTCATATTTTCCAAAATAAAAATTTATTTTATCCAAATCTTCTTTGCATATTGAATATTGACCATTTAAATATATATTCATTGATTTTAAAATTGGATTTTTTTCAAAAAATTCATCTACTAATTCATTCGGTTCTAAAGATATTGAAACAATATTTTCTAATACATTAAAATCCATATTTAATAACCGACTAATCATTTTATTATCTAATTCAAATATTTCATCATCTGCGTTTTGTATTAATGTTTTTTTCAATTCTTTAAGTATATTTTCTTTATTTAATATTTCATTTAAATTTGAGTCAAATGGGATAGTCAAATCAATATAACACATATTTTCATCAAATGGCTCACTTGAAAAAAATATATATGTTTTTTCTTCATTAGTAATTCTAATGTTAATACTAAAATTCATAATAAGTCTCATTCCTTTCAGCCTCGCTAGAGGCTCGCCTTCAAGGCACACATAGGTATTAAAAATACCTTA
>CALVSA010000040.1 GCA_944358825.1 uncultured Bacilli bacterium
TATGTTGTAATTTGGCACAATCCATGTTATAACATTTTTTCTTAAAAATGTCATAACATGCTAAACATTATATCACAAATTGTTATTAGTTAGTTGGCTTTTAGTTTCCCTTTCTAATTCTTTTAAACTTTTATCTGGAGTTGGTAGATTTTCTGGCATTGTTCCTCCTAATTTCTTAATAGTATTTCTAATTTCTTTTCCAACTTCATAGTGAGTTTTATTTGCTTCATTTTCTAATTTAATATTTTCATTCTTTAATTTTTGTTCAGTTTGAGAAATTCTAAATAAATTTGCAATTAGTTCATCACTACCCATATTATCTAAAATATCTTCTCTATATCTAAGTTTCTTTCTTTTTGCAATATCATTTGCCGTTTCGCCATTATATAAACCTTTATAACCCGAGTTATGAAATCTATCAAAGTTTTTCACTCCTGCATTTCTAGCTACAATATTCAAAGAATAATTTCCTTTTCTAGTTAAATCTCTTTGATAAAATCTTTTTTCGTCTTCAGATAGTTCGTTATATTCTTTTTCACTTAATTCTTGCTTTCTTGTTTGAATTGCAAAATATGTTTTAGCTAAAGCAATTACTTTTTTTCTAGGGTCACAATTTAAAACTATTAAATAACATGCATATCTTGTTAGTTTATAATCTTGTATTTTTCTTATAGCATTTTTAGCTAAGTTTATCATTTTATTGACATCAATAAAATGATTAGAAACATCATAATTGCTATTATTACAGTTCATCATAGCTATTTTAATAGTTTTATGAAAGTTTTGCCATAAAGAATACTCTAACACCTCCATCAATTCTCTTGCTAGCCAATATTCATTACCATTTTCATCAATATGTTTAATATCTTCAAATACTTTTTCAGTATATTCTTTTATTTCATTCATTTTATCATTTTCCTTTCTATGAACCACAAGTCTCTATCTTAAATTTATTATTTTTGATTTTAAACATAATACTACCATCCTCGTCTGTTCTATATATTTTAGATTTTTCTAGATTATCTAATACTTCTTTATTTGGATGTCCATACCAATTGTTTTTACCTACTGATATAATGCTATATTTAGGGTTTATTTTATCTATAAAGTACTTACTAGAACTAGTATTACTTCCGTGATGCCCTACTTTTAAAACATCTATATCTTGTAAGTTATATTTTTCTAGTAAATCTTCTTCTACTGCTACTCCTGCATCTCCCATAAATAAAAATTTATGATTATTTAACTCAGTATAAATAACACTTGAATTATCATTTTCATTATCATAATCTCTATTATTTAGAAAATATAATTTATTATCATCTATATTTAATTCTTTGATACAAGAATAATATGGTATTTTCTTTTTATATAAAATTTTAATTAGTTCATTTTCTAATTCATTAAACTCACCACAATTAAATATTACTTTTTCTACTTTAAAATTATTAACTAAGTTAATAGCTTCTCCCATATGGTCAAAATCTCCGTGGCTAATGATTAAATAATCTAGATGATCTAGTCCAATACTCTTTAAATAAGGGATTATCTTATTAGTGGAAATATTATAATTAGAGTTAATATTTCCTCCAGTATCTATTAATATATTGGCCTTATTATTAGGATAAGAAATAAAAATAGAATCGCCTTGATTTACATCTAAAAATGTTATAGTTACAAAATTATTTAAGTATATAATGTTTTTATGAAACAATATCAATAATAAAAAATAGATTATATATTTTTTATTATAAAACATCATATAAATTATAATATAGTATAAAACTATAACTATCATATTTGGTTTACTCATTATTAATTTGGTGAAATTTATCTTATTTACTATTAGACATATATTTTCTAATATATTTATAAAAAATATTAAAATATTATCAAAAATTGGTAAAATAAAGGTTAAAATACAAAGTGGAAAAATAATTATATTAACTAAAGGTACTACTATTACATTTAATATAATTCCTATAAAATTTATCTCATAAAAGTTATAAATACAAATTGGTAGAGATACTATAAAACATATATAAGAAGTATATAAGCTTTTTAAAAAGTTATTTTTGATTGATTGTATTTTATCTTTTAATAAGATTAATGTAAAAACATTAATGTATGAAAATTGAAAACCGATATTATGTATGATTAAAGGGTTAATAGAAATGCAAACACTGAAGGTTAATAAGGCTATATCTAGAGGTTTTACTTTTAAGTTAAAGACATTATTTATACTAAATAATATATACATTATTAAACTTCTAAAAACAGAGGCAGGAAAATCAATTAATATAGAGTAAAAAATTAGGAAAAATATTACTACTATATAATTAAAAAATCGATTATAAGATATTTTATTTAAAATAAATAAAAGAAAAAAAGCAATTATTGATATATGCATTCCCGAGATAGAAAATATATGAGATATACCTAAATCATAATAAATATTTAATATATTTTTATCTACTTCATCAGTATTACCTAAAATAAATGTTTTTAGATAAGGTGATGTTTTATAATTTGATAGTTTATTGTTAATATCAGTTTTTATTTTGTAAATAAGACTGGTATTATTTTTTATTTTAGTTATTGTTTTTGCCTTTATTATATAAAATATTTTATTGTAATATAGATATTTTTGATAGTCAAAAGTATTTGGTATAGTAGTAGATAATGGTTTTTCTAAAGTTCCTGTTACTTTTATTATATCGCCTATTTGAATGTTTTCTATTTCTTTTTTATCATGATAATAATAAGTTAATTTTATTTTTTCTAATCCGGTTGCGCTTATAGATATTTTATTATCATAAATATCTATTTTATTTACTTTTAGTATAAATTCAGTTTCATTTCCTTTATATTTACTTTCTAATGTAATTAAACTATTAAAAGAAAGACAAAAAATTATACTAATTATAAATATTACTTTAAAGGTATATCTATATACTAATATTGTTTTTAATTTTTTCATATACTGCATCACCGATACCATCTACATTTTTTATATCTTCTATTTTCTTGAAATTTCCATTTTCTTTTCGATAATTAATTATTGCATCGGCTTTTGATTCTCCAATACCTGATAAATTCATTAATTCATCTTTGGTAGCAGTATTAATATTTATTTTGGCTGTCTCATCACTTTTATTAGTACTATTATTATTTTCTTCTTTATTAGTTATATTATCATTTATTTTAGTATTAATACAAGCATCGTTTTGTATATTTGGGCAAATACACTCTTTATCGACAACTTTTACTACAGTATCTTTTATATTTGAGTTTTTTACTTCTTCTTTAGTATAAATTATTATTAAATCACCATCATTTACCCTTTTAGCTAGGTTAATTATAGATGTATCTGCATTATCGTTTAGGCCACCCGCTAGTTTTATAACGTCATTAACAATCATATCACTATCTACTTCATAAACACCTGGATTTTTAATTGCCCCTTTTATGTCTACGTATATTTTGGAGGCAATATTTATTTCTTCTTCTATTTCTATATCTGATGTTGTTACTATGTAATCACTATTATCCATTAGTTTTTCTTTGTTTATTACTATTATAATTGTTATTGTTATTATTAATAATATTGCTAATATAAATTTGTATTTTCTAATTAATTTCATTTTCATCCTCCTCAATTTATTTATTCGTAAAAAATTGATAGATTACTTCTTGAAATTAAAAAAATATAGATTTTTCTATATTTTTGGTTTAATTATTTCTATATTACCAACATATGGTTGTAATACTTTAGGTACTAGAATACTACCATCTTCTTGGTAATTGTTTTCTATTAAAGCAATCAAAGCGCGAGTACTTGCCAGTACTGTATTATTTAGAGTTGTTAGATAATAAGTTCCTTGCTCGTTTTTAGCTCTTATACCTAATCTTCTAGCCTGTGCATCGCCAAGGGTTGAACATGATCCTACTTCAAAATATTTTTGTTGTCTTGGACTCCAAGCCTCAACATCACAAGATTTAACTTTTAAGTCCGCTAAATCGCCTGAACAACATTCTAAAGTACGAACTGGAATGTTTAGATTTCTAAATATTTCTACTGTATAAGACCACATTTTGTTATACCAATCCATTTCTTCTTCTTTTTTACAAAGAACAATCATTTCTTGTTTTTCAAATTGATGAACTCGATATATTCCTCTTTCTTCGATGCCATGAGCCCCTACTTCTTTTCTAAAGCATGGAGAATATGATGTCATTGTAATTGGTAATTGTTCTTCTTTTATTATTTGGTCTTTATATTTTCCTATCATTGAATGTTCACTAGTACCTATTAAATATAGATCCTCGCCTTCTATTTTGTACATCATCGCATCCATTTCCGCAAATGACATTACTCCATTTACAACATCACTTCTAATCATGAATGGTGGAATACAATATGTAAATCCTTTATCAATCATAAAATCGCGTGCGTAGCTTAACATTGCTGATGATAATCGAGCAACATCGCCCATTAAGTAATAAAAACCATTACCACTTGTTCTACCAGAACTTATTTTATCTAATCCGCCTAATTTTTCTAATATATCAGCATGATATGGTATTTCATAATTAGGTACTATTGGTTCTCCAAATTTTTCTATTTCTACGTTTTGACTATCATCTTTTCCAATAGGAACTGTTTTATCTATTATTTGAGGAATTAGCATCATTTTATTTTTGATTTGTTCTGATAATTCATCTTCTTTTTTTTCAATGTCTTCTAGTTTTTTATTTATTTCAATTACTTTTTCTTTTTTAGTATTTGCCTCATCAGTTTTCTTTTCTCTAAATAAACTACCTATTTCATCACTAGTTATATTTCTTTCTTGTCTTAATGAATCTCCTTGCTGTTTTAGTTTTCTTAATTCTTGGTCTAATTCATATACTTCATCGACAAGAGGTAGTTTTTCATCTTGATATTTTTTCTTTATATTTTCTTTAACTAAATCCTTATTTTCTCTTATTAATTTTATATCAATCATTTTATCACTCTTTTCTTTGTTTTAGCATGTGTTTGATTTTCACATGGCTCATAGTAATTAGCATAAAACGCTAATTCTTCTTTTAAGATATTTATTTTTTCACTGACTTTCATTTTTTCATGTTCACAACCGCTATTTTCGGTAATCTTTTCTATATTTGTTTTTATTTCTTCATCGTTTTTATATGCTTGGTATGTTTTTATTTGTAATTTAGTGGTGTAGTATAAAAATGGTAATGAAACTAAGTAAAAGAATGGAACTTTACTAGCAATTAATCCAGATATTAAACTTGGAAATAGCATTGCTGTTTTAAATTTACCGACTCTTTTAGTATATACTTTATGACCTTCCTTTTCACGTTTTTTATTATAAAATCCTATTTTTCCTTCAAAATATAGTGGTATTAGCATTAAAAGATTACCACTTAAAATTGCAGGAGCTCCTAGTGATAGAGCATATATTTTATCACTAATGGCATCTAATTTTCTTCCTAGATCACTATATGCATTAAGTTTTTTGGCAAAGTGTCCATCTAGAAAATCACTAATTGCACCGTATGTATAGCAAATTAATGATGGGATAAAAGCTCCACTTAAAAATAGAACTGCTCCCATTAATGAACTTATCATTCTACTAATTGTTATTATATTTGGTATGTTTTTTATAAATTTATGTTGCATATTTACCCCCTATATGTGTTAGTTATAACAAACATCACCAATTGTTAATTCTTCAAATTCTATATTAACTAATTGTGAATTTATTGATTTATAAGTTATATTTTTAAATGCTAAATCGTCTAAATTATTAGCTTCACAAGAAAGGCTCGTTAATAAACCGCAATATTTTTCTTTGACTAAATATTTTTCATCATCTAACTCTTCTAAATAAGCTTTTTTATTTTGATATAAGATATTACCACTATTATTTATTATGACAACATCACCTTCACCATCTTGTGTTCCTTTGTTAGTTGTTATGTATAAAAAAGTACTTTTTTTATCTTCTTTTATCGTTCCTAGTTCGAAATCGATAATATTTTCGCCTAAATTTACATCTAGTTCTTCATCGTTTAGTAATATATTTTCAATTATAAAGGTTCCATTTTCAACTTTTTTTACATTAAAGTTTATATTAATATTTGTATTATTTAATTCATAATTTTCCATACTAACAGTAAAATGTCCAATTGCATTATCTATATTTCTATCTATTTCTTCATTGAATATTGCTATTTTATCGACTTCTTTATTATTTGTTTGTAGTTCTTGATTATCTTTTTTAGGTGAATAATACATAAGTAGAAAAGCCACAATAATTGATATTATAACAATTAAAGTTATGATGACATTAATCATTTTATCACTCATTTGCATCACTCCTTAATTGATATGCTTCTAAAACGTTATAGCCTAGTTCAGTTACAGTCATTGGACCTACCCCTCCTGGTACGGGAGTTATATAACTGGCTTTATTAAAAACATTATCAAAGTCTACATCACCATATAGTTTATTATTTTCTCTTGTTATTCCAACATCAATTACTACTGCGTTTTGTTTAACCATATCTTTAGTTATTAGATTTTTTTTACCTACTGCGGATATTAAAATGTCCGCGGTTATAGTATAGTCTTTTAAATTTTTAGTTTTTGAATGACAAATAGTAACAGTTGCATTTTCATTTAAGAATAAATTTACTAATGGCTTTCCAACCAAATTACTACGACCAACTATTACAACATGTTTTGATTCTATTTTTATGTTGTATTCTTTTAATAGTTCTAAAATACCTTTTGGAGTGCAAGATATTAGAGTTTTTCGATTATGAACTAATCTACCAGTATTAATATCTGATAGGCCATCAATGTCTTTATGATAATCAATCGCATTTTGTATTTTAGTCTCATTAATGTGGGAAGGAAGAGGCATTTGTACAATAATTCCTGTTGTTTTATCATCTTTGTTTTCTTTATCGATTATACTTAATAAATAGTCTTCAGAAACATCGTTTTTTAATTTTATGTGTTTAAAGGCAAAGCCGACAAAGTCAGCCATTTTCTTTTTTTGATTAACATATATTTCACTAGCTGTATCTTCTCCTACTTGAATTACACATAAAGTTAGTTTTTTATCTAATTTTGATGTTTCTTCTTTTAAAATATTTAATTTTTTTTCTTTTAATTTTTTACCATCTAATATCATAGTTTCCTCACTAATTTAATTTAGCTCCGCAGTTAGTACAGAAATTTCCTCCAGTTGCTTTCGAACCACAATTAGAACAGAATTTAGCATTATTTGTAGGTGTTGATTGACTATCGTTTTGTTGATTAACTGCTCCTAGTACAGTTGCGCCAGCTTGATTAGCTAAATTCATCCCCATAAATCCTACCATAGATCCACCTTCATTACCAGCAGCATTTTTTAGGGCTTCCGCGGTTGCTTCTGCCATTAATCCTGATTGTAAATTTCTATTTGCAAAAATAGTAGCATCATCAATTTTATTAATTCTTTCCATAGAATCTTCTGTTACATTAATATCCGCTAAAGCAACATCTGTTATTTTCATTCCATATTTATTTAACAAATCATCTTTTAATAATTCATTCATCTCATTTGAAATATCACTACCATACATACCAATATCTCCAAATGGTACTTTTTGTTTTCTCATAACAGTAGTAATTGCTTGAGTTAATTTTTCTACAAATTTTGATTTAAATTGTCCTTCAAATAAATCTGCAAATGTTACTTTATCTTGTGCATTTGATCCAATAAAGTTTTCTACTAGTAGGGTTGGATCTTCAACTTTTAAGGCATACTCTCCAAAAAAAGTAACTTCTAACATTCCATATTTATCATCAGTAATTTTTTTAGGTTGCATTGATCCAAATTTATTATTAGTAAACGTTAGTAAATTAACATAATATACTCTTTGATCTTGAGCTGCTTGAGCACCAAAAGTAATCCTTTTTCCCATTTCTTTAATCGAATCAATAATTCCTTTACCTAATTTGCCAGTAAAGATACTTGGTTCTGTATCATTATTAAAAGTATAACTTCCTGCTTCAGCACTAAATTCGATAATTTTTCCGTTTTCAACAATCATCATTGCAGTTTGTTCAGGAACAACAATTAAACTGCCATTAGTTATAACACCTTCAGTTGGATTTTTGTTACCTTCACCATGATGTACTTCTCCTTTTTGAACTAATACTCCCCCATCCATACTTGGACAAGTAACATATTCTTTAAATTGATCTCCTAATTGTGAAGATACTGAAGTTGTAAATGCTTTAATTAAGCCCATAATATCAATCCTTTCATAATTTTTCTTCATCTTGATTATAGCACACTAATAATTATTAATCAAGAGGACAGTATATGGACAAAAGGCAAAATATATTTTATATTCACTTGCTTAAGTCTTAAAATTCTGTCATCGTTAATAGAAAATTTAATAAAAAGGCTCTACAAATTTGAGTGGGGAGCAAATTTTTAGAAAAGGCTTATAAAATATAAAGAAAACGAGGATATTTTATAT
>CALVSA010000041.1 GCA_944358825.1 uncultured Bacilli bacterium
AGAACTATGGAAACATATTTAAAAAGAAGAAGATATTTTACTAGTTTTGAAAATGTTAAGTTAAAGGATATGGATGGTAATCTATATCATAAATTTCAACAAGAACTATGGGATAAACCTATTAAATGTTCTAGTAGAAATGATATTCAAAAATTTCTTAAGATTATTCTTAACTGGGGTATGAAAATGTATGATATTAATTTGATGCGTTTTTATAAGAAAATAGAATTCTTTAAAGATCCAAATGAAATCAAAGAAGAAAAAGATGTTTATACTTTTGAAGAATTTCAAAAATATATTACTGGTACTACTTGTCTAAATGATAAAACAATGTTTGAAATGTTATATTATTGTGGACTTCGTAGAGGTGAATGTCGTGGACTTCAATGGTCTGATATAGATTGGAAGAATAAGCAAGTATCTATTACTAAACAAGCGAATAGTGTTAAGGATAGTCAAAAGTATTATGAATTAACACCACCAAAAACATCTAAAAGTATCAGAACATTACCTCTTACTGATGTCTTATACAATGATTTAGTAAATCTTTACAATGAGAAAAAGAAATACTATGGATTTAATGATAAATGGTTTGTATTTGGAGAAGTTGATCCATTAACATTTGGAATGATGCATAGAATAAATAAGCGAATTGCTGAAAATGCAGATATTAGAAGAATTCCACTACACTCTTTTAGACATAGTTGTGCATCTCTATTAATAAATACAGGACAACCACCAACAACAGTATCTAAGTATTTAGGACATGCTAGTACTAAAGAAACACTAGATACCTATGCTCATATGTTTCCAAATAATCTTGGAGATGTAAAAAATACCATAGATAATTTAAATCTAGGTATTTAAATAAACTTAAATAAAAAATAAATTTAGTATCTGAAAAAAAGTTTTTGGTATCTGGCTTAGTATCTAGAAAATATTAAAAACCTCAGAAACCCTTATAAAACAAAAAGTGTTCCCTCTTTCGAGGGAACTTCAGGTGGGTTTTGATTGATTTCTGCAATTAATTCTCTCATATCTTCGCTCTTTAACAATTCAGTTACATATTCTCTTTCTGCAGTTAAAAAAGTATCCCTTAAATGAGCAATATCTCCATTTACATTACCTTTATATGCAGTAATATCAGAAATATCTGCCATCATTTCATCTTGTAAACTTTGTTGATACCTTTGATGCCATCTTAAATACATAGGACTTTCATATATTCTACCTTCTTCTGCAACATATAAATGCCATTTACCTGTTTTTTCTAATGCTTCCTGCATAGTTGCATTCACTAGTGCAGGATTAGGACTTCTATGTATTGTTCCATCTTCTGCAATTTTTAATTCTCCATCAGTCATTTTGTAACTTTCTAGGAAATCTTCAACACTTTGATATCTAACAGTATCTTGAACTCTAAACACTTCAGTTAAAGCAACAAGCTCTCTCATTGAATCTTCTGTCATACCTTTTACTGCTATCCCAAATGTATTCCTTAAACCATCAAAATAATATCTAGGATCAGATTGTGCTAATTCTTTTAATATTGCCACATTTTCTGGTGAAACATTAGATAATAATACATATAAATCTTTATCATCATTATTACTAACCATAAAAGTTTCAATATTTTTATTCCATAAAGCCCTACAAGCAGGTTGACAAGCAGGAATAATATATTCATCTGGATTGGACATAACTCGTTCTAACTCTACATAAGGATATTGATATCTAGTATCTTTAGGTGCATCATTATTTTTCTTTCCAAACATTTTTAACATTTCATCATCTATTTCTGGAGAACTTCCATCTCCACTAAGCATTTTTTTAATTCCTCAGTATTCATTATTTATTACCTCCATCTAAATTCGTTAAATAATCATCTAAATTAAATGTAAATTCTATCATTCCACTATAATCTTCATCATCATAACTATAATCAGTATAAAAAGTTAAAAATATAATAAATTTATTTTTCAAATATCTTGTAATTTTTACATTTATTTGTGGCTCTACACCATTCATACCTCTAATATTCAACCATGTTTCTCCACCAAATACATATTCATCAAAATCAATAGTTTCGTTGATTGGTATTTCTAATAATTTTTCTAATCTACAATTCAAATCAAATGATAATGAATAATCATCACCAGAAACATCAAACGACAATGTTTTAAATGATTCATCTAATACTTTTTTACCATTATCATAAGCACATTGTTGCTGAGTAACATATTCAATAGTAACTTGCTCATTATCTACTTTTTCTAATTTAGCAACCTTAAACATAATATATCTCCATCTTAATTATTTTCTACCTAAATTTGCAGGTCTTGGACTATATTGTTCAGCTATTATTGTTGCATATCTTTTCAAATGTTCTCCCCAAATATTTCCTGCAATATCTTTTTTTCTTAACTCATCATAACCAAATTGATTTCTTGCTCGTGCAAATTCCATCCATTTCAAATATGAAGGATTATTGCTCAAAAGCATATATTCAATTTGTTCATCTGCATATAGCATTCCTGTTGGGTCGTATTTAGGATTATAATTTGGATTAGGCATAACCTGCCCTCTTTCTGTAGAATATACACCAGCTATCAAATGTGGAGTCAGTATTTTTATTTCTCCATATGTACTTCTGTATTCATTAGTAGGAATCCATATTGGCAAAGGCGACTCAATAGAATCATCTCTATGTACCATCCACCCCATATAATACTTTGGTATTTTAACTAAATAACAATATTTAAAATTATATGTCTTAGCATAATTTTCTTCTATTGTTCTTAAACCAATCCTTTCTATATCTTCATTATTGATAGGTGTTAAAGTTGAATTCATACTACATCCATATTTAGATATAATACCTTTGTTAAAAAAACTCTCAACATCATCATGATTGGTACCATGAATAAAGTACTGAAACCTATCATCAAAATCTTCAAATACCGCCATAAAATCCTCCTTTTATTTATGATAGTTTTTTATCCACCATTTTTTTATAACATTAATCGATTGAGTAGATAAGAAAAATCCTACACAAGGAACTACTGCACCCAGCCAAGGATTAGTAGTATCTGCAATTTTTAAATATAATACTGCAAATATATAAGTAAAAACTATTATCAACACTTTTTTTAAAGTACAGGTTCCCCATGCTTTATCTCCTTCTACTCTTTTATTTCTTTCTTCAATTGCAATAATTCTATCTTCTACACTCTTTATAAGTTCATCTTCCTTCATATATTATTATATCATATAAATTGAATTTTTCCCCATAAACACGAGTTTTATGACATTTTTTACACTTTTCATATAGAACTGACACTTCAACAAAAAAAGAACAACACAAAAATATGCAATTCTGGTTCTTCGACATTAAGGTGACCTAAACATATTTAGGAGTACTATACTTTGTATAGTATTTCCTTTTTTTCTTCCTAAAAACATTAGTTATTATTAATATTCTAGATTTCATATTTTTAAAATTTCTAAAACCATATGAAATTCTTTTTATAAGTTTACAAGTATTATTATTTCGTTCCATAACTCCATTATTATATTCATATTCTAATGTATTCTTTATATATTCTGAAAAATATATTAGGGAATTAATTGATGTTTTCATATATTTTGATATACTACTATTTTGCTCTTTTAAAACTTTATTGAACGAATCATAATCTCTTCTTTGTAAATAATATAGTAAATCCTGATACATATCATATGTATTGCTTAAAATTTTATCTTTGTTTAATAAATAGTCTACAACATCAATTTCTGTCATTAAATTTTTAAAACATCTAAATTTCTTCCAACTGCCACCATCTACATCAAATCTTTATTTTAATATTAATCTCCAATATTTTTTAAATTTATTTTTATCTTCTTTATTATCCTTCATTGCATTAATTCTCGTTTTATTTAAACTTCTACTAATTAGTTGAACTATGTGAAATAAATCAATAATAATTAATGCATTAGGAAACCATTTTTTATTAAACCTACATATGGTTTATACATATCCATAACTACAAATTTAACTCTAAGTCTTGCTTCTTCCAAATAATGAGAAAAATATTTATCTAAATTATGTGTACTTCTATCTTTAATCAAATCTACTGTTTTACCGGTTGTTGCATCACAAATATTAAATGCCATAGTTTTATTTTTATATGTAAATTCATCTATACATATGGCTTCTGGTATCGAATTTTTGTAAACTTTTTCATTATTAAACATGGTGTCAAATATTCTTTGTACTGTGTTATCACAAACATTATATAATCTAGATATTAATTTTTTAGAAAGTATTTCTTTAGCACAATTATATATAGCTATTTTTACATTATTACTAATTCTACATCTAAAATCCACGATATTTGATGTAGAAATAAATCTTTTATTACAATTTTTACATTTATACATTTGTTTAGTTAACTCTAAATAAGATGTAAGTTCAGATATTTTATTAATTTTTATCATACATATTTTAGTACCCTTTTTAATTATAGAATTATCATTTAAACAACCACATTTTGGACAATATTCAAAAGAATTGCTTAAATATCCTTTAATAACTAAACATCTTTTTCCTTTTATTTTTCTTTCTTCTAGAAAATTTTCGTTGAAATTTAAATTTTTATCTTTAATATTTAATAATTTTGTTATAGAATTAGTTATAGACATGGCAACACCTCGTACTTTGTATTTTTGACTATAAACATTGTACCAAATTTTTGTTGTTATGTCTTTTCTTTTGCATTTAAAAATCTAATCGAAATTTTCGATTAGATTTTTCTTAGGTCACCTTAATGTCGAAGAACCATATTTTCCTTATATTATCTACCTTGTTTAGAAGTATCTTGGCTGTCCTGCATCTAAATATATTATTTTTCCTAATAATGGTAAATCTTTAAATGATGCATTTACTTTTTCAAAAACAAAGATTGATAAAAAAAACATAATTAAGATTAATATTTTGTATTTTTTCATACTGCACCTCTAGTTAATTATATTTTTTTATTTTTAAATAAATACTTTATTTTATTATTATGTATATTTTTATTAAAATAGGATATTATATTAATGATGAATAAAAATTATTATTATTTATTCATCGCTGGTCCTTATGGACTTATTATTAAACCATTGCTTATTGTTGCAATGGTTTTTATTCTGTTATTTGATTATTTTTTTATTTGCTTGAATAATAATTGTTAATATATTTAATTTTTTTTGCAAGTGTTTCTATACTTTTTCATTAAGTAAAATAAATCTTTATATTTTTAATATTAAGTTTATTAATTAAATATTAGTATCTTTTTGTCATTTTTGTTTTAGCATAATTTACAATTCAATAAACTAACTAATATTTTGTTGCTTTATTTTTCTTTTGATAAACGAAGATATGTAGCCACTTTATAACTCATTAATCTACCTCTTTATTTTATAAATTTGATATTATAATGATATCTAGGTTGTACATATGCAGGTCCGAAAGGATCTCTAGAATCAATATTTACGGTAATTAAGTTATCATAATCTATAGTCTCTACAACTGTTTCAACATATTCCTTAACCTCACCAGAATATACGGATGTTTGACTTATTATCTCAAATCTTATTGCATCTCTAGAAATTTTTACATTTTCATCAGTTATTTCTAATATTTTTATATTGTTACCATCATACTTTTCCAAATTAATAATGTCATTAACCTGTACATTGACTTCTTTTACAATTTTTTCACTATCATCCATTATATCAAACTGAATTACTTGTACTTTAATATTGTTCTCATTTTCATTTCTACTTATATAAAAAATCATAGCAGCTACCCCTATTACTAGCAAAACCATTGCTAAACAAATTATTTTTTTCATATTTAACATCTCCTTTTCTTATAGTTTTTCATTTTTTTCCATTACCCTATATTTTTTTACAATTCTTGTTAAAAATCGGCCTAAATATGTAAAAAGAATTTTATATTTTCCTCTTTATTTATAAGACTTTGAAGTGAATTTTTCTTATGCCTCCATTTCCAAGTTAATTTCGACTAATGTAAAACTTTTTTCTTCACTTGACATTTCTATCGCCTGCTTTACTACTTTCTTCCAACAATAAATCAAAATCTGATTTATATAATTTATCTTGTTTTACTCTATATTTTTCAAATTCTGTTAGTGCTTTATCACAGGCTATTTCATGTGATATTTTACCAGCATCTTTCAATATATCTCTATCATCTGATAATAAAAATTTATCAATTCGAGTTGACCAGTCTTCCATTGTCATCGGAATATGTCTTTTAGCTCTAGCTTCTGCCAAATCTAAAAATGCTGAAACTATTAATTCTAATTGTTCTAACTCTCTCTTGCTTAAATAATTCTTTGCTATTACCACATCAGTTTCTAATATTTTCCCATTAGGAGAATTCTTCCATGTTGGTTGTTCTAAATGACACGGTTTTATCATCGTTAATTTCATACTGATAACTAGAGC
>CALVSA010000042.1 GCA_944358825.1 uncultured Bacilli bacterium
GGATTGAGCACAGATACAAGTAAAGTAGATTCACATATGTTAAAGAATATGGAATGGGGAGCAGTAGCATATTTAACACATAGTGATTACGGAAGATGCAATGGAAGTAGTTGTGAAGAAGTAACAATAAATAGTAATAGTAGTTATACAACGGGAGGAGGCAATTACGTATCAAATGTAGCCCAAAGTAGTACAGGAAATATATATGGAATATATGACTTATCCGGCGGAGCAACTGAATATGTAATGGGCAATATGTCAAAGAGTGCAGGAAGTTATGTATATAATTTAAATTATGGTGATGGAATTTTTAAATATAGTGCATCAACAGCCAAATATATAGATACGTATGCTTATGGAACATCATATACCAATCAAACAGCTTATAATCGAGCAAGATTAGGAGATGCAACCGGAGAAGTAGTTGTTAGTTCTGATACAGCATGGAATAATGATATCGCGTACTTCGTCAACTCGTCTAACCCGTGGTTCCTACGCGGTGGCAGGTATTACAGTGGCTCTCGCGCGGGCGTGTTCGACTTACACATGCTCGGTGGGTATTCTAACGACGGCACCTCGGCTCGTGCGGCTTTAATAGTATATTAAAAAACCAAAAGCTTTTAGTCTTTTGGTATAGCAATTAATACTGTTTCAGTAGGAAATATGCATCCTCCATAATATCTTATATAATAATTATAAGTATTTGGTGTTATTTCTTCTATCATTTTTGGTATTTTATATAAATCTTCATGATTATGATAAATGGATATTAAGAGTTTTGGATTATCATTTAATATATGCTTTTTCGCACCTATTATGGCTTTTTGTTCATTACCTTCAATATCCATTTTTATCATAGTTATTTTTTCTTTTATATCGTTATCTAGAGTTATTCCATTTACTTGTTTATTACCAGCATTACTTATTAAATTAGCAGATGCATCTATTTTACTTTCTTCAATATAATATTGTTCTTCTTTATCCATTACTGCTTTTTGTTTAATTATTACATCTTTTAAATATTTTGTATTTTCTTTTAGGGTATTTATTGTGTTGTCTGTTATTTCGTAGGCATATATTTTTTTATATGAATCAACTCCAAATGAGTCTATGAATTCTAATATAGTATCACCTGTGTATGCTCCTATATCTATAAATACTTCATCTTTGGCATTTATTAAATCTAGATCAAAGTAATGTTTAAAATTAGTTTCTCTAATTTTATTTAAATTAACAAAATCACATTGATACCAATTACTTAATATGGCAAATAGTGCTTGTTTGGAACGATAATCATTTAGTTTATTATATAAAAATTTATAATCTTCTAAATGGTAATATAAGCTATCTGCAACTAGTTGATAATGTTCTTCTATGTTTTTTCCCCAATAAGGAAATTTGTTGAAAAACTCTATTATTGATTCTTGAGTTTTTGGATTTATATTAGAAAAATATTCTTTTGTATTTTCTAATATTTCATCGTAAGATAAATTTTCTAATTTATCTATTAAATCATTAAAATTTTTATCTATTATATTCATTTTGATCCCTCTTTATATTATATTTTACAAATACCAAAATATCACATACTTTTTTTATAATTTTACCAAATTTTTATTTTATAATTAGACTGTATTTGAAAGAAGGTGCATAATATAAGATAGTAATAATATAATTATAAAGGAGGAAAGATATGCATTTAAAATTAATAGGTTCTGATTGTAGTAACGGAATTAAGATAATTAAAAATATTAAAAAGGCTGAAAAAGATTTGAAAATGAAAATTAATGTTGAAGAAGTTCCTATCTCTTTAAAAGAAAAATATAATATTAAAGTCGTCCCTACACTTATAATTGATGGCAAGAAAATATTTGAAGGTTTCGTTCCTACAGAAAAAGAACTAATTAGAAAATTAAAAGAAATAAATGTTTAATATATAAGAGCAAGTTTTTCTTGCTTTTTTTGTTTATTATGTGTTAAAATTAAGGAGAATGGAGGTTTTTATGAATAAGAGTGGTTATCCACATATAGATAGACCATGGTTAAAATTTTATGATAAATATGATTTAGAATTACCAAAGGTTAATCTTGTGGAATATTTAAAACAAAAAAATGCTAAAAGAGGAAATAAAATAGGGGAAATATATTATGGTAATACATTTACTTATGATGAGATGTGGAATAATAGTGATATAGCATCTCGTGTATTATCACAACTTGGAGTAGTAAAAGGACAGCGTATACTTAGTATAACTCCTAATATACCTGAATCTGCTTTTTTATGGTTTGGAGCCATTCAAATAGGTGCAGTTACAGATTTTATTGATCCTAGACCTGATAGTATGGATATTAAAGCTAATGCAATGAAAGTTTTTGAAGTTATAAAGCATGAGAAAATTAATCATATAATAGCTTTAGATAAATGCTATTTGGGAATGTTAAAACCAATCGAAAATGAATTAAAAGAATATGGAATAAAAAATATTATTATTGTTAATACGACAGATTCGATGCTTAAAGGTAAAGCTGAATATATGAAAGATGTTATGGCTTATAATGAACTTCGTAATAATAGAAGTATTAATGATAATATTAAAAAGTTAAAAAATTATCAAGCTATGTTATTGAAAATAAAAGAGTTAAATCAGTTTGATATGATGTTAAAAGAAGCGATGAGTAGTTCAATTTTAAATGTTTATAATTATTCTGATTTAGTAAAAGAATGTAAAAATGCTAAATTTTATAATGTTAGTGAGTTTGAATTGCCAATATATATAGGACATACATCTGGTACTAGTGGTTCTAGACCAAAACCAATTATGCTAACTAATAAGAATGCTATTTCTAATTTAGAACAAGTTATAAATGCTAAAGTAGGTGCAGATGAAGGTAATAAAGCTCTACACATTTTACCATTTTTTGCACCATTTGGAGCATATGATAATTACTTATTAAATATAGCGTGTGGTGTTAGTAATATTGATATACCAGAGTTTGAAATAAATGAATTTGGTTATTTATTAAAAAGACATAAACCTAATTCTATTATGTCAACACCAGCGTGGATTGCAGCTTTGCCAACTTATGAATATTTGAAAAATGAAGATTTATCTTATATTAAGAAAATAATTTATGGTGGTGATTCAATGACTGCAAAAGAGGAAGTTGATCTAAATAATTGGTTAAAAGAGCATAATTGTCCTGTAGTTACAGAAAAAGGTTATGGAATGAGTGAATTTGCAGGATGTGGTACTTATGCTCGTGCAGAGTATAATAAACTTGAAACTATTGGTATTCCACTTTGTGATACTAAATTTGCTATTGTTGATCCTGAAGTTGATGATAAATTAGTACCATTAAAGTTTAAAGATGGACAAGATCGTTTATTTGGAGAATTAGCTATTTCTTCTGATGTTGTTACTGAAGGTAAGTTAGATGGAGAAATAATTGTACCTCATTATGAGTTAGATGGTGATTCTTATATACGTACTCGTGATTTAGTAGAAATGGATAGAGATGGTATTATATATCATAAAGCTCGTAAAGATTTATCTTTTCCAAGATTTGATGGTTTTAAAGTTAAACCTTATGAAATTGAGAAAGTTATTTTAGATAATAAAATGGTAAAAAATGTAGCTTTAGTATCATATTACGATGATAGACAAAAAGGGTTAATGCCTAGATGTAATATTGTTGTAAATAAAGAGTTGAGTGATGAGGAAAAACTAGCGTTAGTAGAAGAGATTGTTTATAAACAAATAATTGGAAATTCAACCACATCATCTCGTCAAATACCATCTAAATTTATTTTTAGGGATAAGTTACCACTTACTAAAAATAATAAGGTTGATTATAATTATTTAACTAAAGAACAGTTAGATGGAAATGAGATTAATGTTGATGTAGTAGAGACTAATTTAACTGTTGAAAATATTCATATTTATATGAATAAAGTAAATGATAAAACAAGAAAAAAGATAAAATAGGAGTTGGATAATATGATGGGTTTTTTACTTGTTAATTTGTATGCATTTTTATTAATTATAGCTACTACGATTATATTTTTTAGTAAAAATAGATTAAAACAAATTGAAGATGAAACTTATAAAAAGTTTTTGATAGTAAATGTATTAATTTGTGTTAGTGGTATTGTACTAGGATTAGTTGTTGATCCGAATATTACGTTTTCAAATGAAATTATAGTTTTATTTAATAAAATCTATTTGATTTGTTTGATTTTATGGATTTTTATTTTAACTTTTTATACTATCTATATATCAATGAAGAAAAAGAAAAAAGTAAAAAAATATAAGAAGATATTTGATATATTAATTGTTATTTCTATATTGTTAGTTATAATATTACCAATAGAAGTTAAAATATCTGATAATGGTGCAGTATCAGGAGGACTATCTGTTATATTTACGTATACAATTTTTGCTTTATGCTTTTTGGCACAAGTAATTGCCCTTTTAATTAATCATAAAGATTTTAAAAATAAAAAATATATTCCACTTTATTTACTCATATTTTTAGGAATTGTTGTTGTTATTACATTAATTATTAATCCGTCTTTAAATTATATTATTAATCCAGCATTTATCTTTATAGCTTTTATTATGTTTCATACTATTGAAAATCCTGATAAAAAGATATTAGAAGAGATACATAACGCAAAAGAGATATCTGATAATGCTAATGAAGAGAAGTCTATGTTTTTATATAATATGACTAATGAGATAAAACAAATAATTACTGATATAGATAATAGTACTGATAATATATTAGTAGAGGTTGATAAGAAAAAGATAGATACTAATGTTATAGATAATTATGCTCGTGATATAAAAGGTGATGTTTCAAAGTTTAATACGATGATTAATGAAGTATTTGATATATCACAGGTTGATATTAATAATATAAAAATATATAAAGATAAATATAATATAAAAGTTATTATTAAAGAGTTAGTTCAAAAATATTCTAAAAAGTGTCAAAGTAAAGGATTAGATTTTCGTAGTCGAATGGCTCTAGATATTCCTAATTACTTATATGGAGATAGTGTTTCTTTAAAGAAAGTATTAAATATTATATTAGATAATAGTTATAAAAATACAAATATGGGTTATATTGAATTTAATATTGATACAATATTTAAAAATGATATATGTAGGTTAGTAATTAGTATCGAAGATTCTGGTAGTGGTATGAAAGCAAGTGAGCTTAATTATGTTTTAAATAAAAAGTCAAAAGAAGAAGATAAATATGATTTAGATGATACATTATATAATACAAAGAAATTAGTAACATTAATGGGTGGAACTATAATAGCTAGTAGTGTTTACGGAAAAGGAACAAAGATAAAGATAGTATTAGATCAAAAGATAGAAAAAGAAGAGAGTAAATTAGAAAAATATGAACATGTATATGATAAGAAAAAAATATTATTAGTAGATGATAGTGATGCTAGTGGTAAGATAATTAGTAAGATGTTAAGTGATACTAATGTTGTTTTAGATATTGTAAAAACTGGTAAAGAAGCGTTAGATAAGATAAGGAATAAAGAAAAATATGATTTGATTTTACTAGATGAGGAAATGAAACCATTAGATGGAATAACGGTAATGAAGAAATTAAAAGAGATAAAGACATTTAATATTGAAGTAGTATTACTTACTAGAAATAATAATTATGAATATAATGAGGATTATTTAGAGTATGGATTTAGTAATTATTTATTAAAACCTATTGATAAAGAGCAATTATTTAATGTTATTGATAAAAAATAACGCAAATTTTTAGACTAAAGTCCGTTTTTTTACGGATTTTTTTCTTTTTCAGATTAAAAGCCTTATTTTGATATA
>CALVSA010000043.1 GCA_944358825.1 uncultured Bacilli bacterium
ATTAGGTTTTAATCATGTCCCATATACCTTAGATGTATATAAAGATACCGTAGTATCTAAATGTCCTTGTTTTATAAATAAAGATACCGAACTTATTACCGCCTATCAAATAAGAAATGATATGAAAAGACATGATAATACAGATGACTATGAAGAGTATATTAAAAAATTAGAGGAAAATGGTATTTCTAATGCTAGAGAAAAAATAGAAAATATGTATATCTTAGATTTTCTTATTATGAATGAAGATAGACACTTAAATAATTTTGGTATTATAAGAGATGTTAATACCCTAAAATGGTTAGATGTCGCCCCTATATTTGATAATGGTATGGCTTTGAATATTCCATATTATGATGAAAATGAAGTAATCATATCAGGAAATGGAAGATTTTTCTACGAGGTAAAATCATTTGATGAAATTATTAAAGTAGTAAGAAATATAAAAAGAATAGATGTATCAAAACTATCAGATATACCAGAAGAATTTGATAAACTACTACATAAGTATCAAAGTATTACCAAAATGTCTGATAAAAGAATATATAGATTATGTGTTCTTTTAAATAGACAAATAAATAAATTAAAGAAAATAATTGAGGAAGCCTGATTAGGTTTTCTTTAATATTAAGAAAAAAACATTATAAGTTTTGCATCCGAAGACCTTTTCTTCCTCCAATTACATATTTTCCTTTTAAATCATCGAGTGTAAAATTATCTATTTTTTCTCTTGAAACTATAAAGCTTCCATCTTTTTGAGTTAATCCTGCGAATGTTTGTAAATAGTCTTTTTCATTTCCATTGTAAACATAAATTGTTGCTTCCGTTCCGCAGAAGCCAATATCGACATCACCAGATAATACTGATGCTGTAACAGCGTCTGCTCCTGGGGTTAATATTAATTCAACTTCTAATCCTTCTTCTTTGAAATAGCCTTGACTAATTGCTATATATTGAGGAGCATAAAAAATACTGTGTGTTACTTCTGCAACTTTTATTTTTGTTAGATTGCTATTATCATCTTTTTTATTAAGGAAAAATACAGTTAAACATATCCCTAATATAATTATTAAGCTAATTATACTTATAATTATTTTTTTCAAAAAAATTCCTCCTTTTCTCATAGTATTATATTCTTATGTGATGATTTAGTTCGGAGAAAATTTTTCTAAATATTTTGATTTTTTGTGATTTAAATTATAAAAACTATTTAAATTTATAAATTTTATTGACAGTAAAAATGTTTACTGTTATAATAGGAACCATTATTTCTTTTCAAGTTAGTGAGTATTGCAACTATAGTTAGAAGTTTTATAGTCAGGGGGTGAAATGATGGCTAAAGTAAGTGATGAAAATAAAAAAGTTATTAAAAATGATAAGAAAAGGAATAATAGACAAAATAAAACGTCTAATACAGAAAAGAATAATAAGAATAAAAAAAGGGTTAAGGATGCGTATAATTGGTTAGTTAATGTCATTACTAAAAATAAATTAATATCCTTAATAGTGGCTTTATTATTAGTTATTATAATTATCATAATTGCAATATTAATGACTAGTGATAGAGTAGTTATGACAATTGGAGGAACTGATTATACAAAAAAAGATTACATGATTTATCTTTATTCAGTTAAGTACAATTATTTTGGTGAAGATAATATGGATATTCCTGATGCAACTCTAAATTCGCCAGTAGATGAAAATAGTGATATTACTTTGGGTGAGTATTTAAAAGAAAAAGCTACTACTGAACTTAAAATAGCATCTGCAATTAAGAAGATGGCTGATGAGAATAATATTACTATAACTAGTAAGGAAGAAAAAGAGTTAAGGGAAGAAAAAGCCGAATATATTGATAGTTTAGGTGGTAAATCAGCATTTAAAAAATTATTAAAAGAAAATAATACTGATGAGGAAAGCTATGATAAAATGGCTAGAACAGATAAACTTTATGAACTTTTATATGATAATTTATATGCTGAAGGAAAACTAAATGATTTAACTGATGAACAGAAGAGTCAGGCTAAAATAGAGTATGAAGATACATATATAAAATTAAAACAAGTAATACTTACTATAGTGGATCTTGATACTAATAAGACTCTTAGTGAGACTGTAATCAATCAAAAACAAGCTTTGGCAAATACTATATTAGAAAAAGCAAAATCTGGTCAAAATTTTGATGAACTTATTTCTAAATATAGTGAAGATGCTGAAGGAAAAGAGCCTCCTTATGATTTATATTATAAAAAAGGAGAGCTATTAGAAGAATTAGAAAATGCGGTTGGCACATTAGACACTGGTGGTATTAGTAATGTCATAAAAACAAAGTATGCATTTCATATAATTCAAAGACAAGCTTTAGATGATGCTAAACTTAATGATTTTTATGATGAGAAGAGAAGTGAAAAACTTTTAGAAGATATTTATAAGAGCTTGGATCAACTCTCAGTAATTTATCAAGATGAATATGATAAATTAAAAATTAATTGAAGTAAGGAGTAGTGTTTTATGTCAAAAAGTGAACAACCTAAAAACAAGTATATTGTTACTATTGTAGTTTTATTATTGATTTTACTTTTAGCAATTATTACATTAATAAAAGTATTTACACTTGATGATGACGGTATTTCTAATGTTTTAGATAAAGTTGAAGGTAATGCTTCAAAAGTAACTGCTTTAAGTGAAAAGACTGGTGATGGTTTTTCAGAATTAAGTTCTAATCAAGAAGAAAATTACAATTCATTAAATGAAGAAATTAACAACGTTAGTGTTTCTTTAACAACTATGAATGATTATTTAGCAAATTTAATTAATAATGGTTTTGATACAGTTGATGGTAAGTTAACTGATAATCAAAAAGAATTAATTACAGCTTTAACAAAAATGCAAAATACTATTGATGAAAATCAAAAAGTTATAAATGAGCGTTTTGATACAGTTGATAAAAATATGCTTGAAAATCAACTTGAATTATTATATACATTAAATGAAGTACAAACTAATTTATATAACTCTTTAGTTAATGTAGAAAAAAATTTAAGTGGAGTAATGAACAATGTAGAATCTAATTTATATGATTCACTTGTTAATGTAGAGTCTAATTTAGCAAGTTCTATTAAGAATGCAGAGAATAATTTAAATAATTCTATTAAAAATGCAGAAGATAATTTAAATAACTCAATTGTTAATGTAGAGTCTAATTTAGCAAATTCTATTAAAAATACAGAAAATAATTTATATAATGCAGTTAGAAATAGTGAAAAAAATTTAAGCAATTCTATTACAAATATAGAATCTAATTTAAGTAATGCTATTTCAAATGTAGAGAAAAACTTATATAATGGTTATACTAAACGTTTTGATATTATTGATAATAATATGGTAGAAAACCAACTTGAATTATTAAGTACTCTAGATTCTATTCAAACTAATTTATACAATTCTTTAGTTAGTGTACAAACTAATTTAAGTAATGCAATGAAAAACGTAGAGAAAAACTTATATGATGGTTATACTAAACGTTTTGATATTATTGATAATAATATGGTAGAAAACCAACTTGAATTATTAAGTACAATGGATGCTATTCAAAGTAATTTATATAATTCTTTAGTTAATGTACAAAATAATTTAGATGATGTTATGAAAAATGTAGAGAATAACTTATATAATGGTTATACTACTAGATTTAATAAAATAGATGAAGCGTTAATGTCAAATCAAGCAGAATTATTAACTAATTTAAGTTATGTAGAAGAAAATTTATATAATTCTTTAGTTAATGTAGAGAAGAATTTGAGTACTGTTGCAAGTAATATAGAGTCTAATTTATATAACGGTTATACTGCTAGATTTGATGATGTAGATAAAAATATGGCTGATAATCAAACTGCATTATTAGAGGCTTTAAATAATACTCAAACTAATTTATATAATTCTTTAGCAAATGTAGAATCTAATTTATCTAATACTATGTCAAATGTAGAGAAAAATATTTTTGATTTACATAATACTAGATTAAATAGTTTAGAAAATCAAATATCTATTAATCAAACTGAATTATTAAATGCGTTAAGTAATACTCAATCTAATTTATATAATTCTTTAATGAATGTACAAACTAATTTAGTTAATATGGCAAGTAATATAGAGAGTAATTTATATAATAGTTTTGTAGCTGAATTTAATGAGTTGGATGCTAAAATAGATACATTAAGTAATGATATGACTACTAGATTTGATACTGTAGATAGTAATGTTGATGGTGTTAATACTTTATTGACTTCATTAAGTACTAGATTTGGTGCAAGTTCTTTAGAAGCACATTTTGTAGATGTTAAGAGTTTTGTAAGAAGTGAATTACAAAATCAATTAACTGATTTATCTAATGATATTAGTGCTAATGGTTCTGATATTGAGGCTTTAGCTACTGATGTTGATTCAGTTAATACAAAAATAACTTCATTAAGTACTATTGTTGGTACTTCTAATGATACAGCTACTGATACTGTATTTGGTAGATTAAATAAAGTAAGTACAGATATTAGTAATTTAGCAAATAAAATAACAGAATTAAGTGGTAAAGTTGATAGTGCTAATACTAAATTGGATGCAATTTTAGCAAATTCTTCAATTACTAGTGAAGAACTAGGTCAATTAGTTATTGCTTATGAGCAATATTATAATGTAACTAATCCATCTGCTACAACAGAACAAAAAATGAAATTTGTTATTGATTGGTTAGATAATGCTGGACATTTAAAATAATAAAAGTTGATTCGTTTGAATCTTCTTTTTTTGGCTCTTGACATTTGAGTGGGGAGCAAATTGGAAAACTTCACACCTATTTGGTGGGGAGTTTTCTTCATAT
>CALVSA010000044.1 GCA_944358825.1 uncultured Bacilli bacterium
CTTACAACAAGCAAATCTACATATCATATCAATTCTTTTTAAAACTTCCTTTTCAACTTCTAATATTTTTACTTCCTTCATTAAAAACTCCTCACTTTCCTCATAATAACAAAAAAACTAGACGGTAATTCTAGTTAATATTTATTACTACTCGAAAAGTTCGAGTTTCCTATCAATCTGGTGCACATGAAGGGACTCGAACCCCCACGAAGTTACCCTCAGCAGATTTTGAGTCTGCCGCGTCTACCAATTCCGCCACATGTGCATAAATAAATTATAACACATATTTTTACTTTTTTAAATAAAAAATTAAAAAAATACTAAAAACTAGTATTTATCTAACCTTCTCTTTAGCCCATTCTAATCTTAACTTATCCGCGATTGTAATTATAAATTCACTATTGGTAGGCTTCGCTTTATCAATATCAACACTATGACCAAAAATCTCTTCCATTAAATCCCAATTACCACGATTCCAACTAACTTCAATAGCGTGTCTAATAGCTCGTTCTACACGAGAAACAGTAGTATCATATTTACTGGCTAAATCCGGATATAACTCTTTAGTAATTCCCCCAATTAACTCGGGACGATTATAAATCATAATAATAGCTTCCCTTACATACTGATAACCTTTAATATGCGCAGGCATTCCTAATTCATGTAACATTTTAGTAATAGATATCTGCAAATTATTATAATATAAATTAATACTACCAGAAGCATTAACCATAAACACTTCTAATATTCTATTTTCTAAATCGCTAAGCTCGAAAGGCTTTAAAATATAATACTTAACACCATACTCACTTACTTTTCTAATCATCTCTGGTGCATTATAAGAAGTAACAACAATAATATTTTTAGCAATATTTCTTTTCTTTAACTCATCTAATACATAAATTCCATCTTTCTTTGGCATAATTAAATCTAATAATATTAAATCATAATCATTCTCATTATTTAATATCATCTCTAAACCACTTTCTCCATCATAACTACATAAAGATACTTCTATTTGTTCATGATCTATAAAATACTCTTTAACCATTTCAGTTAAACTTATATTATCATCAATCATCAAAACTCTAATTTTTTTCATCTTATTCCTCCTATCTATTATAATTATAGTAATTCTTTATGTCGAAAAATGTCAGAACATGTACTAAAGTAAAAAGAAGTAATTATTTTACTACTTCCTTATTTAAGTATATAATTTTATATAACAACAATTTTTGTCTTTCTTTAAACAATTACTTTTCTTCCCTTTTTGTAAACAAATCCTTAACCTTCTGAAAAAGAGGAATAGAAATTTTTCTAGGCTTATTTTTAATAGCAATCTTATATACATCTAAAATACTTTCAACAAAATATTTAGAAGAATGCATCTCTGCAGAATTTCTTGCCTGCCTACTCATTTTATTCAATAAATCGCGATCATTATACAAACCAATAATAGCGTTCTTATATCCTTTCTTATTTTTAAAAATAATTCCATTTAAATTATTTATAACAGTTTGATTAAAACTCTCATCATCAATACAAACAACTGGTAAGGACGCTGCCATCGCCTCTATTACAGTAAGTCCTTGAGTCTCTGAAGTAGAAGCTGTTGTAAATACATCCGAAATCAAATAATAATGTTCAATAATATTCCATGGTACTTTACCAGTAAAAATAACATTATCATCTAATTTTTGCCTATTTACAAATTTCTTATACTTCTCTAAATCAGGACCATCACCCACAATTAACAATTTAGCATTCTTACAATTATTAACAATATATCTCATACTACTAAGAAGTAACTCAACATTCTTCTCTTTGGCAATTCGACCAACAAACAAAATAACAAAATCATCTTTTTTTAAGCCAAGCTCTTCTCGTTTTTTTACAATATTTAATCCTTTAGCATTTTCTTTATAAAATTTCTCAACCTCTATACCTGTTGGTACAATATAAACATTACGATCTACATGATATTTTTTCTTAAATAACTCATACGCTTTTTTTGTTGGAACAACTAATTCCGTTGCCGTTTTATCACAATAAAACAAAGTCAAATATTCAACAATTTTCTTACTTGATTTTTTAAAATAACCTTTTGTAATATAATGAATATAATCTTCATACATAGTATGATAAGTATGCACTAGAGGAATATTTAACTGCTTTGCAATAATTCTAGCAAAAGTACCAATACTAAATTCCGTTTGAGAATGTATTACATCTAATTTCCACTTTTTAATCATATTAATCGCCTTAATTGGATAAATACCACTCAAACGATAATCATAAATACCAATAGGAATACCCGGTACTCTTAATACTTTCCCATTTTCTTCTAATTTATATTTTAAAGTCTTATCATTAACAGTTACAATATAAACAGTATGTCCTTTTTTCTCCAAACCTTTCTTAAGCATCAAAACACTCGTTGTTACTCCATTTATAAAAGGAGTATAAGTATCAGTAAATATTCCTACACGCATTCTTTTTCCTTCTTTCTATACAACACTAATGCAATTGCTCCAATAATCATCGGTAAATAATAACTAACAAAGCGCCACACAAGCATCATAGCAGTAAGTACTCCCCCAGTAACATAATAACCAAAGAAATACATAAAACCATACTCTAGTCCGCCTGTTCCTCCTGGTATTGGAACAAATGATCCGATCATCATAACATAAGTAGTTATAACTATTACTTGTAATAAATTAAGTCCACTAACTCCCATACCTATTGCAATAAAATAACTAGAAGTATAAGACATAGCAATTGCAATAATATTTAATAATAACAGTAGTAATGCCTTTTTCTTTTGCTTTGTCAAAAGCAATGCATTATTATGAAATCTATTTATATAATCATTAAATCGTTCTTTTAATTTTTCTTTATCTTTAACAATCTTAATTTTAGCTAAAAAATCAATTCCTTTATTACTAATAAACTTATTAACTCTTTTTCCAAAACTAAGTACAAAACTAGCTAGCAAAACAACAAAATTAATAATAAAACCTAACATTACCAATTTTCTCATAAAACTATCACTAGGAAATAAATTAAATACTTGATTATAAATAACTGCCAAAGTACTTATAATTACTAAAGCACTTTGAAATATAATAAAATTTTGCAACACAATATTAACACTTTTTGTCTTTCCTACTTTTTCTTTATGTAAATAATAAGCTTCCATTGGCTGGCCACCACCCGCAAAAGGAGTTATACCGTGAAAAAACAAAATAATTAAATTTATTTGAATTGTTTTTAATAAACCAATTTTCTCATTATTTATCTTAAGCATATTATAAGAACTAATTCCAATTAGAACTCTATGTAATATATAAAAGAAAACAGCAATTATAAACCAAAAAATATTCATATTTGAAATGTATTTAACTATTTCATCAAAATTATCTTTTAAAGAAAAATACAAAACAATTGATAATACTATTAATATAACTAATAAATTAAGCGCCAGCTTCTTTATTTCTTTTTTTGTTTTTTCCATAAGTAACACTAGAAGATTTTAGGATCTCAAAAATAGATCCTAAATTTCCACCCAAATACTCTAGTGTTGCGCCTCCTCCAGTAGAAATATGATAAAATTTATTAGTTAATCCAAAATCATTGACAGCTGATGCTGTATCACCACCACCAACTAATACCTTTGCATCACTACTAGCTAAAAATCCATATATCTCTCTACTACCAACAGCATATTTTTCCTCTTCATTCTTTCCCATGGTTCCATTAGCAATAACCCTCTTAGCATCAGCTAAATTTTCCTTAAATAATTTAACAGTCTCTGGTCCAATATCAAGTCCCATCTCATCATCTAAAATATTATTAATAGTCTTTACCCCATTATTAGTAACAACATCAAAAGGAAGACTTATTTTAGAAGCATACTTATGCATTAAATCACGACAAAATTCAATATGCTCATCATCCACTAATGATTTACCAACATTATAACCTAAAGCTTTTAAAAACGTAAAAGCCATCGCTCCACCTATTATTAATTTATCACATTTATCAATTAAATTATTAATAACAGCAATCTTATCACTAACTTTAGCACCTCCCATTACAATAACAAATGGATGTGTGTTTTCATTAGTAATCTCTTCTATTTTACTAATTTCTTCTAACGCTAGAAATCCTATTCCACACTCAATATGCTTAAACATTGAACTAGTAGAAGCATGATCACGATGCGATGCACCAAACCCATCAAATATCGCAATATCACCAAGTGTTGCCCAATGACGACCTAAATTATCATCATTTTTAGATTCACGCTTATTATTTAAATCTTCATATCTAGTATTTTCCATAAGTTTAACACGATTATTTGAATTTTTCAAATCAGAAATCAATTCATTACCACTTGTATGTTCAATAAAATCAACCGGCATATTCAAAAGTTCTTCTAAACGTGGCACGACTACCCTCAAACTATTTTTAGCCTTATCCTCTTCTTTTTTTACTTTACCCATATGAGACATCAAAATAACCTCTTTAGCACCATTATCAAGTGCATACTTAATTGTCTTAATACTCTTAACAATTCTATTATCATCAGTTATCTTTCCATCTTTAACAGGAACATTAAAATCAACCCTAATTATTACTTTCTTACCATTAAGATCAAAATCTTCAATAGTTTTAAATTCTAACACTTTATCACTCCCTTATATAATTATTTTAACAAAAGTTTAATAATAAATCTATATTTTACATATAATTTTACATTTATTTATATTTTTTATTTTTATTGTAAGAATATAGTAATTTTGCGTTATAATATAGATGGATGACGTTATCCTCATC
>CALVSA010000045.1 GCA_944358825.1 uncultured Bacilli bacterium
AGAAATTTGGTACACTACATTTATAACACATTTTTCGCATACTCAAAATGTGCCATAAATTTCTTAACAGTATAACATATTTTTTAAAAATTTTATTAAAAGTATTTTATAAATTATAATAATGTGATACAATTGTATAATGAAAAGAGGGAAATATATGTTAGATAAAAAAGGGTTTACTTTAGTTGAATTACTTGCAGTTGTTTCAATTATAGGTGTTTTACTAGCGATTATTATTCCTGTTAGTATTAATGCTTATGAATCTTCAAAGACAAAAACAGAGGCTATTTTTATTGAGAGAATCAATAAATTAATTGATGATTATATTGCATTAAGTGCAAGTGATTTTAATTTAAATAAATCTACTTATAATATTGTTAGAAAATGTAATCTTTCTACTGATACAGAATGTGAAGAAGTAAAAGCATATCGTGTTAGTGATAATATTACTTTTAATAATATAGTTGAGGCTGGTTTAATAGATGAAAATGATTTTATTAATCCTAAAAATGGACAAAAATGTAATCTTAATAGTGCGATCGAAATATTTCAAGATGAAGATAAAGTAAATTACTTTAGATATGATTTAGCGTGTATATCGGACGCTAATAGGAATGGCGATTATGTATATGATAATGTTACGTTTTTGAATGCTGGGATTGAGTAATGAAGAAGATTATTATATATAGTATATTAGTATTTATTATTGATTTTATTTCTAAAGTGATTGTTAGTTGCAATTTAGTTTTAAATGAAAGCTTGGTTATTATTAATAATTTCTTTAGTTTAACGTATGTTAAAAACTATGGGGCGGCTTTTAGTATTTTAACTAATCAAAGGTTATTTTTAATTATTGTATCTATTATTTCTATTATTTTGATTTTAATTTATATTTCTAAAAATAAAGTAAATAAAAAAATAGAAATTATTGCTTATTCTTTATTGCTTGGTGGTATTTTGGGTAATTTATATGATAGAATATTTAATGGCTATGTAATTGATTTTTTTGATTTTACTATTTTTGATTATAATTTTGCTATATTTAATTTAGCAGATAGTTTTATAGTAATAGCAGTTATTTTATTTATTATAGATACTTTTTGGGGTGATAGGAAATGAAGTTAATTACTGTTTATGATAATGAGGATAGAATTGATAAATATTTATTAAATGAGTTAGATATTAGTCGTTCTAAATTGCAAAAGTTAATTGAAAATGGTAATATTTTAGTTAATGATAAAAAGGTTAAAAATAGTTACATGTTAAGAGTTGATGACATTATTAGTGTTGATATTGATTATGAGCAAAAAATAGATATTGAACCTGAGAATATTAAATTAGATATAGTATATGAAGATGATGATTTATTAGTGGTTAATAAACCAAGTGGAATGGTTGTTCATCCGGCGGTTGGTCATTATAAAAATACATTAGTTAATGCTTTGATGTATCATTGTAATAAATTAAGTAGTATAAATGGAGAAATTAGACCTGGTATAGTTCATAGAATAGACGCTGATACTTCTGGTTTGCTATTAGTTGCTAAAAATGATTATGCGCATTTAAAACTTGCAGATGAGTTAAAAGAACATAAAGTAAATAGAAAATATTTAGCGCTTGTTCATGGTGTTATTAAAGAAGATACGGCCACTATTGATGCACCAATTGGAAGAGATAAAAATAATCGAAAAAAGATGTGTGTTACAGCGGATAATTCTAAAGATGCAATTACGCATTTAAAAGTATTAGAAAGATATAAGGATGCAACTTTAATAGAATGTAGTTTGGAAACTGGAAGAACTCATCAAATAAGAGTTCATCTAGCTTATATTAATCATCCTTTAGTAAATGATTATGTTTATGGTTATAAAAAAGTAGATGATAGAGAATTTGGTCAAATGTTGCACGCGAAAACTATTGGTTTTACACATCCTAGGACTAGTGAGTATATGGAATTTTCTGTTGATGCTCCAAAGAAATTTTATGAGATTTTAGATAATTACAAATAGTAGGGGAAGTGATAATATGGATCAGACTTTAGTTAAATTAAATTCTAAAGATATGGTTATGATAAAACTTGCACATTATTTTATTACCGAGAAAAACTATAATCCAATTATTTTACATGGTATTAATGATGAGATATGGTTAGAGAATTTAGATGAAGAATATAGAGTGGTTAGATTAGTTGGTCATTATATTCATAATAATGAACAGCTTAAATATGATAAGTTTAAGGTAAGTAGAATTATTAAGAGTATAAAAAGAAAGACTTTATCTATTAAAATGGATGTTTTAAATATATATATTGATTTAGGAGATAATGTTAAATTAGATGAAGTTAATGCGAATTCTCTTGATGTATTTATTGGAAAAATTTCTGATTTAAAAAATAAACATTTACTAGAAGTTTTTCCTGATATTATAGAAAAGACTAAGTTTAAAGAGAAAGGAATAAATTTAATGTTAAAAATAACAGATGATATTAATAAGAAGAATGCAAAGAGTAATGTGGAACATATTAAGACTTTTGAGCGCAAAAAACCAATTGTTACTTATTTAATTATGGCAATATGTATTGTTATGTTTATAGCTATGTATGTTTTTGGTAATGGTAGTTATGATAATATGACACTTCTTAATTTTGGAGCTAATTTAGATGTTCTTACAAAAAATGGTGAATTTTATCGTTTGCTTACTTGTGCTTTTTTACATATTGGAATTTTTCATTTATTCTTTAATATGTATGCATTATTTATAATTGGACCACAGGTTGAGAGTTTTTATGGTAAAGCTAGGTATTTATTTATATATTTAGTAAGTGCAATTACTGGTAGTATGATGTCAATTGCATTTAATCATAATGTTATATCAGCAGGGGCAAGTGGAGCAATATTTGGTTTACTTGGATGTTTGTTATATTTTGGTTATCATTATCGTATTTATTTAGGTAATGTTATTAGAAGTCAAATAGTACCAATTATTGTACTTAATTTGGTATTAGGATTTATGTTAACTGGTATTGATAATTTTGCTCATATTGGTGGTTTAGTTGGTGGTATTTTGTCAACTATGGCTATTGGTGTTCCAAATAAGAAAAATAATACTGATAGGATTAACGGAATAATACTTTTTGCAATTTATTTGATATTTTGTATATATTTAGCTTTCTTTTATACTTAAAATATGATAGAATGATAATAAGGAGTAGATAATAAGATGAAAAGAATAATGTTAACTATAAGTAAATGTGGGGGTCATTTTTATTACTAAAAAATAATAAAATATTTAATAATAGAATAATAAAAGCAGAAAATAATTCTAATTTTTAGAATCTTTTTCTGTTTTTTTGCTATGAGAAAGAGGGAATAATATGAATAGAAAAGTAATTATATTAGTTATGTCAATAATAGTAGTGTTAATTATTTTATCAACAACAACTTATGCTTTATTTTTTAGAAAAGATAAATTAGAAAATAGTGAAAGTTATACTGCTGGGATACTAGATATAGTAATAGAAAATGATGAAGAAGGATTAGGAGAAACTCTAAATCTAGTAAATAGTTTGCCGATAACAGATGAAGAAGGTAAGAAATCAACTCCATATAAGTTTAAAATAACTAATAAAGGTAATTTATCTTATACATTTGATTTGTTATTAAATAATACAACTACTAGTAATCAAATAAATGCTGATTATATAAAAATAATGGTAGATAATAATGAACCAGTAACTTTATCTAGTTTAAAAGATTCAATTATTGCCAGTGATTTAACTCTAAATCCAGGAGAAAGCAAAATAATAAGTATAAGAATATGGTTAGATATAAATACGCCAAATACAGAAATTGGTAAGAGTTTTAGTGCTAAAATAGTTAGTAATGGAGTGGGTATTGAGCCACCTATAACATATCCTCAAATAGATAATAGTGGAGCAAATGCGCCATCTTATATAGAAAATTTAATACCTGTAATGCATGATGGAACAAATTGGGTTAAAGCAGATACAACATCATCTACTTCAACATATGGATGGTATGATTATAATGCCAAGAAATGGGCTAATGCAGTGCTAGTAAGTAGTACAAATAGAAATACATATGTAGAAGCAGAAGCAGGTACTGTAATACCAGAGTCTGAAGTGCTCGCATATTATGTATGGATACCAAGATATAAATATAAAGTATTTAATATAACAAAAACGATGGGAACAGATAGTTATAGTGCTGCAACTACTGGTATAGATATAGTATTTGAAGAAGGAACAGCATCAACAGGAGAAATAAAATGTAATAACTATTCATTTGCAGCAGCATCAAGTAGTGCAACAAATGAAACATG
>CALVSA010000046.1 GCA_944358825.1 uncultured Bacilli bacterium
TATATCAAAATAAGGCTTTTAATCTGAAAAAGAAAAAAATCCGTAAAAAAACGGACTTTAGTCTAAAAATTTGCGAATTTTATAGAAAAAATGTTATTATATATATGAGGTGAAGTTATGAGTAGTAAAAAAAATATAATTATTATAGTTATATGTTCCATTTTTTTAATAACAATTGTCTCTTTTTTACTTTTTTATAATAACAATGTAGGTCTTCATAAGATTAATTATGAAAAGCTAAATGAAATGATTGAAAATAAAGAAACTTTTGCTCTTTGTATTAGTAGAACTACTTGCTCTCATTGTGAAGATTATAAACCTAAATTAGAGTCTTTTGCTAAAGAAAATAATTTGAATACATACTATATTGACATTGATACTGAAAGTAAGGATAACCAAGAAAAATTTAATGATTTAATTTCTTTTAATGGACAAACCCCAGTTACTGTTTTTATAAAAGATGGTAATGAAGAGACGACCGCTAATAGGATAAGTGGTGATGTTAGTGAAAGTAAAATCGCTGAAAAATTTAGAATTAATGGTTTCATTAAATAAAATAGGCAAAAGCCTATTTTATTTTTCTTATTTTTTCTATAAAAAGGTTATTTATATCTATTTTTTTATCTTTATAATTAAAAGCTTCAAGATAATTTTGAAATGATTCGTTACTAATTTGACTATAGCTTTTATTAACTAAGTTATCCAATAGCTTATTATCTTTTTTTTCTAAATTTAAAAATGGATATGTTCCTTTAAACTGTATGAATGATGGATCTAATAAATAATAGTTAAGTTTATTATCGACTATTTTTCTACATACGATAAATTCATGTTCATATAATCCATAATTACTAAGATTTATAATTATGTTTTCAATATTATTCTCATGTAAGGATATGGATAAATTATTGGCAATTACTTTACATACTCTAGATAAGTTTGCGTTTGTTTTTTTTATATCTGGAATTACTTCGTTTATACAATTAGTTATTTTATCATCTATATTACTGTTATCTTCTCGTATGTTTAATAGTTTATAGTAAAAAGTATTTATATTATTATCTTTCAAGCCAATCTTCTCCCTTATGAGGCTCTTTTTTACATAAATCTGGAAAATCTTGTTGTCTTAATGCTTCATATAATACTAAAGCAACACAGTTAGATAGATTAAGGCTTCTAACATTGCTACTGGCTGGTATTCTTAAACATCTATCAAGATGATTTTTTAATATTTCTTTCGGAATACCAGTACTTTCTTTACCAAAGAATAAGTATATGTTTTTATTTTTATCAGAAAAATCATAATCACTGTAAGTATTTTTTGCATATCTTGTCAAAAAGTAATATTCACCTTTGTTTTGTTCAAAAAATTCATCAATATTTTTATATACTTGATAATTTACTTTATCTAAATAATTTACTCCACTTCTTTTTACACTAGCAGAATCTAATTTGAACCCTAATGGTTCTATTAAATGTAGTTTAGCATTAGTCGCGGCACATGTTCGCATTATATTACCTGTATTAGTTGGTATTTCTGGTTCATATAAAACTATGTTAATCATTTTTTATCACTTCATATCTTGTTAAAAATTCTTCTGTTTTATCTATATCGTAGTTATCATTTGGTATTTCATATATTTCTACTAATTGGGAATCTTCATACACTAAAAATGCTGGTAGATCGAAACTAGTATTAAATATTTTATTTTGATCTTTTACTTTAGAATTATTAGTTAAATCCATATAAAGAATTGTATTTGCTATATTTTTATCATTAATTAATTTTTCTAATTTTCTTTCATATTTTCTAATATCAGAATTGTTTAATATAGATGCAAATATAATGGCGTCTTTATTTTCTACTAAATATGTATTTAACTCGTTGTCATTAATTACTTGCATAACATTATTCATAATAGGATTTTTTTGTTGTTCTTTGCTATATTCGACAAACCAAAGATATAGGTAATATAATATAGCAATAGAAAATAATATTATAAGTAATAAATAAATATAATTTTTTAAAGGAATTTTCCTATTATTTTTAACCAAATTAACCATCTCCTATTTTTATTTTAACATATTAAAAATAAAAAAGTAAGTATTTTTGTATTGTTTTTCTAAATATGTTATAATATGGTTGAAAAAAGGCGGTGTTTATTATGAATTATAGTAATGTTTTAGAAAATGAACTATCAAAAATTGAAAATGATAAGGTTACTCATTCCCTACTTCTTCATAGTTGTTGTGCACCTTGTAGTAGTTATGTTATATCTTATTTAATAAAATATTTTGATATTACTATTTTATATTATAATCCTAATATTTATCCATACGAGGAATACAAAAAAAGAAAAGATGAACAAATAAGACTAATAAACGAATTAGAACATTCAAATAAACTTACAATTATGGATTGTGATTATGATAATGATAAATATGAAAATGTTATTAAAGGACTTGAAAAGGAAAAAGAAGGTGGTATTAGATGTCATAAGTGCTACCAACTTAGATTAGAAAAGACTGCTAGTTTGGCTAAAGAAAATGATTTTGATTATTTTGCAACAACACTTACTGTTAGTCCTTATAAAAACGCTACTATTTTAAATGAAATTGGTAGTGATTTATCTTCAAAGTATGGTGTTAAATGGTTATATTCTGATTTTAAGAAAAAAGATGGATACAAAAAATCTATCGAGTTATCAAAGATTCATAATTTATATAGACAAGATTACTGCGGTTGTATTTATTCAAAAAGAAGTTATTAAAAAAAGCAAGTAACTTGCTTATGGATTTAATATTTTTATACCAATTAAAACTGATGCAAAGGTTAATAGGGCTGCCGCGATTGTTCCTAACATAAATACAGTGGCGTAGCCTGTTATTTTTTTTGTCCTACCACTTTTTGTAAGTTTTTTTGTTTTTCCCTTCTCTTCATTCACTTGCTCCAATGATTGTTCTAAATTTGTATTTTTTGGTAGAGGTGTTGCTAAAGCCATGTGTAATGCTTTTTGCAAGTTTTCCTCTTGAGAAGCATCAAAAATTATTTTAGGTTTATTTATGTGTTCAGGTAAAGTCAGAGTATGATAAAAATCGCCTATTTGATCTATGATACTTTTATCAACAGTCGCAACATAAGATGATCTAATATTGAAATTTTGTATAATTGACTTTGTAATAGCATTTTGCGATGGTTTTACTTTACCTTTAAGTATTTCAATACTATTAATTTGTAAGCCATTATCTAACTTTATACTTATTTTGGCGCTTGTAAGAAAATCCATTATTTCTTCAACTCTTTTTTTATCCGCTGATAAAATTGGTGTATCTAGTTTTTGTAATGAAAGAAGTGGAGTTAAGCGCTGTTTCTGATCACTATTATTATATAGTGTATAAAAATCGCTCATTTTATTCACCACCTACTAATGGTAGTTTTATGATTTCTCTTACTAATTCGTTTAATCTAGCCTTTTCACTAGGATCTGCTATATCAATGATAACATCGTTACCAGCACTATCTTTTACTAGTTTTGATACAAATATATTTACATTGTTTTGATCACGATCGATTGAATATACTACATAATCATTACCTTCGTTTTCAACAACTGTGATTAATGTTGCTTGTCGTTCAATATTGTTTTCATCTTTTATCATAAAATCACTCATATTTTCATCTCCCTTTGTATCCTATTATTGTCATATAAAGTATATCACATTGTAACTAATTATACAAGATGATTTTGAAATTTAGGCAAAAAAAATATCAGCAACGTCCTATTTTTGCTAATACTATCGTCGGCGCTGAAGTGCTTAACTTCTGTGTTCGGGAT
>CALVSA010000047.1 GCA_944358825.1 uncultured Bacilli bacterium
ATGTTGTAATTTGGCACAATCCATGTTATAACATTTTTTCTTAAAAATGTCATAACATGCTAAACATTATAACATAAAAAATTATAATTATACATATATTTTATTGATAGAAAGGATGATCAAATGAACGGAAATTATTATCAGAATCCTGTTTTTCCAGGGCAAGGACTTATGAATAACACAATTCCTAATCAACAAACAGTACCTAGTTTACAAAATCAAATGGATATAGATGAACAATCTTATATCGAAAACATATTAAGACTTAATAAAGGAAAAAAGGCACGATTTCATATAACCGTACCAGGATCTAAAGAATGGCAAGATAGAGTCTTTAATGGTATAATCGAACAATCAGGAAAAGATCATATAATTGTATCAAATCCAGAAACTGGAGAATGGTATTTAATTTTAATGATATATTTAGACTTTGTAACCTTCGATGAACCAATCAACTATAGTAAAGAATTTGTATTACCAAACTAGCAAAAGCTAGTTTTTATGTTAATTATATATACAAAAGCATTGTTTTTTTGATATAATTAACATAATAAGGAGGAGAAAAATGAAAGTATTACTTTTAAATGGAAGTCCCAAAAAAGACGGATGTACAAAAAGAGCCTTAGAAGAAATAATAACTATCTTAAATAAAGAGGACATAGAAACAGAATTAATTGACGTTGGAAATCATGATATAAGAGGATGCATTGCATGTCATCACTGTAAAAAAGATAATAAATGTGTATTTAATGATATAGTCAATGAACTAGCTATAAAATTTGAAAAAGCAGATGGTATAATTATAGGAAGCCCAGTTTATTATGCAAGTATTAATGGAACAATAAAATCATTATTAGATAGATTATTTTACAGCAGTCATTTTTCAAAATCAATGAAAGTTGGCGCTGCAATTGTATCATCCAGAAGAGCAGGATCTACTTCTGCAATTGATCAGATAAATAAATACTTTACTATTAGCAATATGATAGTAGCATCAAGTTCTTATTGGAACGAAGTTCATGGTTCTAATAAAATAGATGTAGAAAAAGATTTAGAAGGCTTACAAACCATGAGAAATTTAGCAAAAAATATAGCATTTATTATAAAATCAATTAATCTTGGTAAAGAAAAATATGGACTTCCTCAAATAGAAAAAGATTATCATACAAATTTTTCTGACGGACTATAAAAATATTTACTTTGGTAATAATAAAAATAATGTAGAAAAAAGTACATTATTTTTATTATACTATTAGCAATTCATATAAACTTAAGAAGATTCAAAATTAATATAAATTATATTATCTTCACTAACGCCTGACCTGTTAATTTCATCCATTATTTGATTCAAAATAACTGACTTTCCACTTCTTCTCATTCAGTATATAATTTTTATTAATGACTCCGTATGATAAAAACCTCTAATTTTTGATAATTTTTTTCTCTAATAAGCATTATAAATCACCTCTTCTACATTATACTATTATATAATTTTTTGTAAAGTTATTCCAATATACTGGAATAACTTTACAAAAAATAAAAAAACAAACTATTTCTAGTTCGATTAATTTCTAAAAATATATCATAATTTATCATAATATGTCCACATTCTTAAAATAAATATTTCTTTTTTAGTTTCATCTATTTCATACACTAATCTATGTTGATAGCTTATTCTTCTAGAACAAAGGCCATTTAAGTTTCCTTTTAGCTTTTCATATGTTGGTGGTGTTTGATAAGGATTTATTACTATTAAATCTAGCAGTTCTTTGGTTTTTTTTTCAAGCCCAGCTTGCTTTAATAATCTTTTATCTTTGTCAGCTAATTTAGAAAATATTATTTTATATTCTACCATTCTTCTCCTTTTTTATAAATACTACATTTATTTTTATCTTCTTTCCTAGCTTCATTAATAGAATCTACAAAGCCAGGTATAGAGTTTAAATAAATCGTTTCTTCTATATCTCTCCAATCACTTTCCGATAGCAATATAGCATTTTCACCTTTATTGTTGATTATGTTGACTGGATTAAATCCTTTATTTACGTCAGAAACTAATTGAAATAAATTTTGTCTAGCATTAGTTATGTTTATAGTATTCATATTCATCGCCTCACTTACATTATAACGTACTTTTTAATGTACGTTAAGTCTTTTATATTATTATATGATAAAATGAAAAATAAATACATTTAAAAACTCAAACTTTTATAAGTTTGAGTAATAATTAATTTGGTGCCACAAAAGAGCTTATTTCGAACAACTACAATGTTTAAAATTAGCATAATATTATTATAAATTTTACTCATTTTCTTTTAATACCTTTTCAACTTCACTAATTAATTGTTCTTTATTGGGAATATAATAAGTATAAGTTGAAGCAAAAATATTATTAGATAAACCACCTAAAGCATATTCTAAAGCGACTTTATCTTTTTCAGCACATAATATAATACCTATTGGTTTTCCATCATCCTCACTATTTACTACATTTTCATAATAATTTAGATACATATTCATTTGTCCTACATTTTCTGCTTTTAACTTATTCATTTTTAAATCAATTAAAACATAAGATTTAAGAAACTTATTATAAAATACCATATCAACATAATAATCGGTATTGTTAAGTGTTATTCTTTGCTGGCTTCCAACAAACATAAAACCTTTACCTAATTCAAGCAAAAAATCTTCTATATGTCTAATTAGCTTATATTCCAAATCTTTTTCTAAAAGTGGTTTTGGCTCCTTTATTCCAAGGAATTCAAAGACATAAGGTTGTTTTATAATATCACTTGGGTTGTTTAGGGTTTGACCTTCTTTTGATAGTTCTAATACTTTTTTCTTATTATTTTTGCCATCTGAAAGAAGCAATCTTTCAAATAAAGATGTATCTAATTGTCTTTGTAATTCTCTAACAGACCAATTAGAATTAATACATTCTTTTTCATAAAAATTTCGTTTTGTTTTATCTTTGATAATCATTAATTCACAGTAATGAGACCAACTTAATTTTTCATTTAATTCATTATAATTAGGATATGCTTTAAAAAATGTTCTCATATATTTTAAATTAGATACTGAATATCCTTTTCCTAAATATTTTGTAAGTTCTATAGATAAACCTTTTAAAACTTCTTTACCATACTCCAAACGGTTATTAAATTCATTTTCATTAGATACTATTATTTTTCCGATATTCCAATATACATAAATAATAGATTTATTAATTTCACTAGATAGATTAGACTTTACTTCATTTACTAAATTAGTAATTTCTTGAATCATTTTTGAATTATTTTTTTCTAACATAAATTGCTCCTTTCTTAATTGGTCAGACGTGTCTGACCAATTCATTTTTTAAACTAATAATATTTTATCATATAATTTGCAAATAAGCAGATGTTATTTATATTTCTAAATCAAAATCATCATGACTTTTATGATTATTCTTTTAATACCATACACTTCAAATTATCAACTATTTTGGCAATTATTTTTAAATAATAAATTTAAATATAAAAATTTTCAAACACAAAACCTCTAACTCCCTATATATTTTGACACAAGCATCAAAATATATAAATAAAATGTAGAACTTGTTAATTCTACATTTTAAAATATATAACAAAGCTCATTAGTTCGAGCAAATTTTTCTCTAGTGCCCTAATGGAAGAAGTAGAACAACTTCTAGGACAAAAGAAATAGTTAGTAATAATTATTAACTAACTATAGTGTACCAAATTTCTAACGAAAAGTCATCCCTTTTCGAAAATTTAATAGTAAAAAGATGTAATTCTATGTTATC
>CALVSA010000048.1 GCA_944358825.1 uncultured Bacilli bacterium
CTGTATTTCCATTTTAGGAATATCATTTTATCTATTGCTTCAATTAATGTTGAATATTCTTTCTGGTGATAATCATCTTCTGCATACAATGCAGATTCACTATCCTCATAGAATACTCTAGCTAATCTTTCATATTCTCTTCTTATATCTAATCTATTTTCTACATCAAAAATACTTTTCATATAATTTTCCTTTACTATTAAATTTATAGTAACTTTCCTTTTAAGTTACTATTTAATATTTTTGCACTTGGGCAATACTTATCTATAATTAATTTTACAATTTCTTCTTGTTCTTCTGTTATTTTAGGTCCTAATAATACCTCAATATTTTTTAATGCTTCATCTGATAGTTGTAAGAAAAATCTTTTATATGGCGCTTTTATTTTTGTATCTTCCAATCTTGAAATCAATTTTCTTTGTTCTGCTTCACTTTTACAAGACATCAATTCCTTCATTGAATACGGTGCCATATTTATAATATATCTAACTTCATTTTGAAAACTCCAATTACTTCGTTTATATTTTCCTAGCTCCTCAAAAGAATATTTTATTTTTTCATTTATATTAATCTTACCATTATCCAGCTTTTCTGCCTTTTTTATTACACTTTTTATGCGTGGATATAATTTACTTTTTTCCTCTGTGTAAATTACATTTCTTAATAAAGGGGAATCTGGTGAAATACATGCTTTATCATCACTGTATAAATCCTTATAATTTATATGGCTTTCACAATCTGTATTAAAAAAATATTCTCCCTTTTTATAAAAATATTTTTTAAAAGGATATTCTTTTAATTTTATCCTTACTCCTTGCATATTTGGAGTATACATATTCCACATTGGAATAGATTCACTATCATCGTTTGTCCAACAACTAACATAACATATTTTTCCAATTTGTTCTATATCTTCTGAATCAGCTTCTTCTAAATCATCTACATTTTGTAAACTGTTAAAAGCCAATGTTTTATTTTTTAATATTAATAATAATGTATCTATGCTAGTATAATGATATAAATATTTTTCCATATATATATTTCCTTTCAAATAACTATTTGTATGACAAATTTTTTAATCATTAGGTACTGCAAATCCAATTTTCATTTTAGGTCTTTCTTCTTGGATTGGTACAGCTGTTAATAAGAAATTCAATTGATTGATATGTTGTAATAAAGTAGAGTATTGTCCATTTACCCACCCTTTAAAAACAAGTACTACTGATTTTTCATATGTAATTTCTTTAACTTCCATTAAAATAGTTTGTCCAAAATTTGTAAGCATGACTCCCACATTATGTTCTGTATCTAATGTCTTTTCAAATTCTTGTATATATTTTTTTATTATTTCAAATTGTGTATCTGAAAACATATGATTAGTTGGTAAATCACTATTTATTTTATTCAATGCCTTTAAATTATTTTGTAAATTCAATTTATAATTTGGTATCTCCATTAAAAATCCTCCTCAAATATTTATATTTTCTAAATCTATATCTCCATTTATAAGTTTTGGTAATAGAGTATCTCTAAGCTGCATTAAAGTATAATTTTGATTAACATTTTGCAATATTTTATCTAATATAATATTAAAGATTTGTTTTTTATCTTCATCTATTTTTATAATTTTTATGTTTGATAATTCTGTTAAACTTAAATTTGGTTGTACAGCATGAACCTTTTTACTTTCTATTTCATCTTGAAAGGCCTTAGTTTTCATATAAAAATAAATATATCCTCTATCGTTTATTTCTTTCAATCTTACAAAAGCAACAGCTTGATTAGTGTTAGAGTTATCCAGTTTCTTTGTTACAATTGCGATTTTACCTAATGTTCCAGCAATAGATACTAGAATATCATTTTCTTTAAGAATAGATCTTTTTAATTTTCCAGTATGAACATCTTCAGGTATATACTGTAAATTATTTTTATCTATTCCAAATTCATTAAAATCTGTTACTCTTATAAATTTAATGTTATTTATCTCTTTACTGTTTTCTATATCTTTTTTTGTAGGTGTTGTTCCCTTTGATATGACACTAGCTAAATCGCCTAATCTTACATGATTATCAGTATTTAATTTGCCAATTAAAGTATCACCTAACTCTAATAAATTATTATTTATCTGATTATTTAATTCTATTTTTTTATCTAAAGTACTTAGTATTTTCACAATTTTATTTTGATTTTCTATGTTTGGTAATTGAATTATAATATTTTTAAAATCTGTTTTATTAAATTTAGGCATAGCACTTCCTGAAACTATTTCCTTTATTTTATTTTGTCCATATCTTGATAATAATAAATAATATATATATTGGTCATTTTCTTTAGTTTTGATTATGATTGAATTTGGCCCTAAGGTTTGAGGATAATCTAACTTAGGTACAATAAATACCGTCCCTAAATTAGCACCAACATTTGTAATTACTATTTCACCACCATCTAATTTTGATTTTTTCAAAAATTCATAAGCATCTTTACTAACCCATATACTATCTTTTTTTTCAAATTTATTATTATAGTCTACTAATCTTATTACTCGTGCATATCCTTTATCAGAATATTTTACATTTTCAGCCAATGATTTAAAACTTCCGTTAGCAACATAATCTGTAACTAACTCACAAATATCTCCAATTATTACTTTTCTAAATTCCATACCCTATCGCCTCCAAGCTCTTTCTAATTTCATCTTCCAACTTGTGAGACTCTTCAAATTGTACTTTGAGTTCTGATGTTAATGTTTTCATCTTTTCTTCAAAAGGAATACCATCATCTTCTTGTTCTTCTGTTCCTACATATCTACCAGGTGTTAAAACACAGTTGTTTTCTTTTATTTCATCTATAGTTGCTACTTTACAAAATCCAGGTACATCTTCATAATTTTCATTGTTTTGATAGTTATGATATGTGTCCGCAATTTTTGCAATATCTTTTTCGTCTATTTCTCTTAATTTTCTAGTAACCATACTTCCTAAATTTCTAGCATCAATAAACAATGTTTTTCCCTTTTGTTTTTTGTTTCTATTTAATATCCATATACTACAAGGTATTGTTACTGTATAGAATAAATTAGATGGCATAGCTAAAATACAATCTACTAAATCACCTTCTAATATATTTTTTCGTATTTCACCTTCTCCACTTGTATCACTAGATAATGCACCATTTGCTAATATTACTGCTGCCTTACCATTTATTGATAATTTAGAAATCATATGTTCTAGCCATGCATAGTTTGCATTACCCTTTGGTGGTATTCCATATTTCCATCTTGTGTCATCTAATAATTTTTCTTGTCCCCAGTCTGATATATTAAATGGAGGATTTGCTAATATAAAGTCTGCTTTTAAATCTTTGTGTAA
>CALVSA010000049.1 GCA_944358825.1 uncultured Bacilli bacterium
TGCTATCGCTTTTTCAGTTCTCACGTGCATAGCACGTGGTTTTATTCGCTCGTCAATTCTTTCCGAGCAAATAAAAAAAATAGAAATTAAATTCTATTTTCATAAACACTTACTTTTTTTCTATCTTTGCCCATATGCTCATATTTAACATAACCTGAAATAGTCGCATATAAAGTATCATCAGTACCTCTACCTACATTATTACCTGGATGAATTTTAGTTCCTCTTTGACGATAAATGATAGATCCAGCATTAATAAACTCACCATCGCTTGCTTTCGCACCTAATCTACGACCTGCTGAATCTCTACCATTACTAGTAGAAGATTGACCTTTTTTATGAGCAAATAATTGTATATCAAAACTCAAAAATTTCATGGTTTTTCCTCCCTTATAATCTCAATATTTTTAGGATAATTAGAAGAAATCTCCTCTAAATAGTTAATCATATTATTAAGTAATTTATTAGTTATATAATTATCGGTAATATGATTAATTAAAATATCATTATCATTTTTAATAACATTAATAGATTTATCATCAATACTAATAATATTATTAATAGTACTAATAACTAAACTACTAACAGCAGAACACACAATATCTTTACCATAAGTAGAAAAACATGCATGCCCTTTAATAGAAATACTTATTAATTTAGAATTATTTCTAATAACTAAAACCTTTATCATAAATACCTCTATTTAATCTTTTTAATTTCAACTTTAGTATAAGGTTGACGATGTCCTTGTCTTTTTCTAGTAGACTTTTTATTAGGAGTATAAGTAAAAATCTTAATCTTTTTACCTTTACCTTGTTTTACAACAACACCCTCAACTGTAGCATTTTCTACATATGGATTACCAACAATACCATTAATCATTAAAACCTTATCAAAAACGATTTTATCATTATCATTTAAATCAACTTTCTCAATATAAATAACATCGCCTTCAGATACATAATATTGTTTTCCACCTGTTTCAATAACAGCCTTCATTATATCCCTCCTTATTTTGTTTAATAGACTCGCCTAAATAAGGTGCTAAAGCTTAAAACCTTTAAAGTGCGGTTGAATAATCAACATAAGGTCCACAAAACTATTAATAATAATATCACAAACTAAATAATAAGTCAAATATTTTACTTAAAAACTTTAGACAAATATTTATCTTCCTTAACTAAACCATTCTTACTAATAAATAAATGTTTTCTATTTCTATACATATTCTTAATATTATCAATAATCTTATATTTATTAAAATTATATTTATATAAATATCTTTCCAAAACAAATCTATTATATAAAATATCTATATTTTTATAATAAATATAAATATTATAAAATAAAACACTAATAATTAGATAATAAGAATAATTATTAAAACCAACAATAATTAATATAAATATAAAAATAACAGAGATAATTAAAGAAATAATATTAGATAACTTATAACTAAAAAATTTAGATAAATATAAATTAAAAATCTTAAAACCATCTAATGGATATATAGGAAGTAAATTAAAAATTAAAATAGAATAATGATACATAGAAACTAAATCACTACCAAGATCTAAACAATTTAAAAAAACAAAAAACAAACTTTGAAATACAACTCCCATAATAGCAATAATTAATTCTTTATCTATATCAATATCTATAATACTATCTACTTTAGTTAAACCCCCAAATGGATAAATAATAACTTTATTAATCTTTATTTTATAAAATAAAAACATACAAACATGACCTAACTCATGAACCAAAACTAAACTACTAAATATAATTAAATTAGAAAAATAACCAGTAATAATAAAACCAAAAGCAATAATTAAATAAGTATAATGAAACTCTATTTTACTTAAGATATTCTTCATAATTTAAAACTTTTCCATCCTTACTATAAACTAAATATAACTTATTACCATCAACTTCTCCTAATAAATCTCCCTTTTCAATATAATCATATAACTTAACAGAAGTAGATAACATATTAGAATAAGAAATATCTACCCCATCCATACCTTGAATAATAATAACATTACCATAATGTTCCTTTTTGCCAATATAAACAACAATACCACTTTCTAAAACAGGAACTAAATAATTAGTAGTAACATCTAAACTAACACCATCATAATATTTAGATGAATTAGAATACTCTAAAGTAGAATTAAAAACAGGCTTAACATCACTTACCATCTTATCTAAAAAAGAAATACCACCAAGATGCTTTTCATAAAAATTTTTAAAAGTAGTAAAAGACAAATTAGTCTCATAAACATTTTTATAAATAGTATCCTTAAAACTACTATTAGACTTACAAATAATAGCTAAAAATAAAAAGATAATAACTACTATAAAACTTCTAATACAAAAGTTCTTTAAATATTTTTTAAAGTAATTATCATCTATATTATTATTTTTTTTATTTAATCTCTTTTTATATCTAATAATATCCTCATTATTCATATAATCACCAATAAATTATATGAATAAATATTAATAATTATTAGACAAAACTTCAAAATAAGCCTTTGGATGAGCACAAGTAGGACAAACTTCTGGAGCAGAATAACCATAATGAACATGACCACAATTACGACAAATCCAGAATTGTTCTTCACCTTTTTCAAAAACTTTATTCTCTTTAATATTTTTAAGTAAAGCTAAATATCTCTCTTCATGTCTTTTTTCAATATCCGCAACTGATCTAAATTTAAAAGCAATATCACTAAAACCTTCCTCTTCAGCTACTTTAGCAAAATTAGCATACATATCAGTCCACTCATAATTTTCTCCATTAGCAGCATCTTCTAAATTAACTAAAGTAGTAGGAACAGAACCACCATGTAATTCTTTAAACCACATCTTTGCATGCTCTTTTTCATTATTAGCAGTCTCTTCAAAAATAGCAGCAATTTGCTCATAACCATCTTTTTTAGCTTGAGAAGCATAATAAGTATACTTATTACGAGCTTGAGATTCACCCGCAAAAGCTTCCATTAAATTTTTTTCAGTTTGACTTCCTTTTAATTCCATAATACACCTCCATATTAATTTTAAACTAAAATAACTAATAAGTCAATTATATTAGTTATTTTATATTACTATATATAGTAGTTATCTTTTTTTTCAAAATTTTTTTCTCGCTTCGCTCGAAACCAACGCAAACCTTTTAGGTTTGCTCCAACATCTTGATGTTACTTTTATGTATTAACCTAATTTTATTCGCTATGTTAATACTTCCCCTTGTTCAATTATATTTTGAGGGAAATTCAATGACAGTTTCACAAGGGAACCACTCCGTGGTTCGACGA
>CALVSA010000050.1 GCA_944358825.1 uncultured Bacilli bacterium
TTAATCTTATTTTCAACTAGAAATTTACAAATAAAGATAGGTGCTATTGAATGAGCAAATATAATTGTATTTTCATTAATGATATTGGCTTCTACATAAGTCTTTAATAATCTAGACCAGTTTTCATATTTTTGATAACCAACTCCTGTTGGAAAGTCTGGTGTATAAACTTCTAAATCTTTGCTTTCTATTTCTTTTCTTAAATATGGAATCCAATTAGAAAATGGGCTTCCAAAACTTCCATGGACTAATAAATAATTATTTTTCATCATTATACTCCCACCATTTCAGATTCTGCTTTTAAAGGCTTTTGAGAAGAACTATATACACTATTAATCATATTAAATAATTCATTAAAATTATCTTTCGTTTCGGAAGATACTATATCTAAACATTTTTCTATGGTTTCATCGCTACTACATATAATGCTAGTCATAATATTGGAATAAGATGAATTTTCGGGCATTTCTAAAAACAATGCTAATTTTTTTAAATCATTGCTTTCAAACATTTCTTCCATTCTAACTTTTCTCTTTTTTTTCAAATTAGGGAGAAGAAGCATTTTATTTTCTTCAATTTTTCCAAAAGACCTCTTTGCTTTTTGATAATACTCTTTCCCCTCATCATCATTATCCCATATAGCAATATACTTTTTGTTATAAGCAATCATTCTAGGAAGATTATTATATATACTTTCTGCATTAACACAAGGCATAATAATATAACCTGTAAGTTGTTTTCTCAAAAAAACTTCTAAAGCATATTTGTCATGAATTCCTTCTACCAATATAATTTTTTGCTTTTGAGTAAAGAAATCCCAATCTGCAACGCCCAATGCCTCATATACTGGCTGTAATTCACTCATTTTTTTTACATCAGTTTTGACTTCTGTTATTTTTGACAATTCAATATTCTTTTTATTTTTATCTTTTTGAACTATATAAATATATTTAGTAGGAATATATTTGGGATCTAGCAGATGGTGTGTGTGCGTACAATAAATAACTTTTCCATCTTTATTAGAAATATTTTTAATCATATGACATAATCTTTCTTGAGCAACTGAATGAAGATAAGAACCTGGTTCATCTAGCAAGTATATAATGTCATTATTTGAGCCATTAGCCTTGGGATTATATTTGATTTTCATAACAAAATTAAAAAACCATAAAAAGCCTTTGCTTCTTTCTTCTATTCTAAAAAAACGATCAGTGTTTCCCTTTTTTTCAACAATCTGTACTTTTAAAGTATTATTATTTTCTAGTTGTAGTTTAATGCTTAAACAGCTACCATCATCTAAAGATATTTTTCCCCACTCTTTTATTAATGTTTTATTAATTTCAGCCTCTACATCACTTAATATTCCAAGTTTTATGTTCTCCTCTGGTTCTTTTATAATGTCAAATACTGAAGAATTAATCTTATTAAAAGCTCTTTCATAAATTCCCAACCAACCATATAGTTCAGTTGTTTTTTCTGGTATTGGGATTTCATTTTTAGGTCTTTCTATAAAATCATCGTTATAAATAATATATGGTAATCTGCTAACAATATCTTTCGCAATAACTTTTCCATCTTCTACATTTTCAATTATAGAAATGCTATAATCTTTTGTATCCAAATTTCGAGAAATTGTTATTTCAGAAAATGTTGGTAAATCGGCATATTTTGTTCTAAGTGTATCATCAGAAATGCAATTTAAAAAGTCGATTTTTCTGATAGAAATCTCAGCTTCTATAATAGCTGGATTTTTATCCTGTGGATTGTAAAAATTACGTAGTTCTTTTAAATGTCTTCCCTCATACTCTTTATCATTAGCATAGTCAAATGCAAATATTGCTTGTAGTATTGTTGTTTTTCCAGATTCATTAGCACCTATTAAAGGAACCAATTTGTTTTTTTTAATATTTATTTCTAATGGTCCATCAATAGCCCTATGATTTTTTATTATAAATTTATTATACTTCATAACTATAAGCCTCCATTCATTAGGTTATATTATATCATAACTTTATTTTATTTAATACATTATTACTTGAATTATTATAAGTTTTATCATATAATTTATTTAACGAGTGAGGGATATTTTTTTTGATAACAGGTTTAAAACCCTCTTATCAATCGCTCCATTGAGAAATATGTCCGAATTTTTATAAGTTTAGACTTAATATAGAAAATATCAATTTCAAAAAGAAGTTGATATTTTTTGTTGATTAAGTTAAGAAAGGACAGGTTTAAATGATTAAAATTGTAACAAAAGAATTAGAATTTAATAAGAAACTAATAAAGAAAAATGTTATATTAAAAAAATACGAAGATGATTTTAAAAGATAGTTCTGTTATAATAATAAATTAAGAAAGTTGGTGATATTGAATGCTTACAATAAATTGGAAACAAATATATGAAGTTAGTTTAAATGAAACTAAACAATGGGTTCTAATTCCTTATGATATTTCACAAAATCATTATGTTGGAATACCTGTTTATGGTGAAAATAAAGATAATAGTATTTATGTTAAATCAATTAATAAATATATTGTATTAAGTGAAAGCGATGATTATAATCGAACTAGCATTAAAAGATGTATTTATATAAAAGGTAAACCTTTAAAAATTACTAATAAAGAATTTGATGAAATACTTTCAAAATCAAGAAATAGTTTTCTAAACTATGTTAAAGATAATACAAATAATAATCCAGATGGCGTATCATATAGTAAGTGATGCAAAGATAAATTAGATTTAATTAATAAAGATAGTGGTATTACTAATCTTAAAGTCGGTGCTATTTGTTGGGTTGATTTAGGTTATAATATTGGGAATGAGTTAAGAAAATTAAGACCAGCAATATTATGGCGTAGTTCATCAAATAAAAAGATGTGGACTGCTATACCATTAACTTCAAAACATAAAGATGATAACTATTATTTTCACTATGATTTAAAGGATAAAAAATTAGGTACTGCTAGAATAGAAAATTTAATTAATATTAGTGCTAATAGAATTAGAGAACCATATTTTATTAAAAATAAAATTGCTACTATTACTAAAAAAGATAATGATGAAATTCTTAAAATAATCAAAAAATATTATGCTTTTGAAGAAATAAAAACAACTAATAAAAGTAAGATAGGAAATACAAAAAAACAAACAATCACCCATAGCAAATCTAAAGAAAATCGCAAATTTTTAGACTAAAGTCCGTTTTTTTACGGATTTTTTTCTTTTTCAGATTAAAAGCCTTATTTTGATA
>CALVSA010000051.1 GCA_944358825.1 uncultured Bacilli bacterium
TCGTCGAACCACGGAGTGGTTCCCTTGTGAAACTGTCATTGAATTTCCCTCAAAATATAATTGAACAAGGGGAAGTAGTATAAAATTTTTGCAAGTTTTGGATATGCGTAGGCTCGCCCGAGATATTTTTGAAGGCGCTATGCGCCCTCGAGGGCGAGATAATTTGTGCACTATTGTATATGCAAGGATAAATATTTTTCTAATAAATAAAATTTATCATGATGGGGTTTTACCCCGAGTTTACTCGGGGTAGTTTTCATTTTTCCAAGCAACTGTTGTTGCTTGGAAAAATGAAAATTTGCCCCGCCCAAAGTAAATTTTGATATATTATGTTTACGATAAGGGCGGGTACCTCGTTATTACTTTCGGACATTTGTCTGAAAGGTCAGACATTAAACTTTTCCTTTGTTAAAAAGGAACCTCACTAGCAACCTTTTGGTTGCTTCCTTTGGTATAAACATTTTAATGTTTATATAGGGATTAATTCGTTCAAACGCGAACTTCGTCAACTCGTCTAACCCGTGGTTCCAACGCGGTGGCAACTATAACAATGGCTCTAACGCGGGCGTGTTCAACTTCAACAGGAACAATGGAGATTCTAACAACAACAACTCGGCTCGTGCGGCTTTGCTTGCGCTTGTAGACTACAGTAAGTTTTATACTCTAGTTTATAATGGTTTAAGGACTATTATCAGTGGTGTTATTGTAGAGGATTAATTCCTAATCATTAAATGATTAAATACATAAATAATATACTTTTGGTAAGTAATGTTTTATTGTGAATCTTTTTAGTAAGCAATAAGTTATAATGTGAAAATTAAAAGTATATGCAAAGGAATAAAGTAATTTATTTTTTTGTATATATTTTTAGGTATAAACATTTTAATGTTTATATAGGGATTAATTCGTTCAAACGCGAACTTCGTCAACTCGTCTAACCCGTGGTTCCAACGCGGTGGCAACTATAACAATGGCTCTAACGCGGGCGTGTTCAACTTCAACAGGAACAATGGAGATTCTAACAACAACAACTCGGCTCGTGCGGCTTTGCTTGCGCTTGTAGACTACAGTAAGTTTTATACTCTAGTTTATAATGGTTTAAGGACTATTATCAGTGGTGTTATTGTAGAGGATTAATTCCTAATCATTAAATGATTAAATACATAAATAATATACTTTTGGTAAGTAATGTTTTATTGTGAATCTTTTTAGTAAGCAATAAGTTATAATGTGAAAATTAAAAGTATATGATAAAATATCAAGTGATTTTATTTCTTGATATTTTTTATGAAAATTAATTTTAATATTACGAATTAATGTATTTACATTTTGCTATTTATTATTGTATAATTACATAGAGGAATGATATTATGAAAAAAGTTATTATAATATTTATATCTTTAGTATTGATATTTTTTTTATCGGTAATATTTATTGTTCATAATAATAATAAGTATGAAAATAATATTTTAAATGAAGTTAGAGATAAATATTCTAAAGATGTTAGTTATGTTAATAAATATTTAGATAATTATGTTGTTAAGACTAAAGATAAGGTTGTTGTATTAAATTCTAAATATGAAGAGGTTACTAGTATGAATATTTCTGATTTATATGAATCTAGTTATGATTTGGTATATAGGAAGAATGCTATTATGTATGAAAAGGTTGATGTAGATGGTATAAATATTATTTATACTTATTATGATGTTAAGAGTGGAGAAGAGATTGAAAAAGTAGAAATTGAGGGATAGTATGGATGAGAAAGTTATTGAGTTTATGAAGGAGAAGCCTATTATTATTCCTAGAGTATTATTTAAAAATTATAAGAAGTTAAATATTACGGAAGAGGAATTAGTTGTTTTAATATATATTATTGATTCTGGGTATAAGATTTTATATAATCCGGATAATTTAGTTAGAGATTTGGATTTGGATAAGTTTTTAGTTATGCAGCTTATTAGTAATTTAGTTGATAAAAAGCTTATTAGTGTTGTTGTTGAGAAAAATAATAGTAAGAAGAGTGAAGAATATATATGTCTTGATTTGCTTTATAATAAATTATTTAATGCTGTTTTTACTGAAAGTGAAGAAGTTAGGGAAACTGATATTTTTACGAAGTTTCAAGATGAGTTTGGTCGTCCTATTTCTCCAATGGAGTATGAGATAATTAAGGGATGGTTAAATGATAAGTTTAGTGAGGAACTTATTACTGAGGCTTTGAAGGAAGCTGTTTATAATAATGTTAATAATTTAAGATATATTGATAAGATTTTATATGAATGGAAGAAAAAGGGGTATAAGAAGAAGGAGGATGTAGTTAAGGATAAGATTAATTTTAAGAAGAAAAATGGTAAAGTTAATTATTTTGACTACAATTGGTTAGATGAATAGGGTTTTTTCTTATTTAGATTTATTGTTTCCTAATCCCAAGTGTGAATTAGAGTATAGTAAAGATTATGAGTTATTGATTGCTATTGTTCTTAGTGCTCAGACTACTGATAAGAGGGTTAATAAAGTAAGTCGTATTTTATTTTCTAAATATCCATCACTTAAAGAGCTTAGTGAGGCTAAAATAGAGGATATTGAAAACATTATTAAAGAGATAGGGACTTATCATAAGAAAGCTGTTTTTGTTCATGAAATAGCCTTGAAATTGCTTGATAAAAAGGATTTAAATGATAGGAAGTTTTTGGAAAGTTTAAGTGGAGTGGGTAGGAAAACTGCTAATGTTTTTTTAGCGGAAATTTATAATGAGCCAACGATTGCGGTTGATACTCATGTAAGTCGAGTTAGTAAAAGATTAGGCTTTTGTAATGTAGAAGATGACGTTTTAACTATTGAAAGAAAGCTTATGAAATTAATTCCCAAAGAAAGATGGAATAGAACACATCATCAATTAGTTTTGTTTGGAAGATATTATTGTAAAGCACTTAAGCCTGAATGTGAAAATTGTAAGTTAAAAGATATATGTAAAAAGTAGTTATTATGTAAAAAAAAATGCACGATCATTGTGCATTTTTTATTTAATAGGAAAGTTCTCCGTTCAAGAACAAACAAAAAAGTTACATCAGATTTAATTCTAACAAAACTAAATAGAGAACTGTAACAAAATAATCTTTTTAATTAAAAAAACTATTGACAAACATATGTTTTATATGTTATAGTTTAATTACAAGTGAGGTGGTATGTTATGAAGAGTTATAAAACTTATAAATTTAGATTATATCCTAGTGAAAAACAAATAATCTTAATTCATAAGACCTTTGGATGTGTA
>CALVSA010000052.1 GCA_944358825.1 uncultured Bacilli bacterium
AAGGTATTTTTAATACCTATGTGTGCCTTGAAGGCGAGCCTCTAGCGAGGCTGAAAGGAATGAGACTTATTATGAAATTACCTACTGTAGCACTTGTGGGAAAGCCTAATGTTGGAAAAAGTACTATTTTTAATCGTCTTGTAGGAAAAAGAATTTCTATTATTGAAGATACCCCTGGAGTAACTAGAGATCGTATTTATGGAGATGTAGTTTATAAAAATTTTAAATTTCATTTAATTGATACTGGTGGTATTGATGTTACTGATGAACTTTTTAACGATGAGATTAAAATTCAAGCTGAAATTGCTATTGATGAGGCAGATGTTGTTGTGTTTGTTGTTGATGGTATGAATGATTTGAACGCGAATGATTATGCGATTAGAGATATTTTAAAAAAATCTAAAAAGAAAGTAATTGTAGCAGTTAATAAGATTGATAATACTAAAAGGGAAGAAAATATTTATAATTTTTATGAGTTAGGCTTTGATACTGTTATTGGGCTATCTGGAGAACATAATATAGGTATTGGCGAATTATTAGACTCTATTACTTCTGATTTTAGAGAGGTTAATGAGGAAGAATATGATTCTAATGTTATTAAATTTTGTATTATAGGTAGACCTAATGTAGGTAAGAGCAGTCTTGTTAATGCTTTGCTTCGTGAGGAAAAGTCAATTGTATCGGATGTTGCTGGAACAACACGTGATGCAGTTGATACTCCTTTTAAATTTAATGGCAATGATTATGTAGCCATTGATACAGCGGGTATTAGAAAAAGTGGGAAGATTTATGAGAATATTGAAAAATATAGTGTTTTAAGAAGTATGAAAGCAATTGAACGTAGTGATGTGTGTGTATTAGTTATTAATGCTTTCGAGGGTATTATTGAACATGATAAACATATTGCTAGTTATGCACTAGAAGCTGGTAAGGCAATTGTACTTGTTGTTAATAAGTGGGATCTTGTTAGTGATAAGATGACTATGAATGAGTTTACTAAACTTATTCGCGCTGAATTTAAATTTTTATCTTACGCACCAATTGTATTTTTATCTGCTTTAACTAAAAAGCGTATTCATACTTTAATGCCAGAAGTTTATAGGGTTTATGAAAACTCTAAAAAAGAGATTAAGACTAGTGTTTTAAATGAAGTTATAAGAGATGCTGTTTTACTTAATCAACCGCCTTCTTATAAAGGTAGGCGATTAAAAATTTATTTTGTTAATCAATGTGGTGTTCAACCTCCTAAATTTAATTTTAATGTTAATAGTAAGAACTTAATTCATTTTTCATATGAGAGATATTTAGAAAATAAAATTAGAGAAAATTTTGATTTTGAAGGAACTCCTATTGTTTTGCAATTTAAAAATAAAAATGAAAATAATTAAATAACACAATTTTGACTCTTACATATATTATAATGTAGGAGGTTTTTTATGGCTTTTTCAGATAATTTTTTTAAGAAAATTGAAAAAAAAACTAATGTTGATAAAGCAACTATTTTATCCCTAGCGGACAAATTACAACAAGGAAATATGAATGATGAGAATACTTTAAAGGAAGTTATTCAAGATATTGCCAAAATGACAGGAAAGGAAGTATCTAAAGAAAAGGAACAAAAGATTATTGATACAGTTTTAAATAATAAGGTTCCTAATAATTTAGATAAATTCTTACAATGAAAAATGTAACAATTGGTATAGTTGCCCGTGATGAGGTTATTAATGGTACTTCTTTAGCGGTAGTTACTAAAAATAATTTAAAATATTTAGATAATTTATGTGACTATATTGGTATTTTGACTTATGATAATAATAATTTTAATGACGATGTGCTAAATTTATGTGATGGTATTATAATTCAAGGTGGTAGTGATATATTTGAGTATCATTATAAGATAGTAGAGTATGCACTTAAGAATAATATTCCACTTTTAGGTATTTGTATGGGGCATCAAATTATTGGCTTATATAGTGATGATAAAGATGAAAATAAATTAGTTAAAGTAAGTAATCATTATAATGTTGATAAACTACATTTAGTTAATATTGCTAAAGATAGTAATTTATTTAAAATATTGGGAGAAAAATATTATGTTAATTCTCGTCATCTTTATAAATTAGATAAAGTTAATAAACCTTTTAAGGTAGTTGCTAGAAGTGATGATAATGTTATAGAGGCTATTGAGTATATTGATGATAATCATTTTATAATGTCTTTACAATGGCATCCAGAAGATATGGATGATATGCAGGGGTTATATAATTATTTTATTAAGGAAGTTATTAAAAGAAAGAAAAGTATTTAGTACTTTTTTTTATTTTGTTTCATATTATTTAATGAAATATAGAAAAGAGGGGATTTATGGAAAATTTTGATGTTATAAAAAGTATAGCAAAAAGAACTGGTGGTGATATATATTTAGGAGTTGTTGGAGCCGTTAGAACTGGAAAGTCTACTTTTATAAAAAGATTTATGGAAACTTTGGTTATTCCAAATATTGAAGATGTTGCTGAAAAAAAGAGAACTTTAGATGAACTTCCTCAATCGGCTGGTGGAAAAACTATCATGACAACTGAGCCAAAATTTGTACCAGCAACGGCTGCTAAAGTTAAAATTGATGATTTCAGTTGCAATATTAGAATGATTGATTGTGTTGGTTATGTTATTCCAGCGGCAAAAGGGTATGAAGATGAAAACGGTCCTAGATATGTTATGACACCATGGTATTCTGAAGCCATTCCGTTTGTTGAAGCTGCAGAAATTGGAACTGAAAAAGTAATAAAAGATCATTCAACTATTGGAATTGTTATGACAACAGATGGATCTATAGGAGAAATTCCTAGAAGTGAATATATTTCAGCTGAAGAAAATGTTGTTAATGAGTTAAAAAGTATTGGCAAGCCTTTTATTGTTTTACTAAATTCGGCTCATCCAATGTTACCAGAAACAGAAAATTTAGCTAATTCATTAAAAGATAGTTATAAGGTGCCTGTTTTACCTATTAATGTTGAAAATATGCAAGAAAGAGATATGTATAATATCTTGAAAAATGCATTATATGAGTTTCCTGTTGAAGAAGTTAAAGTTAATATGCCAGAATGGATTGCTATTTTAAATCCTGATCATGAACTTAAAAAGACTTATATTGATAAGATTAAAGAAAGTGTTGTTGAAGTTAATAAATTAAAGGATATTGATACTATTACTAATCATTTTAATGATTGTGAGTTTATTTCTAAAGCTTATATATCTGAAGTAGATACATCAATTGGAGAAGTTACAATTAATCTAGAAGCTCCTAATGGTCTTTATAATCAAGTTTTAAATGACATTATTGGTATGGATATTACTTCACGAGCTAACTTAATTTCTATTTTCCAAGAATTTAAAGAGACAAAACATGAATATAGTCAAATTAAATCGGCATTAAAAATGGTTAAACAAACTGGTTATGGAATTGCTGCTCCAACAATTGATGATATGAAATTAGAAACACCAGAAGTTATTAAACAAGGTAGTAGGTATGGGGTAAAATTAAAGGCTAAAGCACCGTCTATTCATATAACAACTATAAAAATGCAGTGGAAATATTTGATAGATGGGTTAATGCAAGAAGTAGGAAGCCATTT
>CALVSA010000053.1 GCA_944358825.1 uncultured Bacilli bacterium
ATCCCGAACACAGAAGTTAAGCACTTCAGCGCCGACGATAGTATTAGCAAAAATAGGACGTTGCTGATATTTTTTTTTGCATTTTTTGGGAAATTGTGGGATTTTATTGACTTTGAAAGTTAAAACTTATATAATTGTAACCAAGAGGAATTTTTTATCAATTTATAATAAAATTATTTAGAAAGTAGGAAAGATTATTATGCTAAAACTAAAAAAAATTAACAAAAGTTATAAAACTGGTGAATTTACTCAACACGCCTTAAAAGATGTCAGTATAGAGTTTAGAAAAAACGAATTTGTTGCCATACTAGGACCATCAGGAAGCGGAAAAACAACCCTACTAAACATAATAGGGGGTCTAGATCGTTATGATAATGGTGATTTAATCATCAATAACCAATCAACAAAAGAATTTGACGATCGTAATTGGGATGCCTACAGAAATAATTGTATTGGTTTTATTTTTCAAAGTTACAATCTTATCAACCATATCTCTATTTTAGAAAACGTAGAGATGTCATTAACACTAAGTGGTATTGATAAAAAGGAAAAAAGACAAAAAGCAATCGAAGCCTTGACTAAAGTAGGACTAAAATCACATATTCACAAAAAACCTAACCAATTATCAGGCGGACAAATGCAAAGAGTAGCCATTGCTAGAAGTTTGGTTAACGATCCAGAAATAATTTTAGCAGATGAACCAACTGGAGCTCTTGATACCAAGACCAGTAAGCAAATAATGGATCTTATTAAAGAAATAGCAAAAGATAAATTGGTAATAATGGTAACACATAACCCAGAATTGGCCAAAACATATGCTACCAGAATTATTGAATTTAAAGATGGAAGTTTAATTAGTGACTCTAAACCAATAAAGAAAAAAGAAAAAAATAATGGTGAGATTAACATAAAAAAAACATCAATGAACTTTTTAACAGCACTAAATTTATCTTTTAATAATATAAAAACTAAAAAGGGTAGAACCGCATTAACCGCCTTTGCATCTAGTATAGGAATAATAGGTATTGCTCTAATATTATCCTTATCAAACGGATTTGATATTCAAATAAATAAGTTTGAAAAAGAAACCCTATCGCAATCGCCAATTATCATAAGTGAACAAGCAATGAGTATGAGTGAAGAGAATATTGCTAAAGTGGTAGAAGAATCAAATGATTTAGAAAAATATCCAGATGAGGATAAAGTATTTTCTCAAGATGATATTGAAACAACTATGACGCATACTAATAACATTACTAACGACTATGTAGATTATATTAAAAAAATAAATCAAGATAATATATCTGGAATTTCTTATCAAACCGCTACTAATTTTAATATCATAAATTATAATGAAGAATCAGGCTACCAATTAATAAACTCTACTAATGCAAGATTAATGCCATGGTCTTTATTACCAACTAAAAAAGATGGCTCATCAGATGTGTTAGACGCTAATTACGATGTAATTGCAGGTGAAGTAGATACTACTAAACCAGGATTAATATTGCAAGTAGATAGTAAAAATAGAGTATATGCCTCAACATTAAAACAATTAGGATTTAATGATGCCGAGGAAGTAAGTTTTGAAGATATCTTAAATAAAGAATTAAAATTAGTCTTAAATGATGATTATTATAAAAAAGTAAATAACTTCTATATTCCTAATAAAGATTTAGAAGCATTATACAATAATGAAAATAGTATAACTATAAAAGTTCAAGCTATTATTAGAGGTAAAGAAGATAAAGAAGTATTAACCTCTGGTAGTGGAATTGCATATACAAATGCTCTTACTAATATAGTTATCGAAAACAATAAAGGTTCTAATATAGTAAATGATCAAAAAGAAAGCGATTATAATATATTAACTAATCAACCATTTACTGAAGATGAAACAAAAGAAACTATCTTAAGTTATTTAGGAGCAGAAACAACTCCAGTAGCAATTTATATTTATCCCAAAGATTTTGAATCAAAAGATAGCATTATTAGTTATTTGGATAAATACAATGAAAATAAAGAAGAACAAGATACAATACAATATACAGATATGGCAGAGATGATCTCATCATTAACTGGTGATATTATGAATGCTGTAACTATAGTTTTAATTTCCTTTTCAGCCATTTCATTAATTGTCTCATCAATAATGATTGGAATAATCACTTATATATCAGTATTAGAAAGAACAAAAGAAATTGGTATTTTAAGAGCATTAGGTGCTAGAAAAAAAGATATAACTCGTGTCTTTAATGCTGAAACATTTATAATAGGTGTAGCTTCTGGATTATTAGGAATTGCTATAACATGTATATTACTTATACCTGCTAATATAATATTAGAAAATTTAACGAATTTAGAAAATGTTGCTCAACTTAATCCATTACATGCTATAATTTTGATGATTGTTAGTGTCAGTTTAACATTAATAGGAGGATTTATACCAGCAAAATTAGCTAGTAAAAAAGATCCAGTTGAAGCACTTCGAACAGAATAAAATAAAAAAAGCTTAAAGTATAAAAAAATACTTGCTTTTTTTTTACCTTTTTGCTATCATTATTAATGTAAGGAGGATAGAAAAATGGAAAATAATAATGGAAAGGGAATTTTTTATGGAGTAATTGGAGTTGCTACATTAGTAGTTGCAATTATTGGAGCAACATTTGCCTACTTTAGTGCAAGTGCAAGTAATGACAATGTAATCAAAGGTAATGCGGCTACTGTTGGACTTAATCTAGCAGTTACTAAAGTAAGTACTGATGCTACTGGTGGATTAATACCAATGAATGATGCTGATGTTTCAAAAGGATTAGAAGGCGATGCTGCTACTGGCGATAAAATGTGTGTTGATAAAAACGGCAACACAGTTTGTCAAGTATATGAAATAACCGTTTCTAACACAGGTACATCAACAGCAGTTGTAAACGGTACTCTAAATATCACAGGTGAAACTTTTACTAACTTAAAATGGCAACTATTAGATGGAGTTTCTTCTGATGGATTAACAACAAATGATACATATAATCCAATATCAGAAACAACTCTAGCTACAGGAGAGTCATTAGCACCTACATCTGGGGCAGCAACTTACTTTATTATGATTTGGATTAGCAACCTAGGTTCTGATCAATCAGCTGCTGATACAGGAACATTTACAGGTACTGTAACATTTAATTCAGCTGATGGTGCTGGTATTTCTGCAACATTTAGTTAGAAAAAGAAAATTTGACGCGTATGTCAAATTTTTTCATTTTTTTAATTAAAATTATTGCATTAGTATAAAAAATTTGCTATTATTATTAATGTAAGGAGGATAGAAAATGGAAAATAATAATGGAAAGGGAATTTTTTATGGAGTAATTGGAGTTGCTACATTAGTAGTTGCAATTATTGGAGCAACATTTGCCTACTTTAGTGCAAGTGCAAGTAATAACAATGTAATCCAAGGTAATGCAGCTACTACTGGATTAAGCTTAGCAGTTAATAAAATAAGCACAGATGCAGCTGGTGGATTAATTCCAATGAATGATGCTGATGTTTCTAAAGGATTAGAAGGAGATACAGCTACTGATAGTAAAATGTGCGTTGATAAAAACGGCAACACAGTTTGTCAAGTATATCAAATAACTGTAACTAATACTGGTAGTTCAACAGCAGTTGTAAATGGTACTCTAAATATCACAGGTGGAACTTTTGCTAACTTAAAATGGCAATTATTAAGTGGTTCTGATGCTGGTTCATTAGCAACAACTACAACTTACAATCCAATTGCAACAACACAATTAGCAAATGGTGTATCACTAACAGCTAGTGGAAAAGCAGATTATTTCATAATGATTTGGATTAGTAACCTAGAGTCTGATCAATCAGCTACTAATACAGGAACATTTACAGGTACTGTAACATTCAATTCAGCTGATGGTGCTGGTATTTCTGCAACATTTAGCTAGAAAACAAAAATTTGACATTCATTGTCGAATTTTTTTTTAATGATTTTAATAAAATGGCTTGCATTAGTATAAAAAATTTGCTATCATTATTAATGTAAGGAGGATAAGAAAATGGAAGAAAAAGAAAAGAAAAATGGAACTGGATTTTTCTATGGTGTAATCGGAGTAGCAACTTTAGTAGTCGCAATTATCGGAGCAACATTTGCATACTTTACAGCAACTGCTGAAGATACTAATACTATCCAAGGTGAGGCAGCTAATACAGGACTTAGTCTTGAAGTAACTCACTTAAGCACAGGAGCAGTTAGTGGATTAATTCCTCTTAATAGTACCGATTTACAAAAAGCAGTAACTGGTGATACGGCTGCAACAGGAGATCCTAAAACTTGTTTAGATAAAAATAATAATACTATCTGTCAAGTATATTCAATAAAAGTAACTAATGAAGGTAATAGTATTGCAGCTGTTACTGGAACATTAGATTTACAACCAGTTAGTAATCCAGAAGCTGAAGAAGGAGGAGAAAGTGCATTTGCAAATTTAAAATGGCAAGTGTTAACTGATGCTTCAACAGTAAATCCAGATGCAACTTCATATGGAATAGGTGAAAATCCAATTGCGTCTAATATAACTCTAAATGCTGAAGGAAATCAAACATTTTACATTGTAATTTGGATTGATAACTTAGAAGAATCACAAAATGCAGCTGACTATGGACATTTCAATGGAAGTGTAGCATTTAACTCAGCTGAAGGTTCAGGAATTTCAGCAACATTTAGTGCATAAAGAATAAGAATATCAAAATAGATGAGAAATCTCATCTGTTTTTTATTAAATTTTTTTTGATATAAAAATTACTTGACATTATTATACAAATAAATTTTTAATAAGAAGTCATATAAATTAAGTAAAAAAATAAAAAACAAACACGAAAATAAAAAAAACGCAAATTTTTAGACTAAAGTCCGTTTTTTTACGGATTTTTTTCTTTTTCAGATTAAAAGCCTTATTTTGATATA